>NZ_JBHSOA010000003.1:240241-247961 GCF_042655885.1 Streptomyces chlorus
GCCGGGGGCCGGGGCCGGGGCCGGGGGCCGGGGCCGGGGCCGGGGGCCGGGGCCGGGGCCGGGGGCCGGGGCCGGGGCCGGGGGCCGGGGCCGGGGCCGGGGGCCGGGGCCGGGGGCCGGGGCCGGGGGCGGGGGCCGGGACAGGCTCCCGTCGACCGTCTCAGGCGTTGCTCCCGCCCCTCGCGGCCCGCCCGCGACCCCCCGCCCGGACGGGGTTCCGGTCCATACCCGCCTCGGACGCACTAGGGTGGAACTCTGGTGATCGACCGGTTCACGGTGAGTGTGCGCGATGGAGTGGCGACGATGAGGGCGGACGATCCGTTCGACGATCCGGTGACGGCTCGGGCCGTCATCGCCGCCGACGGCACCGTCACCCGGTGGAACGAGGGCGCCCAGCGGCTGCTGGGCCACCGGGCCGAGGACGTGGTCGGCCGCCCGGCGGCCCGCCTGCTCGCCGACGGGGCGCAGGCGCCCCGGCCGCCGGGCGAAACGCGTTGGAGTGGCACGCTCGCGCTCCGGCACCGGGACGGCTGCACCGTCACCGTGTGGCTGCTCGCCCACCGCGGTCGGCCGGAGGACGGTGAGGCCGACGACTGGCTGGCCGTCGCCCCGCTGCGGTCCGGCGACACCGATCCGGCCGGCGATCCGCTGCTCTGGGCGGCCATGCTCCAGTCCCCGTGCGCCACCGTCGTCTTCGGCAAGGACCTGCGCCTGCACGGTGCCAACGACGCGATGGCGGAGCTCCTCGGGCTGCCGGCCACCCATCTGCGCGGTCTGCAGCCCGGCGACATCGGCGGCCGGCCCCGGGACAGGGAGCTGGAGCAGCACATGCGCCAGGTACTGCGGACGGGCCGGGGCCACGACGTGCAGACGTGTCTGCGGGTCCGCGGAGAGAGCCGCGAAGACGCCTGGCTGGCCCGGATCGCACCGCTCACCGACGACTCCGGCCGGATTGTCGGTGTCTGCGTGACGGCCCACGACTTCACCGAGCAGAACAGGGCGCGGGCACGGCTGCAGCTGGTCAACGAGGCCAGCATACGCATCGGCACCACCCTCGACGTCACCCGGACGGCGCAGGAACTGACAGAGGTCTGTGTCCCCGCGCTCGCCGACTTCGTCAGCGTCGACCTGCTCGAGCACGGCCAGGGTGCCGACCCCACCGGTCCGCTCACTCTGCCGGTCTCGCTGCGCCGGCTCACCCATCGGTCCCGCACGGCGGGCAGCCCCGAGTCGGTCACCGACCCGGGCGAGGTGGTCGTCTACCCGGCCGCCGCACCCCAGGCCGACTCCCTGATCGCCGGCCACAGCGTCGTCGCCTCGGTCCCCTCCGGTGATCTCGATCCGTGGCTCGCGGTCGACGACGCCCACGCCCGGCAGGTCCGGGAGTTCGGTGTCCACTCGCTGCTGTCCGTCCCCCTCCGGGCCCGCGGTGTCACCCTCGGCGTCGCGGCCTTCACCCGCTTCCGGCATCCCGAGCCCTTCACCCACGACGACGTGCTGCTGGCCGAGGAGATCACCGCGCGTGCGGCCGTCTGCATCGACAACGCCCGCCGCTACTCCCGCGAACGCGAAACGACCCTCACCCTCCAGCGCAGCCTGCTCCCCCGCGGCCTGCCCCGGACCGCGGCGGTGGACGCCGCCTCCCGATACCTGCCGGCCGCGCGCACCGGCGTGGGCGGCGACTGGTTCGACGTCATCCCGCTGTCCGGGATGCGGGTGGCCATGGTGGTGGGGGACGTCGTCGGCCACGGCATCCAGGCGTCGGCGACGACGGGCCGGCTGCGTACGGCCGTCCGCACCCTCGCCGACATCGACTTGGCCCCGGAGGAACTGCTCACCCACCTCGACGACCTGGTCCTGCACCTCTCGCACGAGTCGGGCGGCGACGCCGGCCCCGGCGAGGTCGGTGCGACCTGCCTGTACGCGGTGTACGACCCGGTGTCACGGCGCTGCACCCTGTCGAGGGCGGGGCATCCGCCACCGGTCCTGGTCCCGCCGGACGGACCGGTCCGCATACTGGACATGCCGTCCGGGCCGCCGCTGGGCCTGGGCGGGCTTCCCTTCGAGTCCGTGGAGCTGGAGCTGCCTGAGGGCAGTGTGCTGGGTTTCTACACGGACGGTCTTGTCGACGTCCGGGGAGGCGGCACGGACGCGGGCCTTCATATGCTCTGCGACGCCCTGTCCCACGCGGCCTCCGGGGCTCTCGACGAGGCCTGCGACCGTGTCCTGCACGCCATGCTCCCTCCGGGTCCCGCCACGGACGACGTGGCGCTGCTGCTGACCCGTACCCGCGGGCTGCCGTCCTCCCGGGTCGCCACCTGGGACATCCCGGCCGACCCGGCGCTCGTCTCGCTGGTTCGCAAACAGGTCCTCGATCAGCTGGGCGTGTGGGCGCTGACCGACGTGTCGTTCACCGTCGAGCTGGTGGTGAGCGAGCTGGTCACCAACGCGATCCGCTACGGCGCGCCGCCGATCCGGCTCCGGCTGATCTGCGACGCGTCGACGCTGATCTGCGAGGTGTCCGACGCCAGCCACACCGCCCCGCACCTGCGGCGTGCCAAGACCTGGGACGAGGGCGGCCGGGGGCTGCTCCTGGTCGCCCAGCTCACCCGGCGGTGGGGCAGCAGACACACCGCCGAGGGCAAGACCATCTGGGCCGAGCTGGGGCTGGCGGAGGAACTGTGAGCGTCCGACCGGCCCGGTCCACCCAGGGTCTTTCGTCGGGATGATGCCGGATCGGAGAGCGGGGTCCGGTGCTGGGGGCACCGCCCGTCCGCCGACGACACCGACGCACAGGCCGGAGGCGGTGTTGTGCAACCGGCCGCGCAGGGCACCCTTTGCCACTTCTCCGGAGCGGAACCACGACGGGTCGCCGGGCGGGCTGCCACGGCTGCGCCGGGGGATTCGGAGGGACGGTCGGCGCCCCGTGCGGCGGCGTCGCCGAAACCGTCCGTGGTCCACAGCACCAGCGGGAGGACGACCAGCCCGCTGACGGTGAGGATGCCGGCGGCGAGGTTGCGCCGACGCGCGGCCCGGCGGGCGGCCTTCCGGGCGACACGGGAACCGGCGCGGAGCACGGCACCGCGAGGACCGGTACGGGAGGCCGCGCGCCGCCGGGAGCGGGCACCGGACCGGGAAGCCGTGGGCGCGGAGGTGGTCGGGGCGGCGGTGGCCGGGGCGGTGCTCGGTATCGGGGGCACCGTGGGGGCCGCGGAGTTGGTGGGCGCGGTGCGGGGTGCCTCGGTGGGGAGGCGCGGGACCGGTGTCCCCGCCTCCGTGAACGACTCGCCCGCCACCGCCGGGGGCTTGCCCGCGGGCACGGCGAACGGATCGCCCGCCGTTTCCAAACGTCCGTCGGCGGGGCCGGGGAACGCCGCACCGATGACGCCCCCGGGCGACGGCCGCTCCTCGGCGGCCGACTCGTCGGTGACATCGGCCGCCCGTGCCCTGCTCTCCGTGTACTCCCGTGCGCTCCAGCCCAGGACCGCCTCGGCCGGGGCCGTACCGAGTCCGCTGGTGAAACAGGTGAGTTGGCCCGCCGCGTGCCGGCAGTGGGCGCAGCTCTCCAGGTGGGTGCGCAGGTCCGGCTCGATTTCGGTGCCCGCTCGCCGGTAGGTCACCTCCAGCAGGCGCAGACAGCGTCGGCACTCCTGCTCGGGGGCGAGTTCCCCATGGAGTTGGAGGACTTCGTCGCGCAACCGCTCCTGGGAGCGGCGCAGTTCGATGCGGGCGCCCTCCTCGTCCAGGGCGAGCAGCCCGGCGGCGACGTGGAGCGGTTCGGACTCGACCTCGGTGTGCCACAGCAGACAGCGCGCGGACTGCGGCAGCCGCTGGAACGCCCCTGACAGCAGGCGCCGTTCGGACGGCGGCAGTGGCCGTGCGGCCGGCCGTCAGCCGTCGTCGGTGGTGGTGGTGAGATCGGGGTGGAGCATGTCGCGCCGGTGGTCGCCGTCCCGTTCGGCGGCGATCCGGCGTACCGTGACGAGGAGTTGGGGACGCCATGCGGAACTCGGGCCGTTGCGCCGCAGGGCCACGTAGAGGAAGGGCTTCGGGGCCTGTTCGGTCACCCGGAAAGCCTATGACCCGGCCGGTGGCCACGGTACGAAGGCGCGGTGCACGGAGAGGCTGTCCTCGTGGACGTGGTGGCGGACGACCAGGCCGTTCCGCACGGTGAGCAGCAGGGCGAAGCGGGCACGGTAGGGGCGTCCGGTGGGCCGGGCGGTCTGCCGGATCTCGCCGAACACCACCGCGTCGTCGCCGTCGACCAGGATGCGCTCGATCTCGGTGGCGGCCGCGTCGGGCACATGGTGGGCGGCCAGTTCCCGGTAGTGGGCGGCGGCGTCGGCCCGGGTGGCCCGGTGGCGGATCCAGGGGGTCGCGGTGCTGCCGTGCTCGTCCTTCGGCCAGTCGAGTTGCCAGTCGCAGGGGTCGGCGTACAGCTCGGCGATGCGGTCCGGGTCGCCGTGACCGATCCGGCGCAGCAGTTCCTCCACGGTGGCGCGGGTGCTGGTGGGCGGGGCGGTACGGGTCGGGCTGGTCCGGGTCGGTGTGGCCGGGGTCGGTGTGGGCTCGGTCATGGCGGGGTCTCCTGGGTCCAGGGGTGTCCGAGTTCAAGGGCTTCGGTCCGGGGAATGGTCATGACTGTGCCGTGGACACGCCGATGACGCCATGACGTCGGAGGTCATGTGCGGTCCGGTCGACACTGGTACGGAACAAGCTGATCCGCATGGCCCCACGGTCGTCCCGGAGACCGGGCCGGCCACGGGCCGCGACAACGACGGGACGGATGGCATGCCTCTTCAGGGCGAGTACGAGCCCAGCCCCACGCAGTGGGTGCGCGACCAGGTGGAACTGTACGAGAGCTCCGGCGGCACAGAGGGGACGTCCCTGCAGGACAGGCCGGTGGTGCTGCTGACCACGCGGGGGGCCAGGAGCGGCAAGCTGCGGAAGACCCCGGTGATGCGCATCGAGCACGAGGGGCGCTACGCGGTGGTGGCCTCGCTGGGCGGAGCACCCCGGCACCCGGTCTGGTACCACAACCTCAAGGCCGATCCGCAGGTGGAACTGCGGGACGAGCAGGTCGTGCGGGACATGACGGCCCGTGAGCTGACCGGGGAGGAGAAGGCAAAGTGGTGGGAGCGGGCCGTCGCGGCGTTCCCCCCGTACGCCGAGTACCAGGAGAAGACGGACCGGGTGATCCCGGTCTTCGTGCTGGAGCCGCGCGACTAGGGCCTCTCGTGTGGATCAGGCCGGGCTCGCGGGGTCCGGCCTGATCCAAACGAAAGACCCTGGGACTTGCCCGGAGAGGGGACTGGTAGGGGCCCGGAGAGGCCCGGCCGAATTTTGTTCGGTTCGGTGTGCATGACGCCCCGGCCGGCGGGCACCCGCGGTGCAGGCCCCGCCGCGTTCCCCCGTCGCGGCGGGGCTCACCCCTGCCACCGCACCGTGGGAAATTGCCCCGGTCGGGCCCGGTCGGGCCGTGCCGAGGGCGGAAAACGGGGAACGTGGGGCACAGGACCTTTCCGAACGCCTGCACAGACCTGGGAGATCCACGTGGCGAAGAAGAAGAGCAAGAAGAAGCTGCCCCTGGCGTACAAGCCCGTCGGGTTCGCGTTGGGCTGGACGAGTGGCACCGTGGCGGGGCTCGCGTTCCAGAAGACGTGGAAGCTGATCCGGCACGAGGACGACGCCCCCGACGCGCTGGACCGGGACCGCCGATGGGGCGAGATCCTGCTGGCCGCGGCGATCCAGGGCGCCATCTTCGCGGTGGTGCGCAGTGCCGTGAACCGCGCGGGTGCCAAGGCCATCGAACGCTCGACGGGCTTCTGGCCCGCCCAGGAGAAGGGGAGCGCCTGACCCGGCCCTCCCACCACACGAAGCCCCGGCGCCTCTGCGCGCCGGGGCGCGGCCCTCGACAGCCCCGGCCGGCCCCGGTGGGCCCGGCCGTTCGGCGGGCGTCAGCCCAGCTTCGGTGCCACCGGGACATCGCAGCGCAGGGTGAAGGAGTGCCCGGCCGGGTCGGCGTAGCCGCGTTCCTCCAGAGGGCCCGCGGCGTCCTTCGTCCCCACCGGGCGGCCGCCGAGACCCACGATCAGACGTTCCGCGGCGTCCAGGTCGTCGACCACGAACTCCAGGTGCGCCTGGAGCAAGTTCTCGGGGCGCGGCCAGCTCGGCGCGGTGGCGTTGGTGTCCCGGCGCAGCGCCAGCCGAAAGCCGTCGGCGGCCCGGATCTCCACCCGGTCGGCCTGGGCGTCCACCACCTCCGCCGTCAGCAACTCGCGGTAGAACTCGGCGAGTTTCTCGGGCTCGACGCAGTCGAGCACCACCACTCCCGCAGGCACGGTCGGCATGTCTCCTCCACAGGGTCAGGGTTGTGTGCAGGGCTCGGGGCGGCGCCCCGGCCCGTACTGGGCATCTGTCCCGGTTCCATGGGTTCAATCAACGGTAAATCCATTGCCTCATGGGGCTCTTGGGAGTGCGTTCGCCTCAAGTGGCTTGTCCAGTAACGGATATCACGACAGGCACCGGTGTAGATCATCTAGGATCTGGGCATCCTCGTTCCGCTTACCAAATGAACTTTCGTGCGGTGAAGTCGAGTTCGAATGTGCGGGTCGTCTCCGCGGTGGCCCGCTCGCAGGGCGGGGGGACTCTGCGTTCCGTCTCCCGAAAGGAAGCACATGTCTCAGGATGTCCGGTTCGACCTTCCCTTCAACACCCCGGTCAGCGAGCATCTGGAGTACGCGCGGGCGCGTCATCTGCGCTGGGTGTGGGACATGGGACTGGTGCGCAGCCGGGCCGGGTTCGACGAGTACCGCTCCTGGGACCTGCCGCAGGCCGCCGCCCGCACCTATCCGTACGCCTCGGCCGAGGACATGGTCGTCCTGATGAACTGGTTCTCGCTGGCGTTCCTGTTCGACGACCAGTTCGACGCCGGGCGGCCGGACCGGGCGGACGTGATAGCCGACGTGGCGCGGGAGCTCATCGTCACCCCGCTGCGGCCGGCGGGGAGTACACCCCGGGTGGTCTGCCCGATCACGGTGGCCTGGGCGCAGGTCTGGGAACGCCTCTCGGATGGCATGTCCCTGACCTGGCAGACCCGGTTCGCCGCGTCCTGGGGCCGGTTCCTGGTGGCCCACTGCGAGGAGGTCGACCTGGCGGCCCGCGGGCTGACCGGGACGCTCGGCCTCAACGAGTACGCCGTGTTCCGGCGCCGTACCGTCGGCATCCACCACAGTATCGACGCCGGTGAGCGCAGCCGCGGCTTCGAGGTGCCGGCGAGGGCGATGGCCCATCCGCTGATGGAGCGGATGCGTGATCTGGCCGCGGACACCATCGGGTTCATGAACGACATCCACTCCTTCGAGCGGGAGCGGCGCCGCGGCGACGGCCACAACCTGATCGCCGTACTGCACCGGGAGCGCGGCTGCTCGTGGGAGGAGGCCACGGCCGAGGCGTACCGCATGACGACCGCCTGCCTGGACGAATACCTTGAGCTCGAGGCACGGGTGCCCCGCGTGTGCGACGAGCTCGCGCTCGACGCGGACGAGCGCGAGCGGGTGGACAAGGGCGTGCAGGCCATCCAGCACTGGATCGAGGGAAATTACGAGTGGGCCCTGACCAGCGGCCGGTACGCGACGTCGAAGGAGGGCGCGGTGGCCACGGCCGAGCAGGCGGGCCGCGGCTCGGTCGACGATCTGCTGACCGTGTGAGACGGCCGTGC
>NZ_JBHSOA010000003.1:248006-283493 GCF_042655885.1 Streptomyces chlorus
GGGCCGGACAGCACGGCCGGTCACGGTGGCCGGCGCGGCGGCCGTTGCGGCGTCGCCCGGTGTCAGGTGCTGAACTCGACCGGCAGGCGGTCCAGCCTGGTCTCCCAGGTGGAGGCGGTCGAGGACAGCTCGTCCGGCGGCACCGCCAGGCGCAGGTCCCGCAGCCGGTGCAGCAGGACGTCCACGGCGATCTCGATGACGGCCTGGCCGATGTTCTGGCCTGGGCATTCGTGCGGTCCCCCGCTGAACGCCAGATGCGACTGGTTGCCCTGTACGGACACCCCGGAGTCCGGGCGGATCTCCGGGTCCTGGTTGCCCGCCGCAAGGCCCAGGACCAGCAGATCGCCCTCCTGGATCCGGTGACCGCCGATCTCCAGGTCGCTGGTGGCGAACCGGCCGGGCAGCACCGCGAGCGGCGGGCTGTTCCACATGACCTCCTCGACCACCGCGGAGATGTTCAGCCGGCCGCTGATCAGCCCGGACAGCCGCGCGGTGTCGGTGAGGACCAGCTGGAGTACCCGGGCGAGCAGGTTGCTGGTGGTGGTGTGGCCGGCGATCAGCACCAGGCGCAGATGGCTGACCACCTCCTCCTCGTCGAGCCGGGCGGGGTGCGCCAGCAGGGCGGTGGTGAGGTCGCTGCCGGGTTCGGACCGCTTACGGACGACGAGCGCGCCGAGGATCTTCTGGATGCGGCTGTCGTGCGTGACCGCGTCCTCGCCGCCCTTGAGGACCTGGGCGCACGACTCGACCAGGTCGCGTCCCTCGGCCTCGGGCAGCCCCAGGACGCGGGTGATCACCAGCATCGGCAGGTATTCGGCGTAGTCGCTCACCAGGTCGGCGCGGCCGGTGTCCGCGAAGGCGTCGATCTCCTTGTTCGCGAAGTGCGTCGCGTGCCGGCGGATGCCACGGCCGGCCGCGGCCTGGAGTCCGTCGGTGACGGCTCCGCGCAGCCTGCGGTGCGGCTCGCCGTCCTGGGAGACGCAGTCGGGGCGCCAGCCGAGCATCGGGACCAGCGGTGAGGTGTCCGCGACCCGCCCGTCGCGCTGGTCGCGCCAGATCCGGGCGTCCCGGGTGAACTGGCGTGGGTTGTCGAGGACCCGCCGGATGTCCCGGTAGCCCAGCACCAGCCAGGCCGGTACGTCGCCCTCCAAGAGCACCGGGGCGACCGGTCCGTGTTCCTTGCGCAGCCGTTCCTGGACGCCGGCCGGGTCGGTGGCCAGGTCCGGCCCGTACAGTCGGGCGGGGTCCGCGCCGTGGTGGGCGACGGGGCAGCCGCGGGTGTTCTCGCTCGGGTCACTCATCAGGACTCCACGGCCGCGGCCGAGCGGTCGCGCAGATGATGGATGAGGGTGACGAGCACGTCACGGCTGGCGGACCGGTCGCGGGCGTCGAAGGCGACGACCGGGATATGTCCGGGGATGTCCAGAGCGTCCCGGATCTCGTCCACCGGGTAGTCCTTGGAGTCGGGGAAGACGTTGAGGGCGATGACGAAGGGCACGTTCTGCCGTTCCATCTCCTCGATCGCCCGGAAGCTGGAGGCCAGCCGCCGGGTGTCGACCAGGACGACCGCGCCGAGCGCTCCCTTGAACAGCCCGTTCCACAGGAACCAGAACCGCTCCTGGCCGGGCGTGCCGAACAGGTACAGCACCAGGCTGTCGTTGATGCCGATCTTGCCGAAGTCCAGACTGACGGTGGTCTCCGTCTTGTCGGCGACGCCGATGAGCCGGTCGACGCCGGCGCTGGCCTGGGTGAGGGTCTCCTCGGTGGTGAGCGGCTTGATGTCGCTGACCGACCGGACCATCGTGGTCTTTCCGGTACCGAAGCCGCCGGCGATCATCACCTTCACCGAGCGGGTGTCCCCGGCCGTATGCCGACCGGCTTGGTCAAAGCCTTTCAAGTCCACTGAGTACCTCCTCAAGGAGCGCGAGGTCGGGCCCGCGGCCGGCGTCGTGGGCCGGAATGGGGTCACGGGCTTCGACGCGGCCTCCGTCCAGCAGGTCCGACAGCAGTACGGCGAGAATGTTGAACGGCAACCCGAGGTGGGCGCCGAGTTCGGCCACCGAGAGCGGTTCACGGCAGCGCCGGACGATCTCCTCGTGCTCGTGCTGCATCCCCGGAACGGGGTCCGAGCGGGAGACGACGAGGGTCGCCACGTCGAGGCTCGACGCCGAATCGCCCGGTCCGCTGCGCCCTCCGGTGAGGACGTAGTAGCGCTCGAGACCGGACGGGTCCGACGGCCGGCGGGGAGCACTCATCCAGAGTGCTCCTCCTGGCGCACAGTGGTGCCGAGCAGCTCACCCATTCTGCGGGCGAGGTCCCTCATCTGGTGTCCGAGCAGGCCCTGGTCCAAGCCCTCGCGGGCGAGGACACCGAGGTAGGTCTCCACGCCCGCCCGGACCACGAAGAGGTGGCCGCCGTCGACCTCGATCATCGCCAGCCGCAGTTGCCCCGCGTAGGCGGGGAACTGTTCGGCGACCGGCTGGGCCAGTGCCTGCAGGCCGGCGACCACGGCCGCGAAGCGGTCCACGTCGTCGGGGTCCTCCGCCCCGAAGGAGGTGATGGCCTTGCCGTCGCTGGAGGCCACAAGGGCGAAGCGGATCTCCTGGATGCTCTCGACGAGATCGCGGAGCGCCCAGCTCACGTCGTTTCCCTGGTGTGTCATGGGGTGTGGTCGCTCTCCTCGGTGCGGTGCTTCGTGTACTCACGTCCTGCGGAGGTGTCACCGGCGGTCGCCCCGGGCGCCGCGCTGGTGTCGTGTTCCGCGGATTCGCGTTCTGCGGATTCACGTTCGCCCACGTCACGCCCCGCGATGTCGCGGCCGGCGGTGGCGAAGGCGGCGAGTCCGGTGAAGGACGCGTCCGGTGGTACGGCGGTGACGGTGCTCCGCCCGCCGCGCTCGGACCGTCCGGTCTGCCGCGGCTCCGCCTCGGCCCGCTTGCTGCTGCGGCGCCGGGGCAGCCCGCCGGGCGTGGTGTCCACCGTCCCGGCGGACGCGGGGAACGTGTCGGAGCCGGGTGCCTCGGCGGAGTCGGCCGGCCAGAGGTCGGCCTCCCCGTCGTCGGTGACCGCGGTCCACGGCAGGACGGGCGCCGCGGCAGGCGTCCTGGCAGCGGGGGCGGCCGCGGCCTCGGTGGCCGCGGGCAGCGGGCTGAAGTACTTGTGCGGCACGACGACCACCACCGAGGTGCCGAGCCAGGGCGAGTCGGCGAAGGTGACGCGGATGCCGTAGCGGCGGGCGAGGACGCCGACGACCCGCAGGCCGATGTTCGCGTCCTCGGTGATGCCGCCGATGCCCGCGCCGGGCGCGGTGCCCGCGAGGGCGTGTTCGGCCTCGCGCTTCTTCTCCTCGCTCAGGCCCTTGCCGGAGTCCTGGATCTCGACGCCGACCCCGTTCGGGACCTCCCTGCCGGAGACCACCACGGGCTCGGTGGGCGGTGAGTAGCGCGCCGCGTTGTCCAGCAGGTGGGCGAAGATCAGCGTGAGGTGGTCCACCAGGCCGCCGTCGACGCCGAGTTCGGGCAGCCGGCGCAGCTGGACGCGGTGGAAGTCCTTGATCCGGCCGATGCCGCCGCGCATCACACTCAGCAGCCGCTGCGGCTCCTGCCACTGCCTGCCCGGCCGGTCCGAGCCGCCGAGGACGCCGACGCTGGCGGCGAGACAGTCGGCGGGGCCTATCTCCTGGTCGAGTTCCATCAGACCCCGGGCGACGGCCGGGAGGCGGCCGTGCTCACCCTGCATCTCATGCAGCCGGCCACGGAGTTTACTGGTCAGCACGTGGATGCGGTTGCCGATGCTGATGACGGCCTGTTCGGCGGAGGTGGAGCGGTCGAACTCCTCCTCGAGCGCCATCAGGGAGATCCGCAGTATTTTGCGCAGTTCGGCCTGGAGTTCGGCGCCGGCCTCGGCGCACTGGTGGACGCTCGGCAGCAGGTCGTCGATGGCGTCACCGGCGCGCAGGCGCTCGATCGCCTCGGGCAACTGCTCGTCGGCGAGCCGGGCCACCGCGGCGAGCTGATGCGCCAGCCGCTCCTCCACGGCCTCGGCCTGCTCGGCGAGTCGTGCGTCGTGGTGCTCGGCCTGCTCGGCGATCCGGGCTTCGTGACGCTCGGTCAATCCGGCCAGCCGTGCCTCGAAGTCCTGCGTTTGTTGGGCGAGTTGGTTTTCATGGGCGGTGCTCCGCTCGGCGAGGAGCCGTTCGTGCACGGCACTCTGTCCGACGAATCGCTTCTCCTGGACGGTGCGCTCGGCGGCGAAGTCCCGTTCCAGGCCCGCCGCCTGCTCCTGCCATTGCAGTGACTTCTGCGACTGCTCGACCTGTGCGGCACGGAGGGCTTCCTCGGCCCGGAACAGCCGGGTGCGGGTGCGGAGCAGCAGCCGTACGCACAACGCGCCGACCGCGGTGGCGGCGGCGCCGGCGACGGCGGCCGTTATTCGCTCCGAGCTCATGAACGTGGCG
This sequence comes from Streptomyces chlorus, assembly GCF_042655885.1. NCBI lineage: Bacteria > Bacillati > Actinomycetota > Actinomycetes > Kitasatosporales > Streptomycetaceae > Streptomyces > Streptomyces chlorus. Next base: position 252,463 of record NZ_JBHSOA010000003.1, read on the forward strand.
GCGATCGTCCCGCCACCCAGGCCCAGCGGCATCAGCCACCAGCTGTACCAGGCGACAGGGGGCCGCGCCGCCGGTGGCAAAGTGGCGAGTTCCATCTGCATCCTTCGAAGCAAGACGATCAGACACGGGGGGTGTGCAAGGGGACCGCACTCATGGGCACGTATCGCGAACCGGCGCGGCGCGATCGCTTCAACTCGCAGCGCCAGTAAGGAGCTTATCTGTTCCGACCGCAAAAGGATCAAGTTCGGGAGGTGGTGGAAGTGAGGGTTCCGTCACGCCTGCGAGGAGAGGTGGTAAGTGCAAGTGGCTTGATCCTTCTGGGTAGTTGACCATCCAGGCAGGTCCTGGGCCGCCCGTGACCGCGCCACGCGGCACCGGACTGGCCAGATTCGTAAGAACTCGGTCGCAATTCGAAGACATATGACGATCAAACATGCCCACATCCATGCGCCTGGGGGTAACTTGCAGTGCGAGGACTGGCGTTGGGGCCCGGTCCGTGCATGAAGCAGGCTGGAGGCGATGGCGTGGTGCGGCACCAACCTGCACCGCCTACCCGGTTTCTCCGCGTCCGTCAGGACCGGGGACACACGGTGCTGGATTTCCGCGGCGAGATCGACGTCGTCGCGGAGGTGGAGGTCGTCCCGCACCTGGACGCGGCGACCTCGGCCCCGAAGTGCCGCGTCGTGATCGATCTGACCCGGGTCGAGTTCCTGGACGCCTCCGGTCTGCGCCTGCTGTACCGCGCCCGGCAGCGGGTCCTGGAGCAGCACGGCAGTCTGCACCTGGTGTGCACCGACGCGCTGACCCTGCGGGTGCTGCGGATCACCGGTCTGGCCCGGCTGCTGCCTCCGCGGCCGACCCTGGACGCGGCCCTGGACCAGCCCGAGGCCACGCCGGGCCCGGTGTGAAGAGCGAGCGCCATTCGGTCGGCGGTGCGTCGCACAGGGCGCTCACGGACTCACCGTTGTGAATGCGCCGTACCGCCTCGGCGAGCGCCGGGGCGATGGACAGGACCCGCAGCTTGTCCGTGTGCTCCTCGGCGGGCACCGGGACGGTGTTGGTGCACACGATCTCCAGCACGTCGGGCTGCTCGCTCAGCCGCTTGAGCGCCCCGGCCGCGAACAGGCCGTGGGTGCAGGCCACCCGGATCGAGCGGGGGCCCAGTTCCCGTAGCCGGTCGAGCAGTTCGAGCACCGTGCTGCCCTTGGCGATCTCGTCGTCCAGGACGATGACGTCCCGCCCGGCGACCTCGCCGATGACGGAACTGATCCGCACCCGGTCGTCGGCGAACCGCTGCTTCGCCCCGGCCGCGACCTGCGCCCCGATGAGACGGGCGAACGCCGCCGCCTCCTTCGCTTTGTCCAGGTCGGGCGAGACGACGGTGGTGCGGCTGAGGTCGTACCGCCCGAAGTGCGACGCGAGTTCGCGCAGTGCGTGCAGATGGTCGACGGGCACCGAGAAGAATCCGTGCACCTGCGGTGCGTGCAGGGTCATCGCCAGGACACGGCTCGCTCCGGCCGCCACCAGGAGGTCCGCGACCAGTCGTCCGCCCATGGAGATGCGCGGGGCATCCTTCTTGTCGGAGCGGGCGTAGGAGTAGTGCGGCATCACGACGGTGATCCGGGAGGCGGACGCCCCACGGGCCGCGTCGCACATCAGGAGCAGCTCCATGAGGTGCTCCTGTACCGGTCTGACCAGTGGCTGCACCAGAAACACGTCGCGCTCGCGGCAGTTGGCCAGCAGCTGCACCTCCAGACAGTCGTTGGCGAACCTGCTGGCCCGGACGGGGCTGAGCGGCACGCCGAGATGCGTACAGACCTCCGCCGCCAGTTCCGGATGGGCACTGCCGCTGAACACGGCGATGTCTCGTACGGGTCGGCTCCTTGAATGATCATGTCGACCGGAAGGCTCATGCCACTGGCCCCGGCCCCCGGGCCGCCGCCGTCCGGTCACCGCGGGACACCGTCCGATGACCCCTTCGACCATCGTTTCGACGACTCCTCCAAAACTCCCGGCACGCCGTGCGCCCCCGCATGCTCCCCGCGGCGCCCTTCACACCTCAACTCCCGTGTCTGTTCCGTGAAGTGAGGGGCATTCGGTCAGTAGAAAGGAGGGCCGTCACCATGACGACTCCCATCAGACGCCTCCCCGGGCGCATGCCGGGCTGGGCGAAGGTACTCACCGCGGTGGTGGTGGTGCTCGCCGTGCTCTTCGCCGGGATCCGGCTGAGCGTCCTGCCGGGTCTGAAGGACCTGTTCGGTACGGAGACCCATGACCGCTCCGGTCCCGCGCTGCTGGAATCCATCCAGGACATCAGCCGGTACGACGCCGCGACCGGCAACTTCCAGGTCGTGGTGGACCTGGAGAAGGACACCAGGTTCCTGCCCGACGCGATCCGCGGCAGCCGCACCCTGTACGTGGGCGCGGGCACCGTCGACGCCTATGTCGACCTCGGAAAGCTCGGCAAGGACGACGTACAGGTCGACGAGGACCGTACGTCCGCGACCCTGCGGCTGCCGCACGCCCGCCTCGGCACTCCGGCGCTCGACCCCGAGCGTTCCTACGCCGTCTCCAAGGAGCGCGGGCTGCTCGACCGTCTCGGTGACCTCTTCTCGGACAACCCCAACAGCGAACAGGCCGTGCAGAAGCTCGCGGTGCGGCACATCGGCTCCGCGGCGAAGGAGAGCGAACTGACCACCCGTGCCGAGAGCAACACCACGGGGATGCTCGAAGGTCTGCTGCGCTCCCTGGGGTTCACGAAGGTGGACGTCTCCTACGGCGACTGAGCGGCAGCGGTGTCCGCACCGCCGGCGTAACGACGGCGCCCCGGGCGACCGGCCCATCCCATCCATGACAGCAGTTGACAGTCGGAGGACGGAATGACCCGTACAGTCTCACGCCCGCGCTTCGCGTGGCGCCGGAAGCCGGGCAGCGCCCCGCCCGGACGCGGCACCGGAGGCAGCGGGAGCGAGCGGCGTCCGCTCCCGCTGCCGGTCCGGCTGCTCGTGATGTTCTGCGCCTTCGCGTTCATGGTCGTTTTCGCGGTGGCGCTGGCCCGGCTCACGCTGCAGCCCTCCCCCGCCTCCGAGGCGCTGATCCACACCAATCTGCATCCCGGCCGTTCCCTGCGGGCCTATCTGGACCAGCCCGCGCTGCGCGACGCCGCCCGCCAGGTCGGCGGCAACCTCCTGCTGGGCGTGCCCTTCGGCGTCCTCGCGCCGGTGCTGGCGCCACGCACCCGCGGATTCGTGCAGGTGCTGCTGCTGACCGGGATCGTGATGCTGATGGTGGAGTTCGCGCAGGGCGCGCTGATCACCGGTCGTGCCTTCGACATCGACGACGTCATCCTGAACACCGGCGGGGCGCTGATCGGATACCTCATGCTGGGACGCCGGCTCAGCATGGCCGTGCACGCACGCAGGCCGAGGGCCAAGGCCGCGCCGAAAACCAAGGCCAAGGCCAAGCCGGCCGCCAAGCCGAAGGGCAAGGCGCAGAGCGGGCTGCGGGGCAAGGCGAAGGGCAGGGGCAGGGCCTGGACCAGGGCGGGGACCGAGGCGAAGTCCAAGGCGGAGACCAAGGCGGAGGCATGACCCGGGCCGCACGCCGGGCAGGAGCGGCGTCCGCCGCGGCGCCTACCGGCGCAGGGTCCAGGTGTACTTGTCCCCGCCGACCCAGCGGACCACGTCCGGGTCGTCGAGATCATGGACGGTGATCCCGAACGCGGCGGCGGCCAGCAGCACGTCGGTGATGGTCTTGGCCTCGCCGATCACTTCTCCGTCGATCTCCACGATCCGGAACGGCGGCGTACCGGGCTGTACGCCGAGCACCATGATCCGTGGATGGGTCATGTACAGGCTCGCGCTTTCGGTCATGCATACGAGCGTAGAACGCAAACCGGGCGAGCGCGGGTTGCGTGCCGACGGCGGGAGGGGATTCGAGCGGGCGCGTGGGGGCCTTCGGCCGCTGTCCTGGTCCCGTCCGTCGTGCCGCCGCGTGTGCCCAGGGTTCCCCTGGGCACACGCGGCGCGGCCCCCATGAGTCCCGTCGAGGCGCTGGACCGGATCGCCTTTCCGCTGGAGCGGTCCCTGGCACCGACGTACCGCGTCCGGGCCTTCCGTACCGCCGCCCGGGTGCTGACCGGGCTGGGCGCGGCGAGGCGCGCCCAGGGGCGGCGGCCGGGTCACTGGAGCAGCTGCCGGCCTGGACCAGGGGCGCGTGGTGCCCTCCGTGGCATCCGCGGTGACGGACCGGTGAGCCCGCACCCGTACGGCTCGCGAGGGCACCCGGGCAGGGGTGGCGCACATCACCGTAAAATTGGAGCATTCATCCATAACACTTGGAACACATCGGGACCGTATCCCGTTGAAGAGAATGTGGGTGCGGTAGGAACAGTGTCCCCGGGCCTCATCTTCCGCCCACAGGGACGATCGTTCGGCTGAAGCCCTGTGGAGCCTTCGCCGAGAGGCGACCGCCTTCCGTACCCACCACCGAGCCGCCCCGACCGTGATTCCCCCGTCGCGGTCGGGGCTTCCTCTTTTCCGTCCGCGGGCGGGGCCGGGCGGGGACTTCCCCGCTGCGCGGGCACGCCCCGTCGTACGGGTCCGCGATGCGCGTTACCCGGAGGCCTCGTCCGGTACCGGCTGCTCCGGGTCGGCGGAGGCCGAGTGCGGCGTGCCCCGCCGACCGGTCCCGGCCTCGTCCGTGTCGGGGACGTCGGGCTGCCGCTCACCGGGCGCATCCGGGGCGACCTCCCAGGGGTCCTCGCCCTCGCCCGCCTGCTGGTCGGGCAGATCCCGGGGGATGCCCCGGCCGTTCTCACCCGGTCCTTCGTGGCGGTGGTCGGTCACGGCACGCTCCCTTCTTCCGTAGGCCGTTGCGCTCTTCCGTACGCGTGCCCCGCGGGTACCGCCGCGGCACCCGGCGAAACGCTCAGCGCGGCGTCCGTTCCCGCAGAGCTCTGCGCCAGGCGGGCGGCGGGGATTCCGGATCCGGATCGGGGCGCCGTCCGCCGCGGGCGAAGAAGTCGGCGAGCGGCAGGATCGCGGCGCCGACCGTGACGGCGTCGGGGCCGAGGCTGCCCAGCTCGATCGTCACGTTCTCAGCGGGATGGCGCAGCGCGTACGACAGGGCGTGCTTGCGGACGGCGGGCAGGAAACGGGCGCCGAGCTGGAGGCCGGCCCAGCCGCCCATGAGGATGCGTTCCGGCTGGAAGAGGTTGATCAGGTCGGACAGGCCGGCGCCCAGGTACTCGGCGGTCTCCTCCAGCACGGCGAGCGCGACCGGGTCGGCGGCGGCGGTGTCTGGAGGGTAGGCGGCGGCGAGCATCGCGGTCAGCGCCGTCTCCTCGTCGGCGCCTCCGGGAACCCGGCCGCCTTCCTCCCGCCACCGGGCGAGCAGCGACTCGGCGCCCGCGTAGGCCTCCAGGCAGCCGAGCGCACCGCAGCGGCAGCGGCGTCCCCGCACTCGTACGGTCAGGTGCCCCCACTCGACCGCGCGGCCGTGCTCCGCCTCCGGGGTGACGAGGCAGGCACCGACGCCGGAGCCGAAGAGCACGACGAGGGCGTTGCGCGCGCCGCGTCCCGCCCCGAACCACATCTCGGCCTGGCCGAGGGTCCTGGCCCCGTTGTCGATGAAGCAGGGCACGCCGTCGGGCAGGGGCGAGCCGCTGCGCAGCAGGGACTCCAGTTCGATGGCGTCCCACCCGATGGTCTGCCCGTGCACGACGGCGCCCCGGTCGGGAGTGTGCTCGACGATGCCGGGGACGCCGATGCCGACACCGAGCAGCCGCTCGGGGGCGAGGCCGGCGGCGGCGAGCACCTCGGTGATTCCGGCGTGGATGTGGTCGACGATGACGTCGACCTCGTAGCGCTGCTGCTCCAGTGGGCGCTCGGCGCGGGCGAGTTCGGTGAGCGTCAGGTCGAACAGTTCGACGCGGACCCGGGTCTCGCCGACGTCCACGCCGATCATGTGGCCACTGCCCGGTGTCACCCGGAGCAGGGTGCGCGGACGACCGCCGTCGGAGTCGACGCTGCCGGCCTCCTCGACCAGGCCGTCACCGATCAGGTCGGCGACGACATTGCTCACCGAGCCGGAGCTGAGCCCGGTCGCCGGGCCGAGTTCGAAGCGGCTGAGCGGTCCGTCGAAGTAGAGCCGCTGCAGCACGGCCCCGCGATTGGCCCGCCTGAGGTCGCGTACCGTGCGCCCGTTCCGCCCCGCCATGTGGCTGCTCCTCCCGAACCCCTGACCGACCTGCAACATACCGTCGGGAACCGCCTCGGCGCGACTTTCTCGCACCCTTATTTAATGTGGTGAACTAAAGCTGTCCGCTCACACCGTCTCGGCGCCCCCGGAAAACCGTTGGATCGGGCTCCTTCGAGATCCTTACCGTGGGAAGGAAACCCGGGCCTTCCTGGTTTCGGCAGGCCGTACCAGGAGAACGCCGGAGAACCCCATGAGATCACTCACCGACCAGGACATACGCGGTTCCTTCGTCAATTGCTCAAAGGGTGAGGCCAAGCGTCTGTTCGTGCCGCGCGACCTCGGGGAGCGGGTCTGGGAGGATCTGGACTTCCTGGGCTGGCGGGATCCGGGCGCGCCCGACCGCACCTACCTGGTCACCGAGCGTGCGGACCAGGGACGTCTGGTCGGGGTGGCGCTGCGGTTCCAGCCCGCGCGACGCGGCTATCTGCAGCGCAGCATGTGCTCGCTGTGCCTGACGACGCATCCGCGCGGGGGCGTCAGTCTGATGACCGCGCGCCGGGCAGGCGCGGCAGGGCGCGAGGGCAATTCGGTGGGCGCCTACATGTGCGCCGACCTCGCGTGTTCCCTCTATCTGCGGGGCCGGAAGGTGCCGGAGTCGGGAATGCGGATCGAGGAGACCCTCACGCTCGACGAGCAGATCGCCCGCACCCTGGGGAATCTGTACGCCTTCCTCGACAAGGTGTGACGTCCCGGGGGCTCCGGTGGGCCATCGGTCCGCGCGCGTCCCCCGGGGTCCCTGAGCATCGCCGTGTCCCTCGCACGACTGCGGAACCTCCCGAAGACGTTCGACGCTTCCGGTGAGAGGGAAGCTTCGAAGGATGCGAGAGGTACGTGAGTGGACGGCGCCGGTCAGGAAGTTCGTCAAGCGGCACCGTGATCCGGAGTCCGTGCAGACGATCCGCTCGGCGGCCGCGGCGACGATCGCATACGTCATCGCGCTGCGGCTCAGCCCGGAGCCCGCCCCGCTCACCGCGCCGCTGACCGCGCTGCTCGTCGTCCAGGTCACCCTGTACTCCACGCTCACCACCGGCGTGCGCCGGGTGAACGCCGTGGTGGCCGGGGTGATCGTCGCCATCCTCTTCAGCCTTCTGGTGGGCCTGACCTGGTGGAGTCTGGGTCTGCTGATCCTGGCGTCGCTGATCGTCGGACACCTCGTACGCGTGCACGAATTCGTGCCCGAGGTGGCGATCAGCGCGATGCTGGTGCTCGGTGTGACGTCGGTCGGGGACGTGGCGTGGGAGCGCATCCTGGAGACGCTGATCGGCGCCGTCGTCGGACTCTCGTTCAATCTGTTCCTGGCCCCGCCGGTGTGGGTCGAGGAGGCCGGTGAGTCGATCGAGGGGCTGGCCCGGCGGGTGCGGCAGCTGATGCTGCGCCTGGGCGAGCAGGCCGCCGGGCAGCCGGCCCACCACGAGGCGGCGGCCCGGCTGCACGAGGCGCGCCGGCTCGATCACGACATCTCCGAGGTGGACGCGGACCTGCGGCAGGCCGAGGACAGCCTGCGGCTCAACCCGCGCGTGCGCGAGGGCCTGCTGCACCGGGTCGTGCTGCGCACCGGGCTGGACACCCTGGAGATCTGCACGGTCGTCCTGCGGGTGCTCGCCCGCACCTTCACCGACCTCGCGAAGGAACACGAGCCGGACCCCCTGTTCTCTCGGGAAACGGGTGCCGTCGTCGAACGGCTGCTGTCCGAGATCTCCGACGCGGTGGTCAGCTTCGCGGTGCTGGTCACCGCGAGTGTCAGTGAGAGCGCGGAGTCCGCCGAGGACCGGCTCATCGCCGCACTGCGGCAGGCCGCCGCCACGCGCGACCGGCTGGGCCGGCTGTTGCTGGAGGAGATCCGCAAGGACACCCGTCAGTGGCAGCTGTACGGCTCGCTGCTGGCCGAGGCCGACCGCATCCTGGACGAGATGGACACCGAGCACCGGACGCACCGGCTGATGGAGGAGCTTGACCGGCACACCCGTGAGCAGCGGGAGCGCATGCCCCGGATCACCCGGACGCGGGACCGGCTGCGCGTTCCCGGCCGGCTGCGCCGGAACCGTCGGGGCACCGCCGGGCGTTCTCGGTGAGGGAAGCCGGCGGCGGGCGGGTGCACCGACGGCCACGAGCACACGAAGGGGGCGCGCGGATGACCGACACCAACCTGCGGATCGACGGGAACACCCTGCGGCTGCCGGACGGGGCGGCGGTGCGGTTCATCCGTACGCTGCGGCTGCCGGAGACGGGCACGCACGCCCTGCCCCCGGGCCTGGGCGAGTTCCCGGTACGGCGGGTCGCGGACTACGCGGACTCGGTGCCCGAGGCCTGGCGGGCGCGCGGCGGTGTGATGCTTCCGGTATATCTGCGGGAAGCCCTGTGGCTGAGCTTCGCGGGTACGAAGGAGCCGGCCGCGCTGCAGGTGGGTGTCGGCAAGGTATGCGCGGTCTCGGGCCGCCCGTGGAGCGACCGGCTGGCCCGCTCGCCGCAGAACTACGTGGTGCTGCCCCGGCAGCGCTGGCTGGACGGCATCAACTCCGGCAAGGGCACGGTTCGCCAGTTCGTGGCCGTGCCGCTGGGCCTGGGCGCGACGGTGGAGGGCCAGGTCACCGGCGAGGAGGTGTGGGGCGGCGTCCAGCTGCAGTCGTTCCCGCTCGGCGAGGGCGCGCCGGCCCGGTGGCGCCGGGCGGAGCAGGAGCGGCTGGCGCGGCAGCGGGCGGAACTGGCCGCCCGGCCGCCGGCCCCCGCCGAGGGTTACGGCGCCGCACACGCCATGGCCGCGCCGCCGTACGCGCCGAGCACGGCCCCCACGGGGTTCCGCGGCGCGCCCCGGCCCGCCGCGGCGATGGGTCTCGGTGTCGGCGGTTCCCTGCGGCAGGAGGTCTACCAGGACGATCGGCCGCTGACGGACTGGGCCGAGCAGCCCTCGGGGCGGGTGTTCGTCCACCTGGTGACGCCTCCCGAGTGGCGGCGCATCACGGGCGAGGCGCCGCCTCCGTCCCCGGTGGACCGGGCCGCCTACACCAGGGCGGGGCTGCCCTGGTTCGACTACTACGACCAGGACGCGCAGGACCTCGGCCCGGCCGACCCGCTCCAGTCGGTGAAGCCGGTCGGTGACTGGCTCGGGGACGACCACGAGCCCTGGCAGTCGCCGTCGCCGCCCCAGGTGAAGCAGCTCGGGGACGCGCCGGGCAAGCTGGTGGAGGACGGTGACTGGTAGCCGCCGGGCGTCGAGGGCAAGGGCGGGGCCGGTCGTGTATCAGGCTCCCGCCGTCCAGTGCGCGGGACGGGTGAGTGTCCCCGGCAGCGTGGTGCCGGCGCTTCCCCGGGCCGCGTTCAGCTGTGGCTGGGTGAGAAAGAACGCCCCGGTGAGATCGGCGTCCGTGAGGTCGGTGTCGCGCAGGTCGGCGCCGATCAGGTCCGCGCCCCGCAGGTCGGCGCCGGTGAGGTCGGCGGCGATGAGGTAGGCGCCGCGCAGACTCACTCCGCGCAGGTCGGCCCCCTTGAGGCGGGCGCCCATGAGATCGGCGCCCCGGCGGTCCTTCCGGCGCCCGCGCACCCCGGACCGGGCCAGTTCGCTGGCCTTCAGCAGCAGCACGTTGACGTCCTGCCGGTGCGCGCCCACGTCCAGCTCCCCCAGGTTCTGCGGGGTCTCCCGGGTGAGCCGCTCCGTCGTCTCCAGCGCACGACGCAGGTCCGCGTGCACGGGACGGGCCGCGGGTAGGGTGAGCGCCTCGGTCAGGTACCACAGCAGCTCGTGCAGCTGCCGGACGACCGGGAAGACGTCGAACATGCGGCGGGCCCGCTCCGGTGGCCCGGTGCGCCAGTCCTCTCCGCCGAAGGTGACCTGCGAGACCTTCTGCCCGGCGCCGAAGCAGTCGTACACCGTGCAGCCGCTGAATCCCTCCTGCCTCAGCCGCGCGTGGATACCGCAGCGGTGGTCCTCGCGCAGGTTCCGGCAGGGCCGGCCGGCCTGCTTGTCCACCGCGAAGGCGGCGGAGGCGGTGAACGGCAGCGCGACGCAGCACAGACCGAAACACTGTGCGCAGTCACCGCGCAGTTCGGGGCGGCCGCTCTTCGGTTCCGACATGCCGTTCAGCATACGGAACGCGGGACGGGTGCCGGACCGTACCCCCGTCGGCCGGGCTCATCCCGTGAGGCCGGGCACCTCCAGACGGTCGAGCCGCTCGGGGTCGGCGAGGATGTACATGCCGGTGATACGGCCGTCGATGACGGTGACGGCCATGACCGAGTTGAGCCGGCCCTCGACCACGCTGATGAGGCCCAGGGAGTCGTTGACCATGACCTGCTGCGCGGCCGCGGTGTACCGGGCGAACATGAGCGCCGACTCGGCGACCGCCCTCGCGCCCTGGAGCGCCTTGGACACGGCGGCACCGCGGACCAGGGTGCCCGCGTCCGCCCTGAGGGTCACGTCCGGGTGCAGGACGGCGACCAGTGCGTCGAAGTCACCGCCGCGTGCGGCGGCCATGAAGGCGTCGAGCACCTGCTTCTGCCGGCCGAGGTCGGGATCGGACGACGGGGTGGCGTCCCGCACCCGGCGGCGGGCGCGGCTGGCGAGTTGCCGGGTGGCGGCCGGGCTGCGCTCCACCACCGGGGCGATGTCGTCGAACGGCACGGCGAACATGTCGTGCAGCACGAACGTCAGGCGCTCGTCCGGCTCCAGGTTCTCCAGAACCACCAGCAGGGCCACACCGACCGAGTCGGTCCGCAGGGCCTCCTGTTCCGGGTCGGTCGGTGCGAGGGATCCGATCACCGGGTCCGGGACGAAGGTCTCGTCGATCGGCTGCTCCCGGCGCGCGGTGCGCGACCGCAGCAGGTCCAGGCAGATCCGGCCGGTCACGGTGGTGAGCCAGCCGCCGAGGTTGGCGATGGTGCCGGGGTCCGTCCGGCCCAGCTTCAGCCAGGCTTCCTGAACGGCGTCGTCCGCCTCGGCCTGCGAGCCGAGCATGCGGTAGGCGACCGCTGTGAGATGCCCGCGGTGCGCCTCGAAGCGCTGGGCCAGCGCGTCCCGGCCACCCGCGTCCGCACCCGCGTGCTCCGCTCCCACTCCGACGTTCCCGCCTGTCGCATCCATGCCGTCACCCGTCACCGTTTCCTGCCTCCCTTGCTCCGCTCCCCCGCCGGCCCGGCGCGCTCTCCCCCGTCACCGGGAGAGCAGCTCGAAGGCGACCGCGGGCCGGCCGCCGAACCGCTTGCCCGTCTCCCTGACGTTCCCCGTCAGGAAGCCGCGCACGTATTCCTCGGGATCCTGGTCGGTCAACGCCTGGATGTAGGCGCGGTGTTCCAGCAGCGAGCGCACCGCCCTGTCCAGGCCGTCCGTCGCGTCCACGGCGTGGGTGGGGGTGCTGGAGCCCGCCACCGCGACCCAGCGGACCCCGGTCCAGGGTTCGAGACCCTGCTCGGTCAGTTCCGGGAAGATCCACCGGTTGCCGGCGTCACCGGCCGCGTCGAGCACCGCGCGTCCGATGGCCACATGGTCCGGGGTGTTCCAGAAGGTGCCGCCCCAGGTGTCCCGGTGGTTCAGGGTGATCACCAGCTCGGGGCGATGGCGGCGGACAGCGGCGGCGATGTCCCGGCGCAGGGCGGTGCCGTACTCGATGACGCCGTCCCGGTGGTCCAGGAACTCCACCGTCGACACGCCGACCACGGCCGCGCCCGCCCGTTGCTCCCGCTCCCGGAGCGGGCCGCACTCGGCGGGGTCCAGGGTGTCGATGCCCGCCTCGCCGCGGGTCGCCAGCACATAGGCGACCTCGCGGCCGGCGTCGGTCCAGGACGCGATCGCCGCTGAGCAGCCGTACTCCAGGTCGTCGGGATGGGCGGCCACGGCCAGCGCGCGCTGCCAGTCGTCGGGCATGGGGTCGAGCTGAGCAGGTGTCACCTCGGTCATGCCCGCAGACTAACCCCCACCACCGACAACGCCCCGGAACGCGCACGGTGCACGCGGTGCACGGAACGTCCGGGGCGCGCGGGCTCACACCTCGTCGCGGGCCATCGCCAGCAGCCGGTCCAGTACGCGGGGGCCGCCCGCGCGGATGCCGTCGTGCTCGAACTCGTCGGTGACCCAGGTGCGCAGGCCGCGGATCGCCCGCGCGGTGCGCAGCGAGTGGGCCGTGTCGACGTACATGTCGTCATGGTAGACGGCCGCCACGGCCGGGACCTCGTTGGCGGCGAGGCGGGCCGGGTCGTACAGGGGGGCCCAGTCGGTGCGGGCGGCGAGCAGTTCGGCGGTCTCGCGCAGCGGGCGCAGGGCGGGGTCGCAGTCGAACATCCAGGGGTGCACGGACTCGCCGGTGAACAGCAGGGGCCCGTCGCCCGCGAGGGCCTTCGCCGCGTCGAACCGCGGGAACTCGGCCCGGACCCGTTCGGCCGACCAGGCGGTGGGCCGGGCGTCCTGGCCGTAGATCGGCTCGTGGATGAGTGCGTACAGGGGGTGGCCCGCGTACGAGAGCAGGCCCTGTGCCTGTTCCTGGAACGCGTCGGAGAGCGCCGGGCCCGCCGGGGTGGGGACGAAGGCGTCCTCCAGGAGGTGGTGCAACTGGTGGCTGCCGTCGCCGCTGCCCAGCGTGCGGCCCAGGGACTGGAACGCCTCGACGGTGAGCCGGTAGCCGTTCGGGAGGACGACCTCGTGGTCGAGGAGATGCTCGGCGATGCGACGGGCGCGTTCGACGTCCTGCGGATAGCGGGCGTAGTGGGCGGCGACCTTGCGCTCGATGCGCGGGTAGGCGGCCCGGTAGACGTCGTCGGCGTGGGCGTCCAGGGAGGGCAGGCCGCCCGTGATCACGGCGGTGTCGAGGCCCTCGGGTGCCGTGGACAGGTAGGCGACGGTGCAGAAGCCGCCGAAGCTCTGGCCGAGGACGGTCCAGGGTGCGCCGCCGGTGACCTGCGGGCGGATCGCCTCGCAGTCGCGGACGATCGCGTCGGAGCGGAAGAGGGAGAGGTAGTCGGCCTGCTCGGCGGGGCCGCCGCGCAGCGGGAGCGTCTGCCGGTTGGCGGGGGTGGAGCTACCGGTGCCGCGCTGGTCGAGCAGCAGGACGCGGTACTCCTTCAGGGCCCGGCCGAGCCAGGACGGCTTCCCGACGAATCGGTTCGCCCCGAATCCGGGGCCGCCCTGGAGGTACAGCAGCCACGGCAGGTCCTGCCCCGCCCGGTCGCCGGCGACGACCTCCCGCGCGTACAGCTCGATCGTCTCGCCCGAGGGCACGTCATGGTCGAGGGGGACGGTGAAGCGGCGGTCGGTGAGGACGACGCCGGGCTGGCGGTAGCTGACGGTCAACGGGGCTCCCGGGACGAACGGACGGTCGGGCCGCGACCCAGTTCAGCACATGTCCGCCCGGTCATTGCACCCGGGATCCCGACCTGCGCGCGGGACCCGCTGGTCAGCGCGCCGACAGGCTGGAGCGCCGGACGACGAGTTCCGGGCGCAGCACGACCCTGCGGTGTTCGTGGGGCGCGGCCGCGGCCCCGGTCTCCGTCTCCTCGAGCAGCAGTTCCGCCGCCAGGGCGCCCATGGTGACCGCGGGTTGCCGTACGGAGGTGAGGGGGACGGCCGCGGCGGCGGCGAACTCGATGTCGTCGTAGCCCACGATCGCCAGGTCGTCCGGGACGCCGACCCCGGCCGCGTACATCGCCTGGAGCACGCCGAGGGCGAGCAGGTCGTTGGCGCAGAAGACGGCGGTGGGGCGGTCGGCGAGCCCGAGCAGCCGCGCGCCCGCGTCCCGTCCGGCGGCGACGTCGAGCCGCTCGGTGGGCAGTTCGCGCAGCGCTTGTGGGCCGAGTCCGGCCTCGGCGAGGGCGTTCAGCGCGCCGGTGCGCCGGTCCCTGACCTGGTTCAGACCGGGCGGCCCGCTGACGTAGGCGAGGGACCGGTGCCCCGCGTCGACGAGGTGCCGCACGGCCAGCGCACCGCCGGCGACGTCGTCCACGGAGACCGAGCACTCGGTGGTGCCCTCCGCGACCCGGTCGACCAGGACGAAGGGGATGCCGTGCCGGCGGAAGGCCTCGATGTTGCGGCCGGTGGCGTCGGCCGGGGTGAGCAGCACGCCCCGTACCCGCTGCTCGGCGAAGAGGGAGAGGTAGTCGGCCTCCTCGCTCGCGCTCTGTGCGCTGTTGCAGACCATCACGCCGAGGCCGGCCGCTCGCGCGGCGCGTTCGGCGCCGCGCGCCACGTCGACGAAGAACGGGTTGCCCATGTCGAGGACGAGCAGGCCCATGATCCGGCTGCGGCCCGCGCGCAGTTGCCGGGCGGACTCGCTGCGGACGTAGCCGAGCCGGTCGATGGCGGACAGCACCCTGGCCCGGGTCTCGGCGGCGACCGTGTCCGGGCGGTTGATCACGTTGGAGACCGTGCCGACGGAGACTCCGGCGACGCGGGCGACGTCCTTGATACCCACCGACTGGGCCATCGGGCAGGGACCTCCGAGGAGACGAGGGGCGAAAGGCGAGGGGGCGGCCGGTGGTCGTTCACATTACCGGTCCGGCCGCCCCACGGTCGGCGGTGCCGGTGGTGGCGACGGCGGGGCCCGCGTCGTTGCGCCAGGTGCGGCCCCGGTCGTCGGAGTGGACGTAGCCGGTGTCGTGGTTGGTGATGCCGCCGGGGCTGCACATGACGGCGCCGTTCTGCTCTCGCCAGGTGAAGAAGGCGTGCAGGCGGCCGTTTCGGTCGTGGTCGATGCCGTGCAGGTACACGTTGCGGGCGGTGGAGGAGCCGTGCTCGCTGCGGTAGGTGCCGGTGGAGGCGGTCCACTCCCCCAGCGCCGTCCAGCGGGTGCCGTCGTACTCGGCCAGCGCGTTGCGACCGTTGCCCGAGACGCCGGCGCGGTAGCTGAGCTGGAGCCGGCCCTCGGGGGTGGAGACGAACTGCGGGTAGGTGAACTGCGAGGTGAGGGCGAGGCCGTCGAGCGTGGACTGCGGGGCGCCGAAACGGCTCGCGGTCCAGGTCGGCCCGGTCCTTCCAAGAGCCCGGCGGACTTGACGTGGGTGAAGCCGTCGGTCCGGTCCGGGGAAGGCCCATGGAGATGACGTTTTGACATCCTCCCTTGGCTGAAGCCGAGGGATTCCAGGCCTTGCAGACTGAGGTTCACGGGCGCTCGAACCCTTACGGGCCGTCACCCCTCCGGCGTGTCCCGCCGCGACGCGTGCGATGCTCATCCGTGCGCTTGCTCGGTTATCGCCGAGCACGGATTCGACTGTACTGACCGCCTCGGAATGCGTCCCATCGCCCTGGTGGCGAGGGGGCGTTCCCGGTCCGGCCGGCCGGGAAGCCGTATTCGCCCCAGCCCTGAGAGGCCGAGCCCTCTGCGGTTCGCCTGCGGCAACGGCACCTGCCACGGCGCCGGCCAGCAGGGTGCGTCGTCTCATCGCGGAGGACTCCGTTCTCAGGCGAGGTGGAAGACTTCGGTGAGCGGTTTCATCGCCTCGTCCGGGCGGGCGCCGTCGAGGGTCTCGAAGAGGGGGGCCATCTCCGCCTGCCAGCGGGTGTTGACGTCGGTGGCCTCCATGGCGGAGCGGGCGGCCTCGAAGTCCGGGGTCTCGAGGTAGCCGACGAGGAGGCCGTCGTCGCGCAGGAAGAGGGAGTAGTTGTGCCAGCCGGTGGTCGAGAGCGCCTCGCGCATCTCGGGCCACACGGCGGCGTGACGTTCGCGGTACTCGGCGATCCGGTCCTGGCGGACCTTGAGCAGGAAACAGACGCGCTGCATGAAGTACCGCTCCTTCAGCGTTCCTTCAGTGAATGTTGACGGAGTCTCAGATTCAGTCATGCACCGGGCAGTTGGAATGAAAGACCCAACTCAGAAGTCGAAGTCGTCGATGTTCTTCGCGTTGAAGACGGTGGGCTTGCCGAGGTTGATCACGCCGTCCTTGCCGAGGGTGTACTCGCCCATCGCGCCGGCTTCGAAGGTCTCGCCCTCCTTGCCGGTGATCTGGCCGGAGGACAGGGCGACGGCGGTGCGCGCGGCGAGTTCGCCGAGCTTGGCCGGGTCCCACAGCTCGAACGCCTCGACGGTGCCGTTCTTGACGTACTTGCGCATGTCGTTGGGGGTGCCGAGGCCGGTCAGCTTGACCTTGCCCTTGTACTTGGAGCCGGACAGGTACTGGGCGGCTGCCTTGATGCCGACGGTGGTCGGGGAGATGATCCCCTTCAGGTTCGGGTACTCCTGGAGCAGGCCCTGGGTCTGCTGGAAGGACTGCTGGGCGTCGTCGTTGCCGTAGGCGACCTTGACCAGCTTGATGTCCTTGTACTTGGGGTCCTCCAGTTCGTCCTTCATGAACTCGATCCAGGCGTTCTGGTTCGTCGCGGTCTGCGCTGCGGACAGGATCGCGATCTCGCCCTTGTAGTCGATCTGTTCGGCGAGCAGTTGGACCTCGGTCCGGCCCAGGTCCTCGCCGCCGGCCTGCGAGACGAAGGCGTTGCGGCAGTCGGCGGTGGTGTCGGAGTCGTAGGTGACGACCTTGATGCCGTTCTTCATGGCCTGCTTGAGCGCCGTGCACAGCGCGCCGGGGTCCTGCGCGGAGACGGCCATGGCGTCGACCTGCTGCTGGGTGAGCGTGTTGACGTAGGAGACCTGGCCGGCGGTGTCGGTGGCGCTGGAGGGGCCGACCTCCTTGTAGCTGGAGCCCAGTTCCTTCAGGGCCTTCTCGCCTCCCTTGTCGGCGCTGGTGAAGTAGGGGTTGTTGACCTGCTTGGGCAGGAAGCCGACGGTCAGGCCCTTCTTGGTGGGCGCGTCGGGGTCGGCCTTGCCGGCCGTGGCCGCCGAGCCGCCGCCCTCGTTCTTGACGTCGTCCTTGGTGGTGCCGCCGCAGGCGGTGGCGGCCAGGGCGAGGGAGGTGACGGCGGCGAGGGCCGCACAGGTCCGGCGGAGGGAGGACTTGCGCATGGTGGGTTCCTTACGGGCGAGGAGGATTCACGGGGTCGGGGTGGGTGCCTTGGACACCGGTGGTGGGGCGGCCCGGCGTCCGGCACGTGCGGCGGAGATCTGCCGTGCGACGCGCGGGCCGAGCACGGAGACGACGAGCAGGACGCCGGTGACGACGATCTGCGACTGGGCGGAGACGTTGACGAGGCTCATGACGTTCTGCAGCGCGCCGAGCAGGAAGACACCCGCGATCGCGCCGCCGAGGGTGCCCTTGCCGCCGTCGAAGTCGATGCCGCCGAGCAGCACGGCGGCGACGACGGAGAGTTCGAGGCCGGTGGCGTTGTCGTAGCGGGCGCTGGCGTAGTGCAGGGCCCAGAAGACGCCGGTGAGGGAGGCCATCAGGCCGGTCAGCGTGAACAGGATCAGCTTCTGCCGCCTGACCCGGATGCCGGCGAAGCGGGCGGCCTCCTCGCTGGCGCCGATGGCGAACAGCGACCGCCCGAAGGGGGTGGCGTGCAGTACGACCACGGCGATCGCGAGCAGCACCAGGAACGGCAGCAGCGCGTACGGGACGAAGGTGTCGCCGATGCGTCCGGCGGCGAAGTCCAGGTACTGCGCGGGGAAGTCGGTCACCGCGTCGGAGCCGAGCACGATCTGTGCGATGCCCCGGTAGGCGGCGAGGGTACCGATGGTGACGGCGAGGGAGGGCAGTCCGAGCCGGGTGACGAGCAGGCCGTTGATCAGGCCGCAGACGACACCGATGAGCAGGCAGACGGGGATGATCGTCTCGATGGTCATGCCCTGGTTCCACAGGGCGCCCATGACCGCGCCGGACAGACCGGCGGTGGAGGCGACGGAGAGGTCGATCTCGCCGGAGACCACGAGCAGCGTCATGGGCAGGGCGATCAGCGCGATCGGCAGGGTGTTGCCGATCAGGAAGGACAGGTTGAGCGCGTTGCCGAAGCCGTCGACGGTGGTGAAGGACAGCAGCAGGACCACGACTAGCAGGGCGCCCACGACCGTGTCCCAGCGCACGGAGGGGGAGCGGCGGACGGCGCGCGCGAGAGCGGAGTCAGCCATGGCGGGCGTTCCTCTTCTTCAGGGCGGCGGCCACGCGCAGGGCGACGATCCGGTCGACCGCGATGGCGAGGATGAGCAGGATGCCGTTGATGGCGAGTACCCATACGGAGCTGACGCCGAGGGCAGGCAGAACGCTGTTGACGGAGGTCAGCAGCAGCGCGCCGAGGGCGGCGCCGTAGACGCTGCCGGAGCCGCCGGTGAAGACCACGCCGCCGACCACGACGGCGCTGACGACGGTGAGTTCGTAGCCGGTGCCGGTGCCGGAGTCGACGTTGCCGAACCGGGCCAGGTACAGCGCGCCCGCGAGTCCGGCGAGGGCGCCGCAGAAGGTGTAGGCGGCGAGGATCCGCTTGCGTACGGGGATGCCGGCGAGCCGGGCGGCCTCGGGGTTGGAGCCGAGTGCGTACAGCTCGCGTCCGCTGCCGAAGTGCTTGAGGTAGTAGGCGGTGGCCACGAGGACGGCGAGGGCGATCAGGGCCAGGTAGGGCACGGCCGAGATGCCGCCGGAGCCGAAGTCGACGAATCCGGCGGGGAGATCGGCCGCGGTGATCTGGCGGGAGCCGACCCAGACGGAGTCGATGCCGCGGATGATGTAGAGGGTGCCGAGGGTGACGACGAGCGCGGGCACCTGGCCGAGGCTGACGAGCAGTCCGTTGAGCAGTCCGAAGCCGATGCCGAGCAGCACCGCCAGCGCGACGGCGACGACCGGGTTCCCGCCGCCCTGGAGGTAAACCCCGGCGGCGAAGGCGGAGATGCCGAGCGTGGAGCCGACGGACAGGTCGACGTTGCGGGTGATGACGACCAGCGCCTGGCCGGTGGCGACCAGGACCAGGATGGTCGCGTTCAGCAACAGGTCCTTGATGCCCTGCTCGGACAGGAACTCGCTGTTGCCGGCCTGGGTGACGGCGATCATCACCAGGAAGACCAGCAGGATGGCGAGTTCGCGCACCTTGAACACGCGGTCGACCAGCCGGGTGCCGCTGGACTTCGGCACCTCGACGACGGGGGTGGGGTCGGGGCTGACGACCGTCATGCGGCCCTCCCCGTGGCTGCGGCCATCACGGTTTCCTCGGTGGCGTCGGTGCGGGGGATCTCGGCGGTGAGCCGGCCCTCGTGCATCACCAGCACGCGGTCGGCCATGCCGAGGATCTCGGGCAGGTCGGAGGAGATCATCAGCACGGCGACACCGTCGGCGGCGAGCTGGGAGAGCAGCCGGTGCACCTCGGCCTTGGTGCCGACGTCGATACCGCGGGTCGGCTCGTCCACGATCAGCACCTTGGGGCCGGTGGCGAGCCACTTGGCGAGGACGACCTTCTGCTGGTTGCCGCCGGAGAGCGTGTTGACGGTGTCGGCGATCCGGGCGTACTTGACGTGCAGCTTGACCGCCCAGTCCAGGGAGCGGCTGCGTTCGGCGCCCCGGTCCATCAGGCCGGCGCGGACGGTCGTACGCAGTCCGGTCAGGCCGATGTTGCGCTCGATGGACATGTCCATCACCAGACCCTGGGCGCGCCGGTCCTCGGGGACCAGGGCGAGGCCCGCGGCCATGGCGGTGGACGGGGCGCCGTTGGTGAGCGCGCGTCCGTCGATCTCGACCTCGCCGGCGTCCCAGCGGTCGATGCCGAACACGGCGCGGGCCACCTCGGTGCGCCCGGCGCCCACGAGCCCGGCGAGGCCGACGATCTCGCCGCGGCGGACGTCGAAGGAGACATCGGTGAAGACGCCCTCGCGGGTCAGCCGGCGCACGCTCAGGGCGATCTCGCCGGGACGCACCTCCTGCTTGGGGTACAGCTCCTCGAGGTCGCGGCCGACCATCCGGCGCACCAGGTCGTCCTCGGTCATGCCGTCCAGCGGTTCACTGGCGATCCGGGCGCCGTCGCGCAGGGTGGTGACCCGCCCGCAGATCTCGAAGATCTCCTCCAGGCGGTGGGAGATGAACAGGACCGCCGCGCCCTGTTCGCGCAGGGTGCGCACGACGCCGAAGAGGCGGGCGACCTCGCTGCCGGTGAGGGCGGCGGTCGGCTCGTCCATGATCAGGACGCGGGCGTCGAAGGAGAGCGCCTTGGCGATCTCGACGATCTGCTGGTCGGCGATGGACAGGCCGCGGGCCGGGCGGTCTGGGTCGAGTTCGACGCCGAGCCGCCGCATCAGGGCGGCGGTCGCGGTGCGGGTGGCCTTGTGGTCGATCCGGCCGAGAGCACGCCTGGGCTGTCGGCCCATGTAGATGTTCTCGGCGATCGACAGGTCGGGGAAGAGCGTGGGCTCCTGGTAGATCACGGCGATCCCGGCTTCGCGGGCGTCGCCGGGTCCGTGGAAGAGGACGGGCGCGCCGTCGAGCAGCACCTGGCCGGCGTCCGGCCGGTGCACTCCGGCGAGCGTCTTGATGAGGGTCGACTTGCCTGCTCCGTTCTCTCCGGCGAGGGCGTGCACCTCGCCGGGGAACAGGTCCAGGGAGACGTCCCGCAGGGCACGGACCGCGCCGAAGGACTTGGAGATGTCCCTCAGTGCGAGAACCGGGGCGGCCGGACCCGTGTCGGACGGGTGGGTCATGAGGGCTCCTCGACGACGTCCGGCAGGGCGGCCCTCGCGGCGTCGTGAAAGGTTTCAACTGGGTTGCCGGGACGTTAGGCGCGCGGCGCATGTCACGTCAATGGGTCCCGGTCGAAAAAGTTTCGACAGCTTCGGATCACCCCCTGGTCACGAAGGGCGGTCTGGGCCGGAGGGGTTGACACCCCTTCGGGGGCGCCATAGCTTCCCGTACTGAATCGTTTCACTCCGTGGTCGATAGGACCCGATGTCACAGGAGCCCTGACGTGACCGAGCTCGCCGCGGCGAAGGCCGCTCTCAAGACACAGGCAGTCGAGACGCCGTCGTGGGCGTACGCCAACTCGGGGACCCGTTTCAAGGTGTTCGCGCAGCAGGGCGTGCCCCGCACTCCGCAGGAGAAACTGGACGACGCGGCCAAGGTGCACGAGTTCACCGGGGTGGCGCCCTCCGTGGCGCTGCACATCCCGTGGGACAAGGTCGACGACTACACCGCGCTGGCCCAGCACGCCGAGGACCGCGGTGTGCGGCTCGGCACGATCAACTCCAACACCTTCCAGGACGACGCCTACCGGCTCGGCAGTGTCTGCCACCCGGACGCGGCGGTCCGCCGCAAGGCCGTGGACCATCTCCTCGAATGCGTCGGCATCATGGACGCGACCGGTTCGACGGACCTGAAGCTGTGGTTCGCCGACGGTACGAACTATCCCGGTCAGGACGACATCCGTGCCCGGCAGGACCGGCTCGCCGAGGCTCTCGCGGAGGTGTACGAGCGGCTCGGCGAGGGGCAGCGGATGCTGCTGGAGTACAAGTTTTTCGAGCCGGCGTTCTACACGACGGACGTCCCGGACTGGGGCACCGCGTACGCGCACTGCCTGAAACTCGGGCCGCGCGCCCAGGTCGTCGTCGACACGGGTCACCACGCGCCGGGCACCAACATCGAGTTCATCGTCGCGACACTGCTGCGTGAGGAGCGGCTGGGCGGGTTCGACTTCAACTCGCGCTTCTACGCCGACGACGACCTGATGGTGGGCTCCGCCGACCCGTTCCAGCTGTTCCGGATCATGCACGAGGTGGTGCGCGGGGGCGGGTTCACGTCCGGGACCGCGTTCATGCTCGACCAGTGTCACAACATCGAGGCGAAGATCCCGGCGATCATCCGGTCGGTGATGAACGTGCAGGAGGCCACGGCGAAGGCGCTGCTCGTCGACTCGGGGGCGCTGGCCGCTGCTCAGGCCTCCGGCGATGTGCTGGGTGCCAACGCCGTGCTGATGGACGCGTACAACACGGATGTGCGGCCGTTGCTGCGGGAGGTGCGCGAGGAGATGGGGCTGGACCCCGACCCCGTCGGGGCGTACCGGCGGTCCGGGTGGGCCGAGAGGATCGTCGCGGAGCGGGTGGGTGGGGAGCAGGCGGGGTGGGGGGCGTAGGCGTCTGCTCGTTTTCTGTTCGTCGCGCACTGCGGGCCGGATGTGGCTGGTCGCGCCCACGCGGTGGTAGCCGCACATTGGCACTTTCCCGCGCCCCTGGAGGGGCGCGCTTTCCCCTGCGTCTCTTGGATAAGGACTGAGGTTCATGTCTACCCACCCCGAAGCCGCCGCCCTCCTCGCCCGTTCCCACCGGCTCGGTGCCGACCCCCGCAACACCAACTACGCCGGCGGGAACACCTCCGCCAAGGGCACCGCGACCGATCCCGTCACCGGGGGTGAGGTGGAGCTGATGTGGGTCAAGGGATCCGGTGGGGATCTCGGGACGTTGACCGGGGCGGGGCTCGCCGTGCTGCGGCTGGACCGGCTGCGGGCGCTGGCCGACGTCTACCCCGGAGTCGAACGTGAGGACGAGATGGTCGCCGCGTTCGACTACTGCCTGCACGGCAAGGGCGGTGCGGCGCCCTCGATCGACACGGCGATGCACGGGCTGGTCGAAGCCCCGCACGTGGACCATCTGCACCCCGACTCCGGCATCGCGCTCGCCTGCGCGGCCGACGGGGAGAAGCTGACCGCCGAGTGTTTCGGTGACACCGTCGTATGGGTGCCGTGGCGACGGCCCGGTTTCCGGCTCGGCCTGGACATCGCCGCCGTGAAGGAGGCCAACCCGCGGGCCGTCGGGTGCGTCCTGGGCGGGCACGGGATCACGGCGTGGGGCGACACGTCCGAGGAGTGCGAGCGCAACTCGCTGCACATCATCCGCACCGCCGAGCGGTTCCTCGCCGAGCGGGGCAGGCCGGAGCCGTTCGGGCCGGTGCTCGACGGGTACGAGCCGCTGCCCGAGGCCGAGCGCCGGGAGCGGGCCGCGGCTCTCGCGCCGTACATGCGGGCCGTCACCTCGCAGGACCGGCCGCAGGTCGGGCACTTCGACGACTCCGAGGCCGTCCTGGACTTCCTGGCACGTGCCGAGCACCCCAGGCTGGCCGCGCTCGGTACCTCCTGCCCGGATCACTTCCTGCGCACCAAGGTCCGGCCGCTCGTCCTCGACCTGCCGCCGTCGGCCCCGACGGACGAGGCCGTGGCCCGGCTGAAGGAGCTGCACGCCGCCTACCGCGAGGAGTACGCCGCCTACTACGCGGCCCACGCCCAGCCCGACTCCCCCGCCATGCGCGGCGCCGACCCGGCGATCGTGCTGGTGCCGGGTGTGGGCATGTTCAGCTTCGGCAAGGACAAGCAGACCGCCAGGGTCGCCGGCGAGTTCTACCTCAACGCGATCAACGTGATGCGCGGTGCGGAGGCGGTCTCCTCCTACGCGCCGATCGAGGAGTCGGAGAAGTTCCGCATCGAGTACTGGGCCCTGGAGGAGGCGAAGCTCCGGCGGATGCCGAGGCCGAAGCCGCTCGCCACCCGGGTGGCGCTGGTGACCGGGGCCGGAAGCGGGATCGGGAAGGCGATCGCGCGGCGGCTGGCGGCCGAGGGCGCCTGTGTCGTCGCGGCGGACCTGAACGGGGACAACGCGGCCGCGGTTGCCGAGGAACTGGGCGGCCCGGACAAGGCTGTCGCTGTGAGAGTGGACGTGACGTCGGAGGAGCAGATCGCGGAAGCGTTCCGGGCCGCGGTGCTCGCGTTCGGCGGGGTCGACCTGGTGGTGAACAACGCCGGGATCTCCATCTCCAAGCCGCTGCTGGAGACGTCCGCGAAGGACTGGGACCTTCAGCACGACATCATGGCCCGCGGTTCCTTCCTCGTCTCCCGCGAGGCGGCCCGCGTGATGATCGCGCAGGAACTGGGCGGCGACATCGTCTACATCGCGTCCAAGAACGCGGTGTTCGCCGGTCCGAACAACATCGCCTACTCGGCCACCAAGGCCGACCAGGCCCATCAGGTGCGGCTCCTTGCCGCCGAGTTGGGTGAGCACGGCATCCGGGTCAACGGCGTCAACCCGGACGGGGTGGTGCGCGGCTCGGGCATCTTCGCCGGCGGGTGGGGTGCGCAGCGGGCTGCGGTGTACGGGGTGCCGGAGGAGAAGCTGGGCGAGTTCTACGCGCAGCGCACGCTGCTCAAGCGGGAGGTGCTGCCCGAACATGTCGCGGCCGCCGTCTTCGCGCTGACCGGCGGTGACCTCACCCACACCACGGGCCTGCACGTCCCGGTCGACGCCGGCGTCGCCGCCGCGTTCCTGCGATGAGCACTGGTGCACGGCCGTACGCGGCGGTCGACCTCGGCGCGTCCAGCGGGCGCGTCATGGTCGGCCGCGTGGGCCCCGACAGCCTGGAGCTGACCGAGGTCCACCGCTTCGCGAACCGGCCGGTGCGGGTGCCCGAGGGGCTGCGCTGGGACGTGCTCGGGCTGTACGCCGGAGTGCTGGAGGGGCTGCGGGCCGCGGGCGACGGGCTCGCGTCCGTCGGTATCGACAGCTGGGCCGTGGACTACGGCCTGCTGGACGCGGACGGGGCACTGCTGGGCAACCCGGTGCACTACCGCGACCGCCGTACGGACGGGGTCGCGGAGAAGGTGTGGGCGCGCGTCCCCGCCGGGGAGCTGTACGCGGCGACCGGTCTGCAGTACGCGCCGTTCAACACGCTGTACCAGTTGACGGCAGCCTGCTCCACCGCCCAACTCACCCAGGCCAGACGGTTGTTGCTGATCCCTGACCTGCTGACGTACTGGCTCACCGGTGAGCAGGGAACGGAGCTGACCAACGCCTCGACCACACAGCTGATCGACCCGCGCACCCGCGACTGGTCCCATGAGGTCGCGAAGCGGCTGGGCATCGACCTGTCCCTGTTCGCGCCGCTGCGGCACCCCGGGGACCCGGCCGGGGAATTGCGGCCCGAGGTACTGGAGGAGACCGGTCTGGCGGGGCCCGTTCCGGTGACGGCGGTCGGCTCGCACGACACGGCGTCCGCGGTGGCCGCCGTCCCCGCCACCGGCGAGCGGTTCGCCTACATCTGCACCGGCACCTGGTCTCTGGCCGGCCTCGAGCTGGACGCCCCGGTCCTGACCGAGGAGAGCCGCGCCGCCAACTTCACCAACGAGCTGGGGCTGGACGGCACGGTCCGCTACCTGCGCAACATCATGGGCCTGTGGCTGCTCCAGGAGTGCGTACGGGCCTGGGGCGAACCGGATGCTCTGGGGGCGCTGCTGCTGGAGGCGGCGAAGGTGCCCGCGCTGCGGTCGGTGGTGGACGCCGGGGACGCGGCGTTCCTGGCGCCGGGGCGGATGCCGGAGCGGATCGCCGAGGCCTGCCGGGTCTCGGGCCAGCCGGTGCCCGCCTCCCCCGTCGAGACCACCCGCTGCATCCTCGACTCGCTCGCGCTCGCGCACCGCAGGGCCGTCGAGGACGCCCAGCGTCTCGCCGGGCGGTCGGTCGATGTCGTGCACATCGTGGGCGGCGGCACCCGCAACGCCCTGCTGTGCCAACTGACCGCGGACGCCTGCGGGTTGCCGGTGGTGTCCGGACCGACCGAGGCGGCCGCCCTGGGCAACGTCCTCGTGCAGGCCCGTGCGCACGGCCCGGCCGGCGACCTGGCCGGGATGCGGCGCCTGCTCACCCGTACCCAGCTCCTGACCCGGTACGAACCGCGCGGCGGCACGCGGCGGTGGGAGGCCGCGTGGGCCCGGCTCGCCTAGGACCCCCGCCCGAAGGGATCAGGCCGAACCTCTGCGGGCCCGGTCGTGGGTCTCCCCCGCGCGAGCGACCGCGCACTACCCTGCACTCACCCGATGATCGATCCACAAGGAGCCGCGATGCGTGTCGCCCTGTTCCTGACCTGCGTCAACGACACGCTCTATCCCGACACCGGGCGCGCGGTGGTGAAGCTGCTGACCCGGCTCGGCGTCGAGGCCGACTTCCCGATGGCGCAGACCTGCTGCGGGCAGGCGCACTACAACACCGGGTACCGGCACGAGGCCGAGCCGCTGGCCCGGCATTTCTCCGAGGTCTTCGGGGACTACGAGGCGATCGTGACGCCTTCCGGGTCGTGCGGGGCGATGGTTCGGGAACTGTATCCGCGGATGGGCGAGCGGGCCCGTGCGGAGGGACGCGGGGACGGCCTCGCGGCCACGCTGGCGCCGGTGGTGCCGAAGACGTACGAACTAACCGAGTTCCTGGTGGACGTGCTGGGGGTGACGGACGTCGGCGCGTACTACCCGCACACGGTGACCTACCACCCGACCTGCCACGGGCTGCGTTCCCTGGGACTCGGCGACCGGCCCCGGCGTCTCCTGGAGGCCGTGAAGGGGCTGGAGCTGGTCGAGCTGCCGGGGGCCGAGGAGTGCTGCGGCTTCGGCGGCACGTTCGCGCTGAAGAACCCCGACGTCTCCGCGGCGATGGGCGCCGACAAGGTGCGCAACGCCGAGTCGACGGGCGCCGAGGTGCTGTGCGCGGCGGACAACTCGTGCCTGATGCACATCGGGGGGACGATGACCAGACTGCGGACCGGCATGCGGCCGGTGCACATCGCGGAGATCCTGGCGCGCACGGAAGAGGAGGTGGCGGCCGTATGAGCGGAACGTTCGTCGGAATGCCGGCCTTTCCCAAGGCCGCGCGGGAGGCGGTGCGCGACACCACCCTGCGCGGCAACCTCCGGCATGCCACGCACACCATCCGGGCCAAGCGGGCGAAGGCCGTCGCCGAGGTGTCGGACTGGGCACAGCTGCGGGAGGCCGGCAAGCTGATCAAGGATCGGACACTCCGTCACCTCGACGCCTACCTCCTGCAGTTGGAGGAGTCGGTGACGTCCGCGGGCGGTACGGTCCACTGGGCCGCCGACGCCGCCGAGGCCAACCGGATCGTGACCGGACTCGTCAAGGAGACGGGCGAGTCGGAGGTCGTCAAGGTCAAGTCGATGGCCACGCAGGAGATCGAGCTCAACGAGGCCCTGGAGGCGGCGGGCATCCGCGCCTACGAGACCGATCTGGCCGAGCTGATCGTTCAGTTGGGCAAGGACCGGCCCTCGCACATCCTCGTCCCCGCGATCCACCGCAACCGCGGGGAGATCCGGGACATCTTCGCCCGCGAGATGAGCGGCTGGGGCCGCCCGGCGCCCGAGGGCCTCACCGACACGCCCGCCGAACTCGCCGAGGCCGCGCGGCTGCACCTGCGGGAGAAGTTCCTGCGTGCCAAGGTCGGCATCTCCGGGGCCAACTTCATGGTCGCCGAGACCGGCACGCTGGTGGTGGTGGAGTCCGAGGGCAACGGGCGGATGTGCCTGACCCTGCCGGAGACGCTGATCTCGGTCGTCGGCATCGAGAAGATCGTCCCGACCTGGCGGGACCTGGAGGTGTTCCTACAGACCCTCCCGCGCTCCTCGACCGCCGAGCGCATGAACCCGTACACGTCCACCTGGACCGGCATCACCGACGAGGACGGCCCGCGCGCCTTCCACCTGGTCCTGCTGGACAACGGCCGCACCGACACCCTCGCCGACGAGATCGGCCGCCAGGCGCTGCGCTGTATTCGCTGCTCGGCCTGCCTGAACGTCTGCCCGGTCTACGAGCGGGCCGGCGGCCACGCCTACGGCTCCGTCTACCCGGGCCCGATCGGCGCCATCCTCAGCCCTCAACTGCGGGGCACGGCAAGCGAGATCGACGCCTCCCTGCCGTACGCCTCGTCGCTGTGCGGGGCCTGCTACGAGGTGTGCCCGGTCGCCATCGACATCCCCGAGGTGCTGGTGCACCTGCGGGAACGGGTCGTCCAGGGCGGGCCGGCCGTCCGGCACGGCAACCGGATCGTGCTGAAGCCGGCCAAGGGGCACGCCGCCGAGCGCGCGGCGATGCGGGTGGCGCAGTGGGCGTTCACGTATCCGGGCGCGCTGCGGACCGGACAGCGGCTGGCGTCGCGCACCCGCCGCTTCCATCCGCGCACCCTTCCGGGACCGGGGCGGGCGTGGAGCGGGACACGGGCCCTTCCGCCGGTCCCTGCCGAGCCGTTCCGGGACTGGTGGCAACGTACGCACGGCGGGAAGGACGGCGCGAAGTGAGCAGCAGGGAACGCGTTCTGGGCCGGGTGCGACGCGCCCTCGCGGACGTGCCGAAGGACGACACCCCGTACGAGCAGGCGGTCGCCCGGGAGTATCTGCGCGAGCACGGGCAGCGGACCGTCGCGGAGACGATGGACCTCCTCGCCGAGAACCTGGCGGACTACCGGGCGATCGTGCACCGCACGGACTTTGAGGAACTGCCTTACCTCATCATGCGCTTGCTCGCAGAGCGCGGATCCCGGTACGTGCTCGTACCGCCCGGTCTGCCACCGCAATGGATGTCGGCCGCCGATGCCACGCGGGTCCACGACCGTGCCGTAAGCACGCCGCACGAGCTCGACGAGGTGGAAAGCGTGGTCACGGGCTGTGCCGTCGCCGTGGCCGAGACCGGCACGATCGTCCTGGACGGCTCGCCCGACCAGGGCCGCCGCCGTATCACCCTCGTCCCCGACCATCACATCTGCGTCGTCCGCGCCGCCCAGGTCGTCCCCTCCGTCCCGTACGCCCTCGAACGCCTCGACCCGACCCGCCCGCTCACCTGGATCTCCGGCCCGTCGGCGACCAGCGACATCGAACTCGACCGGGTGGAGGGCGTCCACGGCCCACGCACCCTGGAGGTCGTCCTGGTCGACTGATCCCTTCCCGGCTCGCGAGGGTGTCGATCGCGGCGGCGGCCCGGTGGGTGCTGCGTTCCCCGGCGGTGCGGGCGGGCCGGGGCGGGCGCACAGGCCGCGTGAGCGAGTGACAGGAGGGGTGAACAAGCGCTTGGATGGGAGGATCCGGCGGCATCGACTGGGCCCGCACCCTGCTGGCGCTCGGCGCCGGCACACTGGACGAGACGGTCGTACGGGACAGCCTGGGTGTGATCCTCAAGCACCAGGACGACATCCTGAAGGCTGAGGCCAAGCTCGACCTGGACGCCGTGTGAACGCCACCGCGGACCTCACCGCCCGGCTGACCGGCCTCGTCGGCGCGCTCCGCGCGCACGGCGTGCGCATCGGCACCGGTGAGACCGTGGACGCGGCACGGGCGACCCGGGAACTGGGGCTCGCGGACCGGGCGTTGCTCCGCGAGGGCCTGGCCGCGACCCTGCTGCACACCACGGGCCAACGCCCGGTGTTCGACGCGGTCTTCGACCTGTACTTCCCCCGCCGGGTCGGCACACCCGAAGGCCCCGCGGACCGCGCGGATCGTGCGGATCTGCGCGAGCGGCTGGCGGCGGCGCTCGCCGCCCATGACACGGCGCTGATGGCCCGGTTGGCGATGGAGGCGGTCGACGGCTTCGGCGGATACGGGAGTTCACCGGCGTCGGACAGCTGGTCGTCGCACCAGACGCTGGACCGGCTGCGCCCGCAGACGCTGCTCGCGCGGGTCCGGGACGGGGTACGGGCCCGGGACGGCGCGGCGGGGTTCGGCGACCGGCTGCTGGAGGACGAGATCCGGCGCCGCATCGAGGAGTTCCGCCGGATGGTGGCCGCGGAGGCACGGCGCCGGGTCGCCGAACGGCGGGACCGGGACGAGATCGCCCGGCGTGCGGTGGCCCCGACGGCCGACCGCGTCGACTTCCTGTTCGCCGGGAAGGACCGGCTGGCCGAGCTGCGCCGGACGGTGCGGCCGCTGGCCCGGAAGCCGGCGACCCGGCTGGCCGCCCGCCGTCGCAGGGCCGCCCGCGGCAGCATCGACCTGCGGCGCACCCTGCGTGGTTCCCTGTCGACGGGCGGGGTGCCGATGCGTCCCGTGCTCTCGTCATGGGAGAGCTAGTCGGCGGCCTTCGCGTAGCTCTGGGCCATGGCGCCCGCGAAGTCGTACACCACGACCTGTTCCTCGCCGACGACCCAGGCGTCGTGGCCGGGTGTGCAGACGAAGACGTCGCCGGGGCCGACCTCGCTCTCGGCGCCGTCGTCCATGCGGATGCGCAGGCGGCCCTGGAGGACGTAACCGTTGTGGTGGATCCGGCAGCTCGGCGTTCCGGCGATCGGTCCGCCGCCGCCGACCGGCGCGATGAGCGCGTCGTCATGCGTTGCCTCCGGGGTGTCGTCAGCCACTGGACCAACGGCCCAGAATACTGACCGGGCTGTCTCCGGCCGGGTGCGGTGCCACCGCCCGGCCGGAGGAAGGCCCTCACATGTCGTCGGCCTCGCCCAGCCACCGCGTCAGCGAGCCGCGGGCGCGGGCGACCCGCGAGCGCACCGTGCCGATCGGGCAGCCGGTGACGAGGGCGGTCTCCGCGTAAGAAAGACCGAGCATCTGCGTGAGGACGAACGCCTCCCGCCGGTCGTCGGGGAGCGCGTCCAGCAGTTCGGCGAGGACGACACCGTCGTCGAAGCCCGGCAGATCACGCGGCTGGTTGCGTTCGACGACCGTCTCCCAGTCCGCCGCGTCCGACAGGCGGGGGCGGACGGAGCTGTGGCGGATGCCGTCGATCACGGCTCGGCGGGCGATCGCCAGCAGCCAGGTACGGGCCGAGGATCGGCCCTCGAACCGGTGCAGGCTGCTCAGGGCCCGCAGGAACGTGTCCTGAGCCAGGTCGTCGGCGCTCTGCGGGTCGGCACCGAGGAACGTCACGTAGCGGCGGACGTCCGGGTGCAGAGCACGTACGAAACGCTCCACGGCCTCGGTGTCTCCGCCGCGGGCGGCGAGCGCCCAGGCGGTGATCGACTCCTCTTTCAGCTGTTTCCGTGGGGAAAGCAGGGCAACAGTGCTCACCTTCGACTGTCCTTCCGGGAGTTCCGGCACCGGCAGCCGAATCCGCGTCGGCGCGTCGCGCCATCGGCGTACGCGGGCAGCGGTACGGCGTGGCCGTGTCCGCGTGACACCGCGGGCGCGACCGGCTCGGCAGGCGCGACGGCCGACGGCTCGATGGCCCGACGGGTGCGACACGGCGGTGC
>NZ_JBHSOA010000003.1:283535-424387 GCF_042655885.1 Streptomyces chlorus
GGAACACCGACGGCCGACGGCTCGACCGTGACGTCGATCCGTCGGTGCGCCGGGTTACGGGAGGCCTCGGGGAACCGGCTGTCGTCAGACGACAGCGACCCCGGCGGGCGGACCCCGAGTGGTGATCGTGTGGGTGAGGAGGAGCCGGCGCGGCATCCGGCCTTGGCCGGCGCGGCGCGCACGGACGCGTGGGCGGTCCGGTGGCGCGGGCAACCACAGCAGCAGCCCACGCAGCGGCGCGAACAGCCTGCCGGCGAAGGCACGCAGGATGCGGAACGCGGCACGTTCACCACGCGCGAGCCAGAGGGCGCACACCAGCGCGGCCAGCAGGTGGGCGGCGAGCATCCCGGTCGACGACATACCGTCCGCAGTCATGGAGTGCGCGGTGTGGTCGGCATGGGCGGAGTACGCGGAATGCGGGGTGCCCGCCATCTCACCACCCATACCGTCACCCGGGGAAAGGGGCGCGGCGTGCTGACGCATCAGCAGGTTGCCCAGCCCGCGTTCGAGCAACGAACCTCCGCCCGAGGGATCCGGGTGGACAAGCGCCTGGGCGAAGGCGAACAAGGCGTGCAGGGCGGCCTGTGCGGCCACCGCGACGGAACCGACCAGCCACGGCCCGCGCTCCCGGCCGGCCAGGAACCAGACGGTGACGCCGGTCGCCGCCGCCCCCGCCGCCAGGGCCCACCCGGGCACCGCGGTCCCTGACATCAGGACGTGGCCGAGGGCGGCGAACAGCACACAGACAGCCGCGAACACCGCGGCCCGTACCGTGCGAGAACACCACCCACTGGTCATGGCGGCCTCATCCTCGCATCCGGATCTCGAGCGTCACGTGAGGGTACGGACATTGTCCTGGTGGCCGACTCAATCGCGACGATGTGATGCGCGCCACATTCCACTGTCGGCCGAGGCCGTCACCCGGCCGGCGCAGTCGCCTCCGGCCGCCGCCCGCGCCCCCGCACCCACCCGAACAGGAGCAGCGAGCACACGGCGGCGAACGCACACCACGTCGAGACGAACTCCAGCCGCCACAGGGCCCAGCAGACGAGCGCGCTTGCGCCGGCCAGGGCACCGAGGACCCGCAGGCCGCGGTCGCCGGAGAGCAACAGGGACCCGACGGTGGCCGTCAGGTAGCCCACGACCAGCAGCGGGGCGTACGGCAGGTCCATGACGTAACCGATGGTCCGGCCGCGGATCTCCGCCCGTACGGGACGCGTGGCGAGGGTGTGCCCGAGGACCGCCGCCGTCACGGCCCCGGCGACGAGGGGCAGTGTCAGCCTGCGCAGCGCGTCCCGCCGCGCGCCCTCCGGCGCGGCGCACAGCACGCACACCGGTACCCAGAGCGCCAGCAGAGGCAGGGCGACGACCGCCCACAGCAGCACGACCGGACCCGTCCCTCCGCCCGAGACCCAGACCGCCGCCTCGATCATCTGGTGCACGCCGAGCAGCAGCGGCAGCGCGGCCGGCGGAAGGTCACCGCCGCGGCCCGCCCGCACCGCGCGGGCCACACAGGCCACCCCGACCGCCGCGATCCCGGCACCCGCCACGAGGCCGGTCTCCGCACTCCAGCACATCGCTCCGCCCTCGGGTCACCGCAGGAAGCCTCCATCCTCGCGAACCCGGAGCAACCGGACAGCAGCGGACACGGTGGCGCGCTCCCCGCCCCCGCACCCGTCCGCCCTCGCACCGCCTACCCGGTGCGCTCCCAGCCCCGGGGGGGTGTGCGGGTGCCGAGGGTGGTGTCGCGGCTGCGGTAGACGACGTAGGGGCGGGTCAGGTAGCCGAGGGGGGCGGTGAGCATGTGGACGAGCCGGGTGAAGGGCCAGGCCGCGAAGAGCAGCAGGGCGCTGAGCACGTGGAGCTGGAACAGCACCGGGGCGCCGGTCATCAGGGCCGGGTCGGGCTGGAGGGAGAAGATGGAGCGGAACCAGGGGGAGATGGTCTCGCGGTAGTCGTAGCCGCCGCCGATGTTCGCGGCCACGGTGGCGGCCAGGCCCAGCACGATGGTCGCCGTGAGGGAGACGTACATGGCCTTGTCGTTGCGGGTGGTGGCGGAGAAGACCGCGCCGACGGTGCGCCTGCGGTAGATCAGGATGGCGATCCCGCCGAGGGTGGCGACGCCGGCGATGGTGCCGAGCACGACCGCGCCGACGTGGTACATGTGCTCGCTCACTCCGATGGCCTCGGTCCAGCTCTTGGGGATGAGCAGGCCGCCGATGTGGCCGAGCAGCACGACCAGGATGCCGAAGTGGAACAGCGGGCTGCCGATGCGCAGCAGCCGCCGCTCGTAGAGCTGGGAGGAGCGGGTGGTCCAGCCGAACTTGTCGTAGCGGTAGCGCCAGATGTGGCCGAGGACGAACACCGCGAGGCAGACGTAGGGAAGGGCGACCCAGAGCAGGATGCCGCCGGTGCCTGCCTCCGCCGCCAGGGTGACGGGCTGCGCGGGCTCGGACATCGCGGGCGCGGTCATCGGGGACCTCCTACGACGGGGTCGGGCAGGAACACGGGGGATGACGCGTACGGGTCGAGCCCGACCTGTTCCTCGGGCGGGCCCTGGGCGGCGAGCCGCATGACGGCTTCGCGGTCGTCGCCGGCGAGGGCGGGCAGGGTGGCGGAGAGGGAGTCCAGGATGTGCGCCCAGGGCGAGTCGTCGTCGTTCAGGGCCAGCCGCAGCAGTTCGAGGCCGGCCCGGTGCTCGGTGAGCAGGCGTGCTCCCTCGGCGGGGTCGGCGGCGGCGAACTCGAGGACGACGGCGAGGTGGTCGGGCAGTTCGTCGTCGGCGAGCCGCCAGCCGGCCGCGGCGTAGGCCTGTTTCAGCTTCAGCAGACCCATGCCGCGCTTACGGGTGTCGCCGTACGCGTAGTACGTCAGGTACGGGCAGCAGCGTTTGCGGTGGTCGAAGGTGGCGACATAGGCGGCGGTCAGGTCGGCGGGGGCGGTCTGCTCGGCGTGTGCGGCGAAGCGGAGCAGGGGGCGGGCCACGGCCGGGTCGGGGAGGGTGTCGGCGACCCGGCGGGCCAGGGCCAGGTGCCGGCCGAACTCGTCGTCGGGGTAGGCGAGCAGCAGGGACTGGACCTGCCAGGCGGAGGGGTGCCAGGGCTGGGTGCGGGCCGCCCGCTTGGTCTTCGGGAGTCTGGCGGGCTTCGGGGACTTGCGCTTCATGGTTTCGGCTCCGTCTTCCCGTCGTGGCCCGTGCCGGGGCCGTCACCGCCCCGGTCGTCGCCGCCTTGGGACGGTGTGTCCGGGAACAGGCCGGGTGGGGAGCCCTTGCCGTCCCAGTTGAGGAGGTTCACGCGGGTGGCCTTTTCGGTGGGGGTGGCCGGGGTGTCGGAGGTCTGACGGTCGCGCAGGGCGTGGAAGTTCTCCACGGCGATGGGGGCGGCGCCGCCGGACGTCTCGCCGAAGGGGCCCGAGCCTCCCATGCCGGGGCCGCCCTCGTAGTCGAGGCTGCACTCGGTGGCCAGTTCCTCGAGCTGATGGGCCTGTTCGGCATGGGCCGGCGGGATGACGTACCGCTCGTCGTACTTCGCGAGGGCCAGCAGCCGGTACATGTCGTAGACCTGCTCGCCGGTCATACCGACCGCATCGGGGATGGCGTCGTCCGGTTCGCGGCCCAGGTTGATGTCGCGCATGTAGGCGCGCATGGCGGCCAGGCGGTGCAGGACCGCGTCGACGGGAGCGGGGTCGCCCGCGGTGAACAGCTGGGCCAGGTAGTCGACCGGGATGCGCAGGGCGTCGACGGCCGCGAAGATGTTCCGGTGGTCCTCGGCGTCGCGGCCGGTGTCGCGGACGGCGTCCACCACCGGGGACAGCGGCGGGATGTACCAGACCATCGGCATGGTGCGGTACTCCGGGTGCAGTGGCAGGGCCACCTTGTAGGTGTTGATCAGGGCGTGGATCGGGGAACGCTGCGCGGCCTCGATCCAGTCCCGCGGGATGCCGGCCTTCTCGGCCGCGGCGACGACCCGGGGGTCGTCCGGGTCGAGGAAGACCTGCCGCTGCGCCTCGTACAGGCCGGTGTCGTCGGGGGTGGAGGCGGCTTCCAGGACGCGGTCGGCGTCGTAGAGGACGAGGCCGATGTAGCGCAGCCGGCCGACGCAGGTCTCGGAGCAGACGGTGGGCAGTCCGACCTCGATGCGCGGGAAGCAGAACGTGCACTTCTCGGCCTTGCCGGTGCGGTGGTTGAAGTACACCTTCTTGTACGGGCATCCTGTGACGCACATCCGCCAGCCCCGGCAGCGGTCCTGGTCGACGAGGACGATGCCGTCCTCCTCCCGCTTGTAGATCGCGCCGGAGGGGCAGGAGGCCGCACAGGACGGGTTGAGGCAGTGCTCGCAGATGCGCGGCAGGTAGAACATGAAGGTCTGTTCGAACTCGAACTTGATCTTCTCGGAGACCTGGTTCAGCAGGACGTCCTTGTCGCCGTGGTCGGGCGAGCCGCCGAGGTCGTCGTCCCAGTTCGCGGACCAGGCGATCTTCATGTCCTTGCCGGTGATCAGGGACTTGGGGCGGGCGACGGGGGTGTGCTCCTGGAGCGGAGCGTTGGTCAGCGTCTCGTAGTCGTACGTCCAGGGCTCGTAGTAGTCGTCGAGGGAGGGCAGTTTGGGGTTCGAGAAGATCTGGATCAGCTTCTTGAACCGGCCGCCCGCCTTCAGCCCCAGCCTGCCGCGCTTGTTGAGCTCCCAGCCGCCCTGCCAGGTGTCCTGGTCCTCGTAGCGGCGGGGGTAGCCCTGGCCGGGGCGGGTCTCGACATTGTTGAACCAGACGTACTCGACGCCGGAGCGGTTGGTCCACGCCTGCTTGCAGGTGACCGAACAGGTGTGGCAGCCAATGCACTTGTCGAGGTTCATCACCATCGCCATCTGCGCCATGACGCGCCCGATGGGGGCGGCCTCGGCCCCGGCGGGGGCTTCTTCGACGGTGACCATCAGTACGTCACCTCCTGGTTCGAGCGGCGGCGGACGACGGTGACCTCGTCGCGCTGGTTGCCGGTGGGGCCGAGGTAGTTGAAGGCGTAGGAGAGCTGGGCGTAGCCGCCGATGAGGTGGCTGGGCTTGATCAGCAGACGGGTCAGGGAGTTGTGGATGCCGCCGCGCCGGCCGGTGGTCTCGGTGCGGGGCACGTCGATGAGCCGGTCCTGGGCGTGGTGCATGTAGACGGTGCCCTCCGGCATGCGGTGCGAGACGACCGCGCGGGCGGCGACCACACCGTTGCGGTTGACGGCCTCGATCCAGTCGTTGTCGTGGACGCCGATCTTCGCCGCGTCCTCCTTGCTCATCCAGATCGTCGGACCGCCCCGGGAGAGGGACAGCATGAACAGGTTGTCCTGGTACTCGGAGTGGATGGACCACTTGTTGTGCGGGGTCAGATAGCGCACGGTCACGCCCAGTTCCCCGACGTCGCCGATGCGCGGCTCGCCGAACAGGGCGTCCATGTTCAACGGCGGCCGGTAGACGGGCAGTCCCTCGCCGAGCGCGGACATCCAGTCGTGGTCGAGGTAGAAGTGCTGCCGGCCGGTGAGGGTGTGCCAGGGCTTGAGGCGCTCCACGTTGACGGTGAACGGCGAGTAGCGGCGCCCGCCGGTCTCCGAACCGGACCACTCCGGCGAGGTGATGACCGGGACCGGCGCTGCCTGGGTGTCGGCGAAGGTGATCTGCTTGCCCTCGTGTTCGGCCGCCAGGTCCGCGAGCCGGGTGCCGGTACGCGCCTCGAGGCTGTGGAAGCCCTGGGTGGCGAGGTGGCCGTTGGTGGTGCCGGAGAGGGCGAGGATGGCCTCGCAGGCGTGGGTGTCACGCGCGAGCGACGGGCGGCCGTCGGCCGTGCCGCCGCGCACGGTGCCGTTCTTGTGCCGCAGGTACTCCAGTTCGCGGTCGACCTTGAAGGTGATGCCCTTGGTGGTGGCGCCGAGGGTGTCGAGCAGCGGGCCGAGCGCGGCCATCCGGTCGGCGACGGCGGCGTAGTCGCGTTCGACGGTGACGAGTTTCGGCATGGTGCGGCCGGGCACCGGTTCGCACTCCCCCGCCTTCCAGTCGCGGACCCGGCCGTGCGGGTTCGCCATCTCGTCCGGGGTGTCGTGCAACAGCGGCGCCGCGACGACGTCCGTCCGTGCGCCCAGATGAGTGGCCGCCTGCCGGCTGAACTCCTTCGCGATGGTGTGGAAGGCGTCCCAGTCGCTGCGGGTCTGCCACGGCGGGGCGATCGCCGGGTTGAAGGCGTGCACGAAGGGGTGCATGTCCGTGCTGGACAGGTCGTACTTCTCGTACCAGGTGGCGGCCGGCAGGACGACGTCGGAGAAGACCGTGGTGCTGGTCATCCGGAAGTCCAGGGTCAGCAGCAGGTCGAGTTTCCCCTCCGGGGCCTCCTCCCGCCACACCACGTCGCGTGGACGGGCGGCGGGCGGTGCCTCGGTGGCCCGCACGGAGGAGTCGGTGCCGAGCAGGTGTTTGAGGAAGTACTCGTTGCCCTTGGCGGAGGAGCCCAGCAGGTTCGCCCGCCAGATGGTCAGCACCCGGGGGAAGTTCTCCGGCGCGTCCGGGTCCTCACCGGCGAACTTCAGCCGTCCCGCCTTGAGTTCGTCCACTACGTGATCGGCGACCGGGCGGCCGGCGGCAGCCGCGTCGTCCGCCAGGTCGAGCGGGTTGCGGTCGAAGGTGGGATACGACGGCATCCAGCCCATCCGCGCCGACTGTGCGATGACGTCCGCCGTAGTCTTCCCGGCGAACGGGCCGCTCCGGCCCGGCCCGGCTGCCGCGAGGGTGTCCGCGGAGAACGGGTCGTAGCGGAACTGGTCGGCGTGCAGGTACCAGTAGGCGGTCTGGATCATCAGCCGGGCCGGCCGGTTCCAGTCGGCCGCGGTCGCGATCGCCGAATAACCGGTGATCGGACGGACCTTCTCCTGTCCGACGTAGTGCGCCCAGCCGCCGCCGTTGACGCCCTGGCAGCCGGTGAGCGTGGTCAGGGTCAGGAAGGACCGGTAGATGGTGTCGGAGTGGAACCAGTGGTTGGTCCCCGCTCCCATGATGATCATTGAACGGCCGCCGGACTCCTCGGCGTTGACGGCGAACTCCCGGGCGATACGGGCCGCCCGGTCCGCGTCCACTCCGGTGATCGCGGCCTGCCAGGCCGGGGTGTAGGGCTCCTCCGCGTCCTCGTACGACGTCGGCCACCGACCGGGCAGTCCCTCCCGGGCCACCCCGTACTGGGCCAGCAGCAGGTCGTACACCGTGGTCACCAGACGGCCGGCGATCCGGCGCACCGGCACCCCGCGCCGCAGCCGGCCCGCGGCGCCGTCCGGGGCGTCGAACCTCGGCAGCAGGACGGTGACCGGTGCCTCGGAGGCACCGTCGGCGGACAGCGACGGATCGATGTCGCCCAGGTCAAGGTTCCATTTGCCGGCTCCGGACTCGCCGAAGCGGTCTCCCAGCGTGCCGTTCGGCACCACCGGCTCCCCGGTGGCCGCGTCCAGCAGCACGGTACGGAACTCCGCGTGCTCGGCCTCGGCGGCCCGGCCACCGAGGTCGGCGGCGGTCAGGAACTTGCCCGGTACGTATGTGCCGGGCTCGGCGCCGTCCTCGGTCTCGGCCCCGGACTCGTCGAGAGTGACCAGGAAGGGCAGGTCGGTGTACCGCTTCACATACTGGTTGAAGTACTCCGTCTCCCGGTCGACGAAGAACTCCTTGAGGATCACATGGCCCATGGCCATCGCCAGGGCGCCGTCGGTGCCCGGCTGGGCCGGCAGCCACTCGTCGGCGAACTTCACGTTGTCCGCGTAGTCCGGGGAGACTGCGACCACCTTCTGGCCCCGGTAGCGGGCCTCGGCCATCCAGTGCGCGTCCGGGGTACGGGTGACGGGGACGTTGGAGCCCCACATGATCAGATAGCCGGCGTCCCACCAGTCCCCCGACTCCGGTACGTCGGTCTGGTCGCCGAAGACCTGCGGCGAGGCCACCGGCAGGTCCGCGTACCAGTCGTAGAACGACAGCATCGCGCCGCCGAGCAGGGAGTAGAAGCGGGCGCCGGCCGCGTGCGAGACCATCGACATGGCCGGAATCGGCGAAAATCCGGCCAGCCGGTCCGGGCCGTACTCCTTGATGGTGTGCACATGCGCGGCAGCCACCATCTCCGTCGCCTCCGTCCAACTGGCCCGCACCAGACCGCCCTTGCCACGCGCTCGCTTGTAGCGGCGGGAGCGCTCGGGGTCGGAGACGATGTCGGCCCAGGCCGCCACCGGATCGCCGAGGCGGGCCTTGGCCTCCCGGTACATCTCCAGCAGGACACCCCGCACGTACGGGTAGCGCACCCGGGTCGGCGAGTAGGTGTACCAGGAGAAGGCCGCCCCTCGAGGGCAGCCGCGCGGTTCGTACTCGGGGCGGTCGGGACCCACCGACGGATAGTCGGTCTGCTGGGCCTCCCAGGTGATGATGCCGTCCTTGACGTACACCTTCCACGAGCACGATCCGGTGCAGTTCACGCCATGAGTGGAGCGCACCACCTTGTCGTGCGACCAGCGGTCCCGGTAGAACTCGTCGGCCTGGCGGCCGCCGCTCCTGTGCAGGGTGCGCAGATCCTTCGAGACCTCCGCCCGGGTGAAGAACCGGCGGCTGCGTACCAGCGCCTCCGCCAGATCGCCGTCCATGCCCGCCCGTCCCGGTCCGCTCCGCGTGCTCTCCGTGCTCACCGTGCCACTCCGCTCCGGGCACCAGCGGCCCGTTCGAATCGTGATCGGTTCCGGCCACCACGACTCTAGGTCCCCTCCCCGCTCACGGGTCAACAACCACGCCACGAACCGCAGGTGACACGGCGCAGTCCGTCCGCGTGCGAGACAGCGAGGTGGGGTGGGGTGGGGAGCGGAGAGCGCCAGGAGTCGCGGCGGGGTACGGGCGACCGTACCCCTGCGGACGGCCGGGGGTCAGCCGGCGGGACGGGGCAGGGCGCCTGCCTCCTGGTCGCGCACCGCGTCGACCGCTTCCCACTGCTCGGTGCTGAGGGTCGCGAGCGCGGCAGGGAAGACGCCGTCCTGTTCCTTGAGGATGTGGTCGCGCAGCATTTCCATCGCCTCCATCAGCCGGTCCGGCCAGGCCGGATCGCCGGGGGTGAGCCCGTCGGCGGCCTGGGCCAGCACTTCGTCGACGTGCCGGTGTTCCGCCTCCAGGATGGCGATCTGCTCGGGAAAGTCCTCGGCCATGGCGAGGAACAGGCCGCGTTCCTCCACCCGGGTGTGCGGGCCGAGCACGGCCGCGATCTCCCGGGCC
Organism: Streptomyces chlorus; assembly: GCF_042655885.1. Classification (NCBI taxonomy): domain Bacteria; kingdom Bacillati; phylum Actinomycetota; class Actinomycetes; order Kitasatosporales; family Streptomycetaceae; genus Streptomyces; species Streptomyces chlorus. The sequence continues at coordinate 292,790 of NZ_JBHSOA010000003.1, forward strand.
ACCTGCGCCATCCGGGGCACGTCGCCGTCCTCGTGGGCGGGGCGCAGGTGACTGATCAGTCGGACGACCTCGTCGTGCTCGCGGGTCAGCTCGTCGATCGCTGCCAGGGACTGGCAGCCGCAGTACTCGCACACAGGGCTTCTCCTCTGCTTCTCCTCTGCTTCTTCCTCGGTCCTGACACGCCTTCGACGGATCTGCGGGACCTCCGACCGATCTACGGGGCCTTCGGGGTCCGCTCGCTACGCGGCGGGCCTGGCATGGTGGTTCTCGGCGGGCAGCCGGTACCGGTCGCCTTCGGCCGCGGCGCGGGCACCGGTGAGGGTGTAGGCCAGCGCCGCGGCGGACACGATCGCGAGCAGCACCAGGCCGACGGCGTACGTCCCGTACGCGCCGTACAGCGAGCCCATCACCAGCGGCGGCAGGAAGCCCCCGAGGCCTCCCGCGGCGCCGACGACCCCGGTGACCGACCCGACCTGGCCTGCCGGGGTCAGCTGTGCCACCAGGGCGAAGGTCGCCCCGCTGCCCGCGCCGAGCGCGGCCGCCATGGCGAGGAACGCGATGGTCCCCACCGGCGCCAGCGGCGGGGTGAGCGACTGAACGAGCGCGCCGGCCACGACCACGGCCAGGGAGCCGGCCAGCACCCGGACCGGGCCCAGCCGGTCGGACAGCCAGCCGCCCATCGGGCGCATCGCCACCGCGAGCAGCACGAACCCGGCCATGCGGTTGGCGGCGTCGGCCTGGGTGAGGCCGTAGCCGGTCTTGAGGTAGGTGGGCAGGTAGACGGAGAAGGCGACGTAGCCGCCGAAGGCGACGGCGTAGAGCACGGACGCCTGCCAGGTGATGCTCAGCTTCATTGTGGCGGCCAGTCGGCGGGCCAGGGGCAGGCTCGGTACGGTGCGGCCCGGCGCGTCGCGCAGCACCAGCGCGGCGACCACGGCGTACGCGGCCAGCACCAGGGCAGTGCTCACGAACGGCGTCTCCATGCTGCTCGCTTCGACCAGCTTCACGGTGGTGAGGGCGCTGATGGCGGTGCCGCCCATGCCGGCGCCGAAGACTCCGATGGCCAGTCCGCGCCGCTCGGGCGGGAACCAGGCGTTGACGAACGGTACGCCGACGGCGAAGGCGGTGCCGCCGATACCGAGGAAGAACCCTCCGGTCAGCAGCGCGGCGAGCGAGGAGTGCCCGGCCAGGCCCAGGTAGAGGACCGGCACGATCGTGACCGCCGACACAATCGGGAACATCATGCGTCCGCCGAACCGGTCGGTCAGCGCGCCGACCGGGATGCGTCCCAGGGAGCCGACCGCGACCGGCACCGCGACCAGCAGCGACTGCTCGAACGACGTCAGGTCCAGGCTGTCCTGGAAGCGCGGGCTGAGCGGGCTGAGCAGAGCCCACGCCCAGAAGTTGACGGCGAAACCGATGGTGGCCAGAGCCAGCATCAGCCATGCCCGGCCGGACACCCGGGCACCCGACGGTGGGCTGCCGTTCTTCGATTTCGGCGACTGGACCATGCTGTCCGTCCCTTCCCTCTCACAGCCGTGCCTCGGCACCGGGGTCGCGCGGAAACCGCAGGCCCCTTGTCTGCGAACCGGGGCCCCGGAACCACTGTCCGAGTCCGGGACCCCGCGTCCCCAGGGGCCACGGGTCCCCAGGGGCCACGGGTCCCTGCCGTCCGGCGGAGAGTCCCTCCGGTCGGACCCGGTCGTCCCGTCGCCCGGCGCCCTTGGATCGGTGCTCCACCGATGCCCTTCCGGGCGGTCCGTGAAACAACGGCTGTGACCGCTGGTGTCCAGTGGTGTCCGGCGGTGTCAGGTGAAGGCCCGGTGGTCCGAGCGGCGCGAACGCGGGGCCGGCACAGGGCCGAACGGCCCTTCCCGTCCCGGTCAGTGGGTCCGCCCCCGGTCGTGCCCCTGATCCCGGCCCTGACCCGGCCGCCGCGACCCCACGTCGAGGCCGGGGCCGGACACAGGACGGGCCGACGCGCGCGGTGTGCGACCGCCACCGGAGCCGTAGCCGTAGCCGAAGCGGATCAGCAGTTGCGGACAGCAGCGCCGTCTCGTTCCCGCCATGGCCGCCCGCAGGTCCGGCCACTCCATCGCCTGGTGCAGCATCGAGGTGCGCACCCCGCACCGGGTCGCCGTGAGCAGGACGCGTTCCAGTGCCTGCCCCGCCCTCAGCCAGTCCTCCGGCCGGTCGTGGGAGGTCCACAACAGGGCCACCTGCGCATGGCGTTCGAACCGTACGGCCGGGAGTCTCGGCACGGGCAGCACTCCGGTGAAGTCCCGCACCGGCATCCGGCCGGACGCGTCCCGCGGGCCCAAGGCGGTCAGGGGAATGCCGTAGGGGGCGCGTTCGCCCGGGGGCGTGACCCAGGTGCGCATTTCGCCGGTGCTGGCCGGGTCGGCGGCGTTGCGGGTCTCGGCGGCCTCCGTCAGGTGCAGCAGGCGCCGGGTGCCCATGATGTCGGGGACGTCCAGGTGGGCTCCCTCGGCGCGGGCCGCGCCGATCATCTCGGTCACGATCGGGTCCGGCACCGGGCGGCCGGTGAACGGCATCCGACTGGTGTGGCGGCGCTCGACCGCGTCGTACAGGTCGCTCAGGGACAACTGCCGGTCCACGGTGGGGCAGGACAGTTGCACCGTGGCCAGCAGGTCCGGATCGTCCGCGGTGGGGCGCAGCCGGACGACGGGAGCCCAGCCGAGGTGTTCCGCGGCCACCCGGAGGTTGAAGACGGCCGCACCGACCGACATGTGCTGGGCACGCCGCAGGGGGTCCGCCATCGGCAGCTGCCGCCGGCGGTCGGCCCTGACCTGGACCGTCCCGCTGTCCGGGTCCAGGCCGAACCGCCAGGGCTGCGTGTTGTGGATCGACGGGGCCGCCACCGCCGCGGCCAGCAGGTCATGTACGGCTGCGGCGTCGAGTTCGCGGGTCTGCATCACGGCAATCACGGCTCCTTCGCAACGGCACCTCGGCCGAGTTCTCTCTGCTGCGTCCACCCTGCGCCGCGAAACCGCTCCGGAAGGAGGGTTGACCGGCCCCACGCCGCGGACCATGTGGCCCGTTCGGGGCGGTCAGTGGTCCCGTTCGGGGCCGTCAGGTGGCCGGCAGGGCCGTGGCGAGCAGGGCGACGCCGAGGGATCCGGCCAACGCGACGACCACCAGGGCACGGGCGAGCTCCGTACGACCCTTGGAGTGGGCGATCCCGTGTCCCGCCGCGCCGGCCGGCAGGGCGGCCAAGGGCCTTCATGGGCAGGGCCGTTGGTTCCTTGACCAGCCGTGTGCCGGGGGCCGTACGGTCTCGTGGTGGGGCCCGCCGGGCCCAGGTGTGCCGAGGTGCGCGCGGCCCAGCGTTCGGGACCATGGAGAACGATCGAAACGCAGGGCCGCGGGAGTCACGCGCCGCCCATGGCCGGCCGCTGGCGGCCCGTCGGCTGCTGACCCGCCGGGAGGTGTCGGCCGACAGCCGTGCCGTGTTCGGCGAGGGCGACCCTCGGTGGGAGGGCTTCCACCGGGACCGGTGGTCGCACGACAAGGCGGTGCGCTCCCCGTACGGAGTCGACTGCACGGGGTCCTGCTCGTGGATGGTGTACGTCAAGGACGGCATCATCACCTGGGAGCACCAGGCGACCGACTACCCGTCGATCGGCACGGACTGCCCCGAGTACGAGCCGCGCGGCCGCCCGTGCGGAGCGTCGTTCTCCTGGTACACCTACTCCCCTACTGCGCCGTGGTCCGGGTCGTCACCATCACCCTGTTCTGGTACGTCACCGTGCACTGCCTGGACCGGGGCCTCGTCCCGGCACCCCGGCCGGTGCGGGAGGTCGTCCGGGACACGCGCGGGATGCTGCTCGGCGCCTGGTACGCCCTGCTCGCCGTGCTCGTCCTCACCCGCTTCCGGTCGTACTGGAGCACATTGCTGTAGCCGTCGGGCCCACCTGGAGCGTCACCGGGCCGGATGCGCGGACCCTCGCCGATCAGTACGGTGGCGTCCTGGTGCGTGACCTTGAACGGAGTGACCCGCCCGAGGACGGCGCGGGTCACCGGGCGGTGGAGGCGGCGACATGGCCGGCAAGAAGGAGGCGAAGCTGCCCCGTGCGGCGTACGAGAGCGAGCTGCTGCGTCTGCAGGCTGAGCTGGTGAAGCTCCAGGAGTGGGTGCGGGCCGAGGGGGCGCGGCTGGTCGTCGTCTTCGAGGGCCGGGACGCCGCGGGCAAGGGCGGCACCATCAAGCGGGTCACCGAGCATCTCAACCCGCGCGTGGCACGGATCGCGGCCCTGCCCACGCCGACCGAGCGCCAGCGCACCCAGTGGTACTTCCAGCGGTACGTCGAGCATCTGCCGGCCGCCGGTGAGATCGTGCTGTTCGACCGGTCCTGGTACAACCGCGCCGGGGTGGAGCGGGTCATGGGCTTCTGCACGAAGCAGGAGTATCAGCTTTTCCTGCGCCAGTGCCCGATCTTCGAGCGGATGCTGGTGGAGGACGGGATCCTGCTGCGCAAGTACTGGTTCTCGGTGAGCGACACCGAGCAGGAGGCACGGTTCCGCAAGCGGCTGGAGGATCCGGTACGCCGCTGGAAACTCTCGCCGATGGACCTCGAGTCGATCACCCGTTGGGAGGCGTACTCCCAGGCCAAGGACTCGATGCTGGTACACACCGACATCACCGAGGCGCCGTGGTACGTCGTGGAGAGCGACGACAAGCGCCGTGCGCGGCTGAACATGATCGCCCATCTGCTGAGCACCGTGCCCTACCAGGAGGTGGGGCCGCCCGTCATAGAGCTGCCGGAGCGCCCGCCGTCCACCGGCTACCAGCGGCCGCCCCGCGACCTGCAGACCTACGTCCCCGACCACGCGTCCACCCTCTGATCCGGTGTCCGGGTGACCGGCCGGGGCAGCCTGGGGTGCCCCGGCTGCCCCGGTGTGCACCCCCTTCCTGCATGATCGGTGGTGGCCCCTCGACCTTCACGGCGGGGAGGCGACTCACCGAATCAGAAGGAGATGGCCTTGTCCATCTGGGAGGCACTGGCGGTCTTCGCCGCCGGAATCGGCGCCGGCACCATCAACACCATCGTCGGCTCGGGCACGCTGATCACGTTTCCCGTTCTGCTCGCCACCGGGCTGCCTCCGGTGACCGCCACCGTGTCCAACGCCCTCGGGCTGATCCCCGGTTCGGTCAGCGGCGCCATAGGCTACCGGGCGGAACTCAAGGGCCAGCGCCGTCTCGTCCTGCGGCTCGGCGTGGCCGCGGTGATCGGCGGACTCGCCGGGGCGATGCTGCTGCTCACGCTCCCCGCCACCGCCTTCGAGACGATCGTCCCCGTGCTCGTCGCGCTCGCGCTGGTCCTCGTCGTGCTCCAGCCCCGTATCTCCGCCCGCGTCCAGCGCCGCCGGGCACGTACGGGCACGGTCACCAGGACCGACGGCGGGCCCCTCCTCTTCGGCGGGCTCCTGCTCGCCAGCGTCTACGGCGGCTACTTCACGGCGGCCCAGGGGATCATCTACCTCTCCCTGATGGGCATGCTGCTCGAGGACACCCTCCAGCGGCTGAACGCCGTCAAGAACGTCCTGGCCGCCCTTGTGAACAGCATCGCGGCCCTGTTCTTCCTGTTCGTCGCCGACTTCGACTGGACCGCCGTCCTGCTCATCGCCGTGGGCTCGGCGATCGGCGGCCAGGTCGGCGCGAAGGTCGGGCGCCGGCTCCCTGCGCCCGTCCTGCGGACCTTCATCGTCGTCGTGGGCACGTTCGCCATCGTCCAACTGCTCCTGCGCTGAACCGGCGCCCGCCGGAGGCGCCGGCCATCGGTGCCCCCGCCGGCCCGGCGGGGGCCGACGGCTCCGGCCCCCGCCGCCCGGTTCACGAGCAGACGGTGTCGTTCCTCGGGACCGCCCCCTCGAGCAGGTACTTGTCAACGATCTTCGTCAGGCACTTGTTGACACCGTAGGTGCCGTGCCCCTCGCCCTCGACGGTGAGGTGGACGCCGACTCCCCTGCCCAGCTCGTCCGCCATCTTCTTGGCACCCTCGTAGGGGGTGGCCGGGTCGCCGGTGTTGCCGATGACGAGAACGGGGCCCGCGCCGTCGGCCTTCACGTCGACGGTGGACGCCTGACCTTCCACCGACCAGTCGGTGCAGGCGAGCAGCCCCCAGGCCATCATGTCGCCGAACACGGGGGACGCCTTGCGGAACTCGGGAAGCCGCCCGCGCACGTCCTCTACGGTGAAGCGGTCCTTGTAATCGGCGCAGTTCACCGCCGTGTTGGCGAAACTGGAGTTGGCGTACGAGCCGTCGGGGGTACGCTCGGAGTACGAGTCGGCGAGCCACAGCAGCCCGCCGCCCTCCCCCTTCTTGGCGGCCTCCAGCGCAAGGCTGAGCCACGACCAGCTGTCCTGGCTGTAGAGGGCGGTGATGATGCCCGTGAACGCCTGGCTCTGCGTCAAAACACGGTCCTCGTCCTCCGCGGGCAGGGGTTTCGCGTCCAGGCTCCCGAGCAGTTCGGTGATCTCCTTTTCCCCCTGAGCGGGGTCCTTCCCCTCGAAGAAGCACTTCTCCTGCTTCACGCAGTCCTTGAGGAAGTTTTGCAGCGCGCCCTCGAACCCCTCCGTCTGGCCGAGGAGACCTGCCGCGAAGTCCTCGGTGGGATCGACCACCGCGTCGAAGACGGTCCGTCCGACGTTCTTCGGGAACAGATGCGCGTAGACGCCGCCGAGCTGCGTTCCGTAGGAGATACCGAAGTAGTTCAGCTTGTCGTCGCCGAGGACCTGGCGCATCAGGTCGAGATCGCGTGCGGCCTCCTGCGTACCGACGTACTCCAGCACCCCACCCGAGTTGCTTTTGCACGCCCGGGCGTACACGCTCCCGCCGGTGGTGAGGGCCTTCTCCTCCGCCGCGTCGTCCGGCGTCGAGTCCTGAGCCATCCAGGCGTCCATGGCCTTGTCGTCCAGGCACTTCACACCGGCGCTGTTCCCGACCCCCCGCGGGTCGAAGCTGACCAGGTCGTATCGCTTGTGCAGCTCCAGGTACTCATCGGCGGCGAAGGCGGGAAGCATCGGCACCCCGGAGCCGCCGGGACCACCGAAGTTGAAGACCAGGGATCCGAGGCTCTTCTTGCCGGAGTCCTTCGCGGCCCGTGCCCGGACGAGGGCGATATCAATGGTCCTGCCGTCGGGCTTCGCGTAGTCCAGGGGCGCCTTCATGGTGGCGCACTGCCATGTCGTCCCGTCCGGCATGTCCTCGGGTTTCTCGCCGCCGCCCTGGGCCGCGGACGGAGCGGGACATGCGGCCCAGTCCAGTTTCTGCTCACCGAGAGCGGCGGGGACCGCGGGTATCGCGGCGGCTCCGTCGTCCTCGACATCCGGGTCGCAGGCTGTGAGGGTGGCGGCTGCCAGTACGGCGAGCGAGATCAGGCCGATGGCGGCCCGGGACGAACGGTGGTGGGACATGCTTCCGCCGATCTGAGGTCGTTGCTGGTGAAAGGGACGGACGCTCATGCGTCGACGTCCTGGTCGTGGTGCTGGTCGTGGCGTTGACGGCCGGCACGCCTGTCCCGGCGGGCCTTGTATCCCCGGACGACCGGCGCGGTGAGTACGGCGAACACAAAGGTCACGCTGATCAGGAGGGGATACTTGGACCATGGGCTGTTGACGATCCCGGCCGATTCCAATACCGAGAGCAATACCCTGTCCACGGGGTAGAGGAGGACGGCCAGAACGCCGATGTGCCAGGTGGGCACCTTCTTCAACGGCTTGGCCGTGACCACGAGGATCAGAACGGCGGCCAAGACGACGATGACATCGGTTCGTTCCATGCCTCAATCCTCCCGGCCCGGGACCCACCGGGACGTCGACCACCGGAAGGAACGTCACCTAGGCCGCAAGACCTAGAGCTCCGGCACGACCTCTAACCCCCCTTTGGTGAAGGCTCCCTGTCGAGACGTCACCAGACCTGTAATACAAGGGGGTTCGGCTAACCGGACGGACTCCCCCGCGCGCCGGGACCTTGCGGTTCCGGCGCGCGAGGTACGGCGTTCCGACGACACACGGCTCCATACCCAGCCATACACTTGTGCCAATGGGCAAGATCCGAGGCCGGCTGCTGCCGGGCCTGTTCGCTGTGACGCAGTTGGCCCAGTGGTGCGCCACCGTACCGACGCTGGAGAAGCCTCCGGGCGTCATGACGTGGATCGCGGCCTTGTCCACCACGGCACTCACCACGTTCGCGCTCGAACGGCGGAGGCAGGCACCGCTCCACGCCCTTGGCTGCATCCTCGTGGTATCCGTGCTGGTGCGGCTTCTGACCCCGCCCGACACGGTGGCCCTGGCGTCAGGGCTGGCAGTCCTGATGGCGCTCTACTCCGTCACCACTCTGCGCGCCTGGACCGTCGGCCTGGGCGCGACCGCCGTCGCCGCCGTCGTGGAGTTCCTGCCGAGCGCGGTGGAGAACGGATTCGGCAGGGTTTTCCTCAACGATTGGCTCACCACCGTCAGCCTGTACCTGGTGGCCTCCGCTCTAGGCGTCGGCCGTCGACACTGGCTGCGGGAACGGCAGGTGACGAAACAGCGGCTGACCCGTGCCGAGCAGGAGCGGGGGCAGGCCGCCGTCACCGAACGGGACCGGCTGGCGAACGAGTTGCACGACATCAGCGCGCACCACCTCACCTCCGTCGTGGTGTCCGTCGAAGCCGCCCGCAGGCTCGGGGACACCAGGCCCGAACTGACCGCGGAAGCCATCACGTTCGCGAGCCGTACCGCACTCGAGACCCAGTCCGCACTACGGCGTCTCGTGGCGGTCATGCAGGTGGACGACGTACCGGCTCCGCAGTCGATGACCCCTGCGATCGAGGCCCTGATCGCAGGATTCGGCAGGCTGGGGCGCCCCATCTCCGTTTCCCTGCCCACCGATCTCGTCGGCCCTGCGGCGGAGGCGGTCCACGGCATCATCCGGGAGGCTCTGACCAACGCCCTGCGCTACGCACCGGGCGCCTCGGTCGGCATCCGGGCGGAACGGTCCGAGGACGCCCTGGACCTGATCATCGACAACGGCAAGCCGCCCAGCGACACCGGCAGCTACCGGCTGAGTATCGGATCGGGTCGCGGTGTGGAGGGGATGCGCCGACGCGCCACCGCCATCGGCGGGGAGCTGTCCGCGGGGCCCCGCCCCGATGGGGGCTGGCGCGTACACGCGGTACTTCCCGACGCCCGGCCCGCACGGCAGCCGACCACAGGACGCCGGCGCAACTTCACGCGGGAGCAGCGGATCGCGGATGTGGCGGTCTTCGGCTCGATCACCATGACGTTGTTGAGCTACACCCTGAACACCGCGGTGGACCACGGCCACGGGGTCTCGCTCTCCCTGCTGCTCGCGCTGCTGCTGACCTTTCACGCGCTGCCGCTGCTGTGGCGCCGACGGGCCCCTTGGCTGGCCCTCGCCGCGGTCGGGGCCACCCCCTTCGTGTGGCCGGCCCTCCTGGTGAACGGTGTACTGCCGCGGTCCGCCGTGGACTATCTCGTGGTCGGTGGGCTCGTCGAAGTGGCCGCCGTCTACGGCGTCGCGGCATACGGCCGTGTCCTGGTACCCAGAACCGTGCCTGCCGGCCGGTACGTTCAGCCCTCGACCCTGCACATGACGCATCCGCACGGTAACCGGCTGTCGTATCTGCCGGTTCCTGCCATGACCCTCTCGTTCGGGGTCTCGGTAACGGGCGCCTGGGCCAGTGACGGGGTGCTGGACAGGGAGCCGATCAGCGCTTTCGAATTGGTGCTTTCGCTCTTCACGGGACTGTTCTACTTCGGCCTGGTGTTCACGGCCGCATGGCTGGCGGGGTGGCTGATGCACATGCGCCGAAGGCGGGAACTGAGCCGCGAGGACGCGACGCTCACGGCTCTGGTGTGGAGCACGAAGGACGCGGTACACAGCGAGCGGCAGCGCATCGCCGCCGGTCTGCAGGAGACGGTGCTCCAGCAGACCACAGGGGTGATCTCCGCGGCGGAGGAGGGCAGTCTGGACGCCGTCGCCGTCGCCACACGGGCGACGTTGACCGCCATGCGTGAGCTGCTCAGGAGTCTGGACGTGAGCGGTCGTCAGGAAGTGGACAGCCCCGACGGACGGATGAGTCCGCTTTCATAGGCGAAAATGGTCGCCTGCACACGATCCCGCAGACCCAGTTTGTTCAGCACCGCGCTGACATGGACCTTCACCGTGCCGATGGCGACCCCCAGACGCTCCCCGATCTCCGCGTTGCTCAAGCCCGTGGCGACCAGCGTCAGAATCTCGCGCTCGCGCTGGGTGAGGCTGCTCAGAGCCCCGGTGCTCTCCGGAGAGACCGGGGCGCCTTGGGCGAAGGCGGCTATCAGACGTCCGGTGACCGCGGGCGCGAGGACGCCGTCACCGGCGGCGACATCCCGTATCGCGGCCAGCAGGGCTTCCGGCTCGGCGTCCTTGAGCAGGTAGCCGGAGGCTCCGGCACGCAGGGCTTCGTAGACGTAGGCATCGAGGTCGAACGTGGTCAGCACCAGGACTCGGGTGCGACTGTTGTGACGCGTGATCAGCCGGGTGGCCGTCAGCCCGTCCATGCCGGGCATGCGGATGTCCATCAACACCAGGTCGGGCACGAGCTCGGCCGCCATCGCGACCGCCGTGTCCCCTTCGGCGGCCTCGCCGACCACGGTCATGTCGGCCCCGGCCGTCAGGATCGCCGCGAATCCCGCGCGGACGATCGTCTGATCGTCCGCGACCAGCACACGGATACTGATGGCCTTCTCCTCTTCCTGAGATCTTTCGTCCGGGCGGGCCGGATGGGGGCGGGGTCCGATGCCGGGGCACCGCTCACGCCCTTCGGACAGCGGAGGGGGAGCTCCGCGAGGCGCGGAGGTACAGTGCACGATCACGCCGGCCCGGCACGATCCCACCGGACGGGCCCCGGCCCACGTGGGGCCCGGTCGCCCGCGTCGTATCCTCCCACGGACGCCGAGCACGGCGTGCCGGGCCGGGACACGTCCACGGGTGGCTGGAGCGCCAACTCCCCCTCTCCTCCGGAAGAGTCGGGGCTCTCGAATGCCCTGCCTCCAGGCACGGATCACTCGGACATCGACGCCGCCCCCTGTCGGGAGACCCGGGCGATGCCGGCGCGGCGGGCCGGTCGGCCACGTTCCCGGCAACTGGGCCGGTTCGGGACCGCGGTCGTCTCCGACCCGCGGACGTCCGCCGCGTGTTGCTCCCGGGACCCGTCGCCGCGCGCCTTGATCGCGGACCTGCACGGGCCCCGAGGGCCGGCGGGGACGGGAGCGGGGAAGGAAGCCGAACAGCGCGAGGCCGCGCCCCGGTCGAGAAGGGGGCGCGGCCTGAAGGCGGTGGAGTCCGGCGTGGGCGAGGACCACCGGCAGGTGGTGGTGTCCCGAGCGGAGCTCAGGCGGGTATGAGTTCGAGGACGGAGACCCGGGAGGCGGAGGGCTTGGTGGAGGCCAGTGTCAGTCCGGCTTGTTCGAAGAGGTTCTGGAACTCGTCGGGGCTGCGTTCGCGTCCGGTCGACAGGGCCATCATGTTGAGGTCCATCAGCGGTTCCAGACCGGGTGTGCCCACCGTGTCGACGAGGAGTTCCATCACCAGCACGCGCCCACCGGGCTGGAGGGCTGCCCGGCAGTTGCGCAGGATGCGCACGCAGGAATCGTCGTCCCAGTCGTGCAGGACGAACTTCAGCAGGTGCACGTCCGCGGACGGCACCGGCTCGAAGAAGTCGCCGCCGACGAAGGCGAACCGGTCCGTGACACCCAGAGCCGCCGCCGAGGCGTCCGCCTCGGCGCCCACGTGCGGAAGGTCGAGGACCATCCCGGTCAGTCGGGGATGTCGCTGCATGAGCGTCTGGACGAGGTTTCCGCCGGCGCCGCCGACGTCCACGACGACTTCGGTGCCCTTGAGGTCGATCACGTCCGCGAGCTGGTGGGCCAGGCCGCGGGTCATGGCCGTCATGGCGTTGGTGAAGATCTCGGCTTCCTTCGGGGCGGCGGCGAGCCAGTCGAAGATGGGTGCGCCGAGAGCGGATTCCGCCTGGGTGGTGCCGGTGCGGATCGCGTCCGCCAGCCGCCCCCACGGCAACCAGTGCGACTCGGCCCCGCCCCACAGGGCCAGGTCCCGCAGGGAACCCGGTGCGTCGGTGCGCAGGGTGTCCAGCAGGGGCGTACCGGTGAACCGCTTCCCGTCGGTGGAGGTGGCCAGGCCGAGGGAGGCGCACGCCCGCAGGAACCGGAAGGCCGCATCCGGGTCCAGTGACTCCGCCTCGGCCACCTCCGCGGGGGTGGCACCGCCTGCGTGCAGGTGATCGGCGATACGCAACTCGGCCGCGGTGCGCACCACCTGGGTGACCCAGTACCCGGTCATCATCTGGAGCATCCGCCCCGTGTCACCCACCGGCCGCTCGGTGGAACCCGCCGCGACGAAATCATGCTCGAACAAAGTCATGATGATGATCATGGTGCACCGGAGACGTTCCGGCGTCGTCCGTCATGAGGAACAGCGACTAGGCCGCAGGACATAGAGCAGGTGCCGGCCGCCGGCCGGACCGTGCCTCAGTCCTCGCCCTCCAGGTCGCCCTCCGTCTCCAGGTACACCTTCCGCAGCGCGTCGAGGACCGCCGGGTCGGGCTTCTCCCACATGCCGCGCGACTCGGCCTCCAGCAGCCGCTCCGCGATGCCGTGCAGGGCCCAGGGGTTGGCCTGCTGCAGGAACTCACGGTTGGTCGGGTCCAGGACGTAGGCCTCGGTGAGCTTGTCGTACATCCAGTCGGCGATGACCCCCGTGGTGGCGTCGTAACCGAACAAGTAGTCCACGGTGGCGGCGAGTTCGAAGGCGCCCTTGTAACCGTGGCGGCGCATCGCCTCGATCCACTTCGGGTTGACCACCCGGGCGCGGAAGACGCGCGAGGTCTCCTCCACCAGGGTGCGGGTGCGGACCGTCTCGGGGCGGGTGGAGTCGCCGATGTACGCCTCGGGCGCGGTGCCGCGCAGAGCGCGGACGGTGGCGACCATGCCGCCGTGGTACTGGAAGTAGTCGTCCGAGTCGGCGATGTCGTGCTCGCGGGTGTCGGTGTTCTTGGCGGCCACCGCGATCCGCTTGTACGCCGTCTCCATCTCGTCGCGGGCCGGGCGGCCGTCCAGTTCGCGGCCGTAGGCGTAGCCGCCCCAGACGGTGTAGACCTCGGCGAGGTCGGCGTCGGTGCGCCAGTCGCGGGAGTCGATGAGCTGGAGCAGGCCGGCGCCGTAGGTGCCGGGGCGGGAGCCGAAGATGCGGGTGGTGGCCCGGCGTTCGTCGCCGTGTTCGGCGAGGTCGGCCTGGACGTGGGCGCGGACGTGGTTGGCCTCGGCGGGCTCGTCCAGCGAGGCCGCCAGGCGGACGGCGTCGTCGAGGAGGCCGACGGTGTGCGGGAAGGCGTCGCGGAAGAAGCCGGAGATGCGCAGGGTGACGTCGATGCGGGGGCGGCCCAGCTCGTCGTACGGGATGGCCTCCAGCCCCGTGACACGGCGTGAGGCGTCGTCCCAGACGGGGCGGACGCCCAGCAGGGCGAGGGCCTCGGCGATGTCGTCCCCAGCGGTGCGCATGGCGCTGGTGCCCCAGAGGGAGAGCCCGACCGAGGTGGGCCAGTCGCCGTTGTCCGTGCGGTAGCGCTCCAGGAGGCTGTCCGCGAGGGCCTGACCGGTCTCCCACGCGAGGCGGGAGGGGACGGCCTTGGGATCGACCGAGTAGAAGTTGCGGCCGGTCGGCAGGACATTGACCAGACCGCGCAGCGGGGAGCCGGACGGGCCCGCGGGGACGAAGCCGCCGTTCAGGGCGTGGACGGTGTGGTCGAGTTCGGCGGTGGTGGCCGACAGCCGCGGGACGACCTCGCGGGCGGCGAACTCCAGGACGGCGGCGACCTGCTCACCGTGCTCGGCGGGCACGGCGGCCGGGTCCCAGTCGGCGTCCTCCATCGCCTGGACCAGGGCGCGGGCCTTCTCCTCCGCCTCGTCGGCCGTCGTGCGGGTGGCGGCGGACTCGTCGAGACCGAGGGCCTCGCGCAGGCCGGGCAGGGCGGTGACGCCGCCCCAGATCTGGCGGGCGCGCAGGATCGCCAGGACGAGGTTGACCCGGTCGGCGCCGGCGGGCGGGACGCCCAGGACATGGAGGCCGTCGCGGATCTGGGCGTCCTTGACCTCGCAGAGCCAGCCGTCGACGTGCAGGAGGAAGTCGTCGAAGCCGTCGTCGTCGGGGCGGTCGTCGAGGCCGAGGTCGTGGTCGAGGCGGGCGGCCTGGATGAGGGTCCAGATCTGGGCGCGGATCGCCGGGAGCTTCGCCGGGTCCATGGAGGAGATCTGGGCGTATTCGTCGAGGAGTTGTTCCAGGCGGGCGATGTCGCCGTAGGAGTCGGCGCGGGCCATCGGGGGGACGAGGTGGTCGACGAGGGTGGCGTGGACCCGGCGCTTGGCCTGGGTGCCCTCGCCCGGGTCGTTGACCAGGAAGGGGTAGATCAGGGGGAGGTCGCCGAGGGCGGCGTCGGGGCCGCAGGCGGCGGACAGGCCGGCGTTCTTGCCCGGCAGCCACTCCAGGTTGCCGTGCTTGCCCAGGTGGATCATGGCGTCCGCGCCGAACCCGCCGTCCTCGGCCCGCGCGGCGAGCCAGCGGTAGGCGGCGAGGTAGTGGTGGGAGGGCGGCAGGTCGGGGTCGTGGTAGATGGCGATGGGGTTCTCGCCGAAGCCGCGCGGAGGCTGGATGAGGATCAGCAGGTTGCCGCGGCGCAGGGCCGCGAGGACGATGTCGCCCTCCGGGTTGCGGCTGCGGTCGAGGAACATCTCGCCCGGCGCCGGGCCCCAGTGCTCCTCGACGGCGGTGCGCAGTTCTTCGGGGAGGGTGGCGTACCAGCGCTTGTAGTCGGCGGCCGGGATGCGCACCGGGTTGCGGGCGAGCTGTTCCTCGGTGAGCCAGTCCTGGTCGTGGCCGCCCGCCTCGATCAGCGCGCGGATCAGTTCGTCGCCGTCTCCGGAGGCCAGTCCGGGGACGTCGGTGTCGCCGAAGTCGTATCCCTCGTCCCGCAGTCGGCGCAGGAGGGCCACCGCGCTGGCGGGGGTGTCGAGGCCGACCGCGTTGCCGATGCGGGAGTGCTTGGTCGGATAGGCGGACAGGACGAGGGCCAGGCGCTTGTCGGCGGCCGGGATGTGCCGCAGGCGGGCGTGGCGCACGGCGATGCCGGCCACGCGGGCGGCGCGTTCGGGGTGGGCGACGTAGGCCGGGAGGCCGTCGGCGTCGATCTCCTTGAAGGAGAACGGCACGGTGATCAGGCGGCCGTCGAACTCGGGCACGGCGATCTGGCTCGCGGCGTCCAGCGGGGAGACGCCCTCGTCGCTCTCCTCCCAGGCGGTGCGGGAGCCGGTCAGACACAGGGCCTGGAGGATCGGCACGTCCAGGGTGGTGAGCGCGCCCGCGTCCCAGGACTCGTCGTCGCCGCCGGCGGACGCCTCGGCGGGCTTGGTGCCGCCGGCCGCGAGGACGGTCGTGACGATGACGTCCGCCGCGCGCAGCTCCTCGATCAGTTCGGATTCGGGGGCGCGCAGGGAGGCCACGTACAGCGGCAGGGGCCGCCCGCCCGCGTTCTCCACGGCGTCGCACAGGACGTGGACGAAGGCGGTGTTGCCGCTCATGTGATGGGCGCGGTAATAGAGCACGGCGACGGTCGGGCCGTCGGTGTCCTCGCGGGGTGTGCGCTCCAGCGGGCCCCAGGTGGGCGCGGGTGCGGGCGCCTCGAAGCCGTGGCCGGTGAGCAGAACCGTGTCGGACAGGAAGCGGGCGAGCTGCTCGAGGTTGACGGGTCCGCCATGGGCGAGATAGGCGTGCGCCTCGGCGGCGATGCCGACGGGGACCGTGGAGGCGGCCATCAGCTGGGCGTCGGGGGCCTGTTCACCGGTGAGAACGACGACCGGGCGGCCGTCGGCGAGCAGCAGGCCGAGGCCGTCCTCCCAGGCGCGCAGTCCGCCGAGGAGGCGTACGACGACCAGGCCGACGCCGTCGAGGAGCGCGGGCAGGTCGTCGAGCGGGAGGCGGGAGGGGTTGGCGAAGCGGTAGGGCACCGGGCCGTCGGCCGCGCGGGCGCTGAGCAGGTCCGTGTCGGACGTCGACAGGAGCAGGATGCGGGGGTGCGTCGAGCGCTCCCCGGACGAATGCGGCATGCGTCGGCCGGCCTTCCTCGGGATCCGCGCCCCGGGCAGTGGTGGACGGCGGGAGTTCCTGACTCGTCCGGCCTCGTGGTGGCCGGACTCACAGTGGCGGGACCGCGCCGGATTCGCACCGGGCTTCCTCCCTGTCGCCGTCGTGGCGATGGCGGATCCGATGATCCGCCGAGAGACATAGTAAGGGTCGGGGCAAGAGGGCAGGGCTTGGAGGCGGTGTGACGATCGGTATGCTCGCCGCCATGTCCACGGCTCCCCTCCCTCCGTCGTCCCAGGCCACAGTGGTCTCCCGGGACCGTGGTGACGCCTGTCCGGGGTCGTTGCGGCTGCACACGGCCGACGACGGGGCGCTGGCCCGGGTCCGGGTGCCCGGCGGGGTGCTCACCGTGCCGCAGGCCGAGGCGCTCGCGGACGCGGCCGACCGACTGGGCGACGGCGAACTGCATCTGACCTCGCGCGGCAATGTGCAGGTGCGTGGACTGCGCGACGACTGCGGTACCCGGCTCGCCGGGCTGCTGGACGCGGCCGGGCTGCTCCCGTCACACGGGCACGAACGGGCCCGCAACATCGTCGCCTCGCCGCTGTCCGGTCTCGACGGACGGGGTGTCCGGGAGGTGCGGCCGTGGCTGTCGGCCCTGGACGCGTCGCTGTGCGCGAGCGAGGCGGCACGGGCGCTGTCCGGGCGGTTCCTGTTCGCGCTCGACGACGGGCGCGGCGATGTCGCCGGACTCGGCGCCGATGTGACCGTGCGTGCGGTCGGCGACGGCGGCGCCCTGCTCGTCATCGGCTCGGCGGACGAGGCCCTGCGGGTGTCCGGGGAGGAGGCGCCCCGGGCCGCGCTGCTCGCCGCCGAGGCGTTCCTCGACATGCTGCGGGAGACCGGGGCGCGGGTCTGGCGGGTCGACGAACTGAACCTCTCTCCCGGCGAGTTGACGCATGCGGTCCGGTCCCGCCTGACCGCCGCCGGCATCGGCTGCGTTCCGGCGCCGAACGACCGCGCCACGAACGACCGCACCCCGCTGGAGGGTCCGCCGCCGGGGGTGATCGGGGCGGCCCTGTCCGTCCATGTACCCCTGGGCCGTCTCACGTCCCGTCAATGGCGGACCGTGACCCGGGTGGCCGCCGAAGTCCGGTCGGGCGAAATGCGCCTGACACCGTGGCGCGGCATCGTCGTCCCCGCCCACGGGAGGAGCGGGGCGACAGCGGCCGACGCATTGGCCCGTCTCGCCGGCACCGGCCTGGTCACCGACGCCTCCTCCCCCTGGCTGCGCGTCGGTGCCTGCATCGGCCGGCCGGGGTGCGGAAAGTCGCGTTCCGACGTGCGGGCGGACGCGACCGCCGCCCTCGCCGACGCGGGCCGCTCCCCCCTGCCGTTGTACTGGTCCGGCTGCGAGCGGCGCTGCGGCCACCCCCGGGGCGACCGGATCGACGTGGTCGCCGCCCCAGAGGGCGGCTACCGGATCGGCATGGCCGCCCAGGGGCGGCCGGCGCGTACCGCCGCCCTGGACGATCCCTCCCACCTCGCCGCCGCCCTGGCGGCCCTCACCTCATGAGCCGTACGACGACCGAGAGCAGCGAGAAGAGCACCGTGACCCCCTACGACTACGAGAAGGACGGGGCGGCCATCTACCGCCGGTCCTTCGCCACCATCCGCGCGGAGGCGGACCTCGCGGCCCTGCCCGCCGACGTCAGCCAGGTCGCGGTCCGGATGATCCACGCCTGCGGGATGGTCGACCTCGTCCGCGACATAGGTCACACACCCGGTGTGGTGGCCCGCGCACGCGAGGCCCTGCGCGACGGGGCCCCGATCCTCTGCGACGTGCAGATGGTGGCCAGCGGTGTGACCCGCAAGCGGCTGCCCGCCGGCAACGACGTGCTGTGCACCCTCTCCGACCCGGCCGTGCCGGATCTGGCGGCGAAGCTCGGCACCACGCGCAGCGCCGCCGCGCTGGAGCTGTGGCGCGACCGTCTGGAGGGCGCCGTGGTCGCCGTCGGCAACGCGCCCACCGCGCTCTTCCGCCTCCTGGAGATGATCGAGGAGGGGGCGCCGAGGCCGGCCGCCGTCATCGGCGTGCCCGTCGGTTTCATCGGCGCGGCCGAGTCCAAGGACGCCCTGGCCGCCCACCCCTCGGGCCTGGAACACCTGGTCGTCCGAGGCCGTCGCGGAGGCAGCGCCATCGCCGCCGCCGCTCTCAACGCGATCGCGAGCGAGGAAGAATGAGCGGCAAGCTGTACGGGGTCGGGCTCGGTCCCGGCGACCCGTCCCTGATGACCGTAAGGGCCGTCGAGGCCATCGCCGAGGCGGACGTGATCGCTTATCACAGTGCCCGTCACGGCCGGTCCATCGCCCGTTCCATCGCGGCGAAGCACATACGGGCCGACCACGTCGAGGAACCGCTGGTCTACCCCGTCACCACCGAGACCACCGACCACCCCGGCGGCTACCAGGGCGCCATCGACGACTTCTACGCGGAGGCGTCGGCCCGGCTCGCCGCCCACCTGGACGCGGGCCGGACGGTCGCCGTCCTCGCCGAGGGCGACCCGCTCTTCTACGGCTCCTACATGCACATGCACAAGCGGCTCGCGGACCGCTACGACACCGAGGTGATCCCCGGTGTCACGTCGGTCTCCGCCGCCGCGGCCCGCCTGGGCACCCCGCTCGCCGAGGGCGAGGAGGTGCTGACCATCCTGCCGGGCACCCTGCCCGAGGAGGAGCTGACCGCCCGGCTCGCCGCGACGGACGCGGCCGTGGTGATGAAGCTGGGGCGCACCTTCCCCAAGGTGCGCCGGGCGATGGAGCGTGCGGGGCGGCTGGAGGCGGCCCGGTACGTCGAGCGGGCCACCATGGCCGGGGAACGCCTTGCCGAACTCGCCGACGTGGAGGCCGGGTCCGTGCCGTACTTCGCGGTGGCCGTGCTGCCGAGCCAGGTCGACGCCGGGCCTGCCGCCCGGGAGCCGGGCTCCGTCGGTGAGGTCGTCGTGGTCGGCACCGGGCCGGCCGGGCCGCTGTGGCTGACGCCCGAGTCGCGCGGCGCCCTCGCCGCCGCCGACGACCTGGTCGGCTACACCACCTACCTGGACCGTGTGCCCGCACGGACCGGTCAGCGTCGCCACGGCTCGGACAACCGGGTCGAGGCCGAGCGCGCCGAGTTCGCGCTGCAACTCGCTCTGCAGGGGCGGAGGGTGGCCGTCGTGTCCGGCGGCGACCCGGGTGTCTTCGCCATGGCCACGGCCGTGCTGGAGGCCGCCTCGGCCCAGGAGTACACGGATGTGCCGGTGCGAGTACTGCCGGGCGTGACCGCCGCCAACGCGGCCGCCGCCCGCGCGGGCGCCCCGCTCGGCCACGACTACGCCGCCGTCTCCCTGTCCGACCGCCTCAAGCCGTGGGAGGTCATCGCCGGGCGGCTGCGTGCCGCCGCCGGTGCCGACCTGGTGCTGGCCCTGTACAACCCCGGGTCGCGCAGCCGGACCTGGCAGGTCGGCAAGGCCCGCGAACTGCTGCTGGAGCACCGGGCGCCGGACACGCCCGTCGTCGTGGCGCGGGACGTGGGCGGCGCCGGCGAGCGGGTGCGGATCGTCCGGCTGGCGGACCTGGACCCGGCCGAGGTCGACATGCGCACGATCCTGCTGGTCGGCTCCTCGCAGAGCCGGGTCGTGCGGCGGGGGGACGGCGAGGAGGTCGTCTGGACGCCCCGCCGCTATCCGGAGGCGTGAGGGCCGCGGCGGTTCAGCCGGCGTCCGGGTGCGCACACCTCGCGTACGCCTCCCGGACCCACTGGACCGCCTGCCCGGGCTCGGCCACGGCGCTCACTTCCCCGGGCACCGGCGGTCTGCGCACCACGACCACGGGCACACCCGCCTCACGAGCGGCCGTCAGCTTCGGTGCGGTGGCCGCTCCCCCGCTGTCCTTGGTGACCACGACGTCAATCCGGTGCCGGCGCAGCAGCTCACGTTCCCCGTCGAGGGTGAACGGGCCGCGGTCGAGCAGCACCTCCATGCGGGGCGGACGCGGCGCCCCGGGCGCGTCCACGGACCGTACGAGGAACCACAGGTCGTCCAGGCCGGCGAAGGCGGCCAGGCCCATCCGGCCGGTGGTGAGGAAGACCCGCCGGCCGAGTGCGGACAGCAGCCCGGCGGCCTCGGTCAGGGAACCGGCCTCGTGCCAGACGTCCCCTTCGACCGGCAGCCAGCCGGGGCGCCGCAGCGCGAGCAGGGGAACATGGGTGGTGGCGGCGGCCCGTGCCGCGTTGAAGCTGATCGTGCCGGCGAAAGGGTGGGTCGCGTCGATGAGCAGGTCCACCCCGTGCCCGCGCAGCCATGCGGCGAGCCCGTCGGCCCCTCCGAAGCCGCCGACGCGCACCTCGCCGGGCGGTGTCCGGGGTGCGGCCACCCGTCCCGCCAGGGAGTTCGTCACGCGCAGCCACGGCAGGGCTTCGGCCGCCAGCAGTTCGGCGAGGCGGCGGGCCTCGGTGGTGCCGCCGAGGATCAGCACATGCACGGCAGTTCCGTTCCCTTCATCCGGTTCCCTTCCCCCGAGCGAGACATGAGCAGCGACGCATGAGCAGCGAGGCCGAGGGCGGTCGCAGCGCCCAACTCAAGCACACCGGTCTGCGGCCCGGCTGGACCACCGGCGCCTGCGCGACCGCGGCCACGACCGCCGCGTACACCGCACTGCTCACCGGCGACTTTCCCGACCCGGTGACGATCACGCTGCCGAAGGGGCAGACACCGTCGTTCGCGCTGGCCACCGAGGAGTTGACGGACTCGTACGCCATGGCGGGGATCGTCAAGGACGCCGGCGACGACCCGGACGTCACGCACGGGGCGCTGGTCCGGGCGACGCTGCGGCGGCTTCCCGCCGGGGCCGGGGTCGTGTTCCGGGCGGGGCCCGGCGTGGGCACGGTCACCCGCCCCGGCCTGCCGCTGCCCGTCGGCGAACCGGCCGTCAACCCCGTCCCCCGGCAGATGATGCGCGACCACGTCGCACGCGTCGCCGGACGGTACGGCGGCAGCGG
Organism: Streptomyces chlorus; assembly: GCF_042655885.1. Classification (NCBI taxonomy): domain Bacteria; kingdom Bacillati; phylum Actinomycetota; class Actinomycetes; order Kitasatosporales; family Streptomycetaceae; genus Streptomyces; species Streptomyces chlorus. The sequence goes on from NZ_JBHSOA010000003.1 coordinate 313,987, forward strand.
CGACATCGAGATCACCGTCTCCGTCGACGACGGCGAGGAGATCGCCCGCTCCACCTGGAACCCGCGGCTCGGTATCCTCGGCGGACTGTCCGTCCTCGGCACCACCGGCATCGTGGTCCCCTACTCGTGTTCGGCGTGGATCGACTCGATCCGCCGGGGTGTGGACGTGGCGCGGGCGGCGGGGCGCACGCACGTCGCCGGGTGCACCGGCTCCACCTCGGAGAAGACCGTCGTCGCCGAGTACGGCCTGCCCGAGGACGCTCTGCTGGACATGGGCGACTTCGCGGGCGCCGTGCTGAAATACGTCCGACGCCACCCGGTGGACCGTCTCACCGTCTGCGGAGGCTTCGCCAAACTCTCCAAGCTTGCCGCCGGCCACCTCGACCTGCACTCCGCCCGCTCCCAGGTCGACAAGGGGTTCCTCGCCCAACTGGCCCGGCGCGGCGGTGCGGACGAGGCCCTCGCCGCCGAGGTGGCGGACGCCAACACCGGCCTCGCCGCACTCCAGCTCTGCCAGGCGGCCGGGGTGCCGCTGGGCGACCTGGTCGCGACGGTGGCCCGCGACGAGGCGCTGGCCGTGCTGCGCGGGGCGCCGGTCGCGGTCGACGTGATCTGCGTCGACCGGGCGGGGACGGTGGTGGGCCGCAGCTCCGTGGCCTGAGGGAGGGCGGGTCCGGGGGCGGTTGCCGTCCGGGTCCCGGAGTTCGGGTTCCCGGCCCCACGGCATCTCCTCGGCCGGGGCCTCGCACTCGGTTGCGACGGCTTCGAAGGCCGGCGACCCTCGGTTACACCAGGATGTCCGGCCGTGCGTCGCCCTCGTGCTCCGACAGGCAGAGCCGGGCGTGCCCGCGGGTGACCTCCGTGCACACGGGAGGTCCCGGATCGAACCGCTTCTCCCCCTGCCGGACGAAGCCCGGCCGCGCGTACCACCGCACCGCCATCGTGGCATCGCACACCCGCCGGACCGGGACGTCCTGCTCCCTCGGGACGTCCTGCTCAGCAGGTATGCCTCTCCCGCTCGGGCGAGTACAGGTGGCTGTCGCGGAACTGCTCCGCTCCCAGCGTCCGCCCGACCATGATCACAGCCGTCCTCAGCACTCCCGCGTCCTTGATCTTCCCGGCGATGTCGTCGAGCGTGCCGCGGATGATCAGCTCCTCGGGGCGGGAGGCGTACGCGACGACGGCGGCGGGGCAGTCGGCGCCGTAGTGCGGCAGCAGTTCGTCGACCACGCGGTCCGCGTACTTCGCCGCCAGGTGCAGCACGATCAGCGCGCCGCTGCGGCCGAGGGTGGCCAGGTCCTCGCCGTCCGGCATGGCGGTCGCCCGGTTGGCGACCCTGGTGAGGATGACCGTCTGCCCGACCGTCGGCACGGTCAGCTCCCGCTTCAGTGAGGCCGCCGCCGCGGCGAAGGCGGGCACGCCCGGGACGACCTCGTAGGGCACCCCTGCCGCGTCCAGCCGCCGCATCTGCTCGGCGACCGCGCTGAACACGGACGGGTCCCCGGAGTGCAGCCGGGCCACGTCGTGGCCCTCCTGGTGCGCCCGGAGCAGCTCGGCCGTGATCTCGTCCAGATTGAGCTGCGCGGTGTCCACCAGCCGTGCGTCGGGCGGGCATTCGGCCAGCAGCTCGCGCGGCACCAGGCTGCCCGCGTACAGACAGACCCCGCAGGCGGCGAGCGTCCGGGCGCCGCGCACGGTGATCAGGTCGGCGGCGCCGGGTCCGGCACCGATGAAGTACACGGTCATGCGTCTGCTCCTGCTGTTCCTGGTACGGCTTCTGACGAGTCGGATGTCTTCTGTACCGCCCACTGGGTCACCGGCATCGCCTGCCGCCACCCGGTGAAGCCGCCCACGGGCACGGCGTGCGCCACGGCCAGCCGCACCAGCTCGCCTCCGTGACGCCGTCGGGCGTCGGCCAGCAGCGCCTCGGACTCCAGCGTGACGGTGTTGGCCACCAGCCGCCCGCCCGCGGGGAGCGCTTCCCAGCACGCGTCCAGCAGTCCGGGTGCGGTGAGCCCGCCGCCGACGAAGACGGCGTCCGGCTGCGGGAGTCCGGCGAGGGCCGCGGGCGCCGCGCCGGTCACCACCCGCAGCCCCGGCACGCCGAGCCGTTCCGCGTTGCGGATGATCCGCTCGGCACGGACGGGGTCGCGTTCGACGGTGACTGCCCGGCAGGCGGAGTGCGTACGCATCCACTCGACGGCGATCGAGCCGGAGCCGCCGCCGACGTCCCACAGCAGTTCGCCGGGGGCGGGGGCCAGGGCGCCGAGTGTGGCGGCACGGACATGACGCTTGGTCAGCTGTCCGTCGTGCTCGTACGCCTCGTCCGGGAGCCCGGGTACGGCGCCGAGGCGCAGGGCACCGGGGGCACGGCGGCATTCGACGGCGACGACGTTGAGGGGGTCGGGGTCGTCCCCCGTGTGCGGCGGTGGCCAGTCGTCGGCGGAGGTCTCCCCGGATGTCCGTTCCCTGTCGCCGCCGAGCTGTTCCAGCACCCGCATCCGGCTCGGCCCGAAGCCGCGGTCCCGCAGCAGGGCGGCGACCTCGCCGGGGGTGGCGGCGTCCGCGCTGAGCACCAGCAGCCGCCGGCGGTCGTGCAGGGCTGCGGCCAGGCGTGCGGTGGGCCGGCCCACGAGCGTGACGACCTCGGTGTCCTCCAGGGGCCAGCCGAGACGGGCGCAGGCGTAGGAGACGGACGAGGGGTGCGGCAGGACATGCACGGAGCCGGCGCCGAGCACCTCGGCGAGGGTGCGTCCGATGCCGTAGAACAGGGGGTCCCCGCTGGCCAGGACGGCGATCCGGCGGCCGGCGTGGGCCGCGAGCAGGCCGGGGACCGCGGGCCGCAGGGGTGAGGGCCAGGGCACCCGGTCCCCGCCGCATCCCGGTGGCAGAAGGTCCAGCTGGCGGGGACCGCCGATCACCACGTCCGCACCGAGCAGGGCCTGCCGCGAGGTGCCGGGGATTCCCTCCCAGCCGTCGGCGCCGATACCGACGACGGTCACTGCGGCGGTCGGTGCGGGTCGGGCGGCGGTCGGTGCGGGTCGGGCGGCGGTCACTGCTCGGTACCTCGGGGGTCGGGAGAACATCAGAGACGCACTCTACGGGGCGACGGCCCGCGCAGAGTCGCTCGGGTGCACCTCACCGGCGACCCTCCTGCTCACTGCCTGCAATAACGTAACGAGTGCGGGACGAACGGGTGATGAGGTCCACAAGGGACATGACGACGTGGAAGGCTGTGCCGAAGGCGTTGCAGTCTCTCGGCGCCCCCGCCGTTTCCCCGGTTCAACGCGCCCTTCCTGGCAATGCCGGCTGTAGCGGCGAGAGTTCAGGAGCAGGCGGCAGAGCACTGTCGTAACCCTTCACCCGGTCGGCGGCTGGTGCGGCGGCTGAAAGGCGGTCTGCCGCACCAGGACTCGGCTTCCGATGACGCCCTCAGGGGCCGCCGGACATGGAGAGTCTCACGGCCGTCCTGGGCACTGAACCACCGAGCACGGGGTCACCTGCTCCTTGGCGCCATTCGTGACCAGCGAAACCCACCCCCCATACCGTTAGCATGTTCGAACTCGCGACGATCCCCCTGATCGCCTGCCCTTCACCGGCAAACCATGCCAAACAGCTCGATAAGTGACCTATTTGTCCAATGTCTAGTAAATGGGCCAAACAATTGAAAACTACTCCACCACGAACATCCTCGCGGACAGACCGCAGCTTTGTGTTCGCCGCGTGGCTTCAGCCACGCGCGATGCTGTGGGCCACGGCGGGTGTGGCAGCCCTCGGTTTCCTCGTCGCGCTGGAACTCTCCGCGCGCCACTACGGCCTACCGGGGCCGATCACCAATCAGGCACGAGAGGTGATATTCGCCCCCCATTCGGGTCCGCTGCTGTACGCCGGTCTGGCGTTGACGATGGTGGTGCTCACCTGGCGGCAACGGCTCATCGCGGCCGGTGCCGCGATCGGCATCGACGTCCTCTTCTGGCTGGTGCGGTGGGCGGTCGACGCCGAAATGAACTTCGGCAACGGCGCGTTGTGGGTGGTTCTGGGTTGTGCGGTCATCGCTGTCACGCGCCGTACCGGCCGGGAACGTGCGTTGCTGCTGAAGGGCGTCGGGCTGGGCCTGCTGCTGGTGGCCGGCCACAAGACGGGCGACACCTGGCTGCTCATCACGTCGAAGACCCGACCGGCAGTGCTCGACCAGTACGTGGCAGCCGCCGATCACGCGCTGGGCGACCCCTCGTGGCTGGTCGGCCGGATCGTCAACGCCACCGAACCGATCAGCGGCCATGTCCTCGGCCTGATCTACGGTCAGCTCCCGCTGGCAGCGGCACTCGTCGGGCTCTACCAGTTGCGTCACGTGGCGGTCGAGCGTCGTTTCCCGGGCCATCACCTGGTGCGCACCTTCCTGGCCATCGGCCTGCTCGGGCCGGCCATCTACATGATCTTCCCGGTCGTCGGTCCGGTCTACGCCTACGGCGCCGACGGCGGACCCTGGGCTGCGGCCAACCTGTGGCCGGACACGCTGCCGCCGATCAACACCCCGCACCCGATGCCGTTCGACGAGATCACCCCGCGCAACTGCATGCCCAGCCTGCACACGGCGTGGGCCGTCACGCTCTTCATCCATTCCCGCAAGGGCTCGCGGACGATGCGATACGCGGGTACGTTCTGGTTGGTCGGCACCCTCGGCGCGACGCTGGGCTTCGGCTACCACTACGGCGTGGACCTCGTCGCCGGCGTGGTGTTCGCGCTCACGATCGAGGCGGCGATGCGCTCGCTCGCACGTGGCTGGGACCGGCCGGGCATCCAGCTGGTCGCCTACGGCACGACGGTTTTCACCGTGCTCCTGGTGTCGTACCGCTATCTGCCGAGGGAGATGGCCGCACATCCGTGGGTGTTCGGCCTCCTTCTCATCCTGGCGATGACGTCAGTGGTCCACGGCTATGTGCGGACCACCAGGCTGTGGGATGCGAAGGCCACTCCGGCGCGGCAACCGGAGCCGCACCCCGCAGGACCGCAACCCGAACTGGTCTGAGCCTGAATCCACCGACGAAAACCGGACCCGAGCAGCCTTAGTCCAGGTCAGCGGCCCGATTGAGCCGTTCCGCGCCTTCACCTCTCAGGTGAAGATCGACTACCCCCCGAAGGACTGGTTGACCTGGGAGGACACAGTCTGCCCTCCATGATCATCGGTGGATCCAGGCTGAGTCATGTCGCATCGGGCTGGGGGCTGAACGCTTCCCGGGCGGAGGCGGAGGCGGGGCCGGGACGCTGAACGCGCGCCGGCGCCGCCCCTCCCCTTGAAGAGGCTGCAGGAGCGGGCGGCGCACCGGCCAAAGACGCAGCCGTCTCCAGCGCCGCAGCCACGAGCATCGCCGGCCACACGCGCGTCACCACGGCCTCCGGCTTCGACGACGCCTTCCTCGTGGCTACCGGTGTGGCCGCAGTCTCCGCCGCCGTCGCCGTGTGGCTGATCCCGCCCAGGAGCGATGAAGTGATCCCGCTGCCGCCGCACCGTAGAAGGGACCGGGCGTACTGCGGGTGGAGGGGCCGCCCGCGAATCGCATGATCATGATCATGCTCCGTTCCGTCGGCAGGTCCTTCCCGCCTCACCCCTTGGACAGCGCTCGGGACCCGGAGGACAGGAAATGGCAGCGAGTTGGTGCGGTCCCTCCGCGTCCCGCCGGGCAGCGGCTCCCGGTAGCTCGGGCGGACATGGTCTGCCGGCGTCACGCGTCGGACTCCTCGCCGGAAAGGCCGGCCAGTAGCGCGGCGAGCTGATCGGTGCCGGCGGCCGTGTCCAGCTCGGTCCGGTCGGGGGTTTCGACGGCAGCCACCAGGTCCGCGAGGTCAACGGGGTGATGCCGAACCGGGCCTGCGCCCAGACGGCGAATGCCTCGTCGGTGTCCTCGGGGAGCGGACGAACCTGCTCCGCCCGTGGCGGTCCGACAGCGGCGGTGCGGGCCTTGATGCGGTCCAGGGGCGGGAGAGCCGGGTTCAAAGCTCAATCCTCGGAATTGACTGTTGACACCCCATTAACGTCCTGGCAATGATGATACTCCGTAGTATGAAAAGGGAGCGGGATGAACTTCGAAGGTCAGGTCGCGGTGGTGACCGGTGCCGGTGGTGGGCTGGGGCGGGCGCACGCCGTGGCCCTTGCCGAGCGCGGCGTCAAGGTGGTTGTCAACGACATGGGGTCGCCGAGCGGAGTGTCCACCGGCCGGAGCGCGGCGGCACAGGTTGCCGCGGAGATTCGGGCCGCCGGTGGTGAGGCGTTCGCCTACCTCTGTGATGTCACGGACGCGGAAGCCGTCGAGAAGATGATCGGCGAGACCCTCGCCCAGTGGGGCCGCGTCGACATCCTCATCAACAATGCCGGGATCCTGCGCGACAAGTCCTTCGCGAAGATCCAGCTGGATCACGTCCGCCAGGTCGTCGACGTGCACCTGATGGGCTCGATCCACTGCACCAAGGCGGTGTGGCCGCACATGGTGGAACAGGGCTACGGCAGAGTGCTGATGACCACGTCCGCATCCGGCATCTACGGCAACTTCGGCCAGTCCAACTACGGTGCGGCGAAGTCCGGCCTGGTCGGTCTGATGAATGTCCTCGCGATCGAGGGCGAGGGAAAGGGCATTCGTGTCAACGCGCTCGCCCCGACCGCGGCCACGCAGATGACCGAGGGCTTGATCGACGAGCGGATCCTCGGCCTGCTCACCCCCGAATCGATTGCGCCGGGGGCCTTGTTCCTCGTCAGTGAACAGGCCCCCACCAAGACCATTCTCGCCGCCGGCGCCGGTGTCTTCGCCATAGCGCAGATGAAGGAGTCCGCAGGGGTTTACCTCTCCGAGGGCGACCGCTCACCCGAAACCATCGCCGAGCGGTGGGCCGATATCAGTGACATGAGCGATCCCGTGGTCACCGCGTCCGCGTTCGACCAGACGAAGCGGTATGCCGCCATGGCCGGCACCGAGATGGGGGCCGTACCGTGAGAGAGGCCGTCATCGTGTCCACGGCCCGGACGCCGATCGGCAAGGCATTCCGTGGCTCGTTCAACAACACGTCGGGCCAGCAACTGGCCGCCCACGCGATCACCGGCGCACTGCGGCGAGCGGGACTCGACGGACAAGAGGTCGAGGACGTCGTGTTCGGCTGCGCGATGCAGGAGGGCTCGACGGGGATGAACGTCGCTCGCCAGGGGGCGCTGCGGGCGGGTCTGCCGGTGACGGTGCCCGGAATGACCGTCGACCGGCAGTGCGCGTCGGGTCTGATGGCGATCGCGACCGCGGCGAAGCAGGTTGTCGCCGACGGGATGAGTATCGTGCTCGGCGGCGGAGTCGAATCCATCTCCCTCGTCCAGAACGAGCACAGGAACGCCCACCGGGCCCTCGACCCGTGGCTGGCGCGGGAGAAGCCCTCGCTCTACATGAGCATGCTGGAGACGGCGGAGATCGTGGCAGAGCGTTACGGCATCAGCCGCGACGAGCAGGACGAGTTCGCCCTGCTGTCCCAGCGGCGGACGGCCGCCGCGCACCAAGCGGGACTCTTCGACGAGGAGATCGTCGCCTTGTCCGGCCGACGAACGACTCCCCAGGAACCGGACGCCCCGGCGGCCGTCCGGGAGTTCACCCTGCGCAAGGACGAGGGAAGCCGTGCCTCGACCACACGTGAGGCGCTGTCCCGTCTCCGGCCGGTGCTGCCCGACGGGAAGGTGTCCGCGACCTCCACCGTCACCGCCGGCAACGCGTCCCAGCTCTCCGACGGCGCCTCCGCCGCCGTCGTGATGGAGGCCCGCGAAGCCGCGAAGCGCGGACTCACCCCGCTCGGCGCCTACCGGGGGATCGCCGTCGCCGGCTGCGAGCCGGACGAAATGGGGGTCGGCCCCGTGCACGCGGTCCCCCAACTGCTCGCCGAACACCGTCTCTCCGTGGACGACATCGACCTGTGGGAGCTCAACGAGGCCTTCGCGTCGCAGGCCGTCCACTGCCGTGACCGCCTGGGCATCGATCCGGCCAAGCTCAATGTCAACGGCGGCGCCATCGCGGTCGGCCACCCTTACGGCATGACCGGGGCCCGCCTCGTCGGCCACGCCCTGCTCGAGGGGCGCCGGCGCGGTGCCCGGTTCGCCGTCATCACCATGTGCGTCGGCGGAGGCATGGGCGCTGCCGGTCTCTTCGAGATCTTCTGACGACCACCGCCTGCCGACGCGGCCGGCGCGCGGACTCCCTCCTTCGAACAGCGCAGATCCAGAGCGGCGCGGCTGCCGCTGCCGTACCGAGGCGACACGCCGCCACCACTCCGGGTGCGTTCTACGCACGACACCAGTACCTCAACCTGTTGGAAGGGCTTCGATGGCTATCGATCCGGTTTCTTCGGCGGCGGACACACTGCACGCGCGCGCCACTCGCAAGGCCATGGTCAGGCTCCTGCCGATCATGCTGGCCGCCTACTTCATGGCCTACATCGACCGCACCAACGTCGCGCTCGCCAAGACCCATCTGCAGGCCGACGTCGGCATCAGCGTCACCGCCTTCGGGCTGGGCGCCGGCATCTTCTTCATCAGCTACGCCTTCCTGGAGGTGCCCGGCAGTCTGATCATGCACAGAGTCGGCCCAAGACGGTGGATCACGCGGATCGCCGTCACCTGGGGCGCGCTCTCGGCGGCCATGATGTTCGTCCAGGGCGAGTGGTCGTTCTACGTGCTGCGCTTCTTCCTCGGCATGGCCGAGGCCGGCCTCTACCCGACCCTCATGTACATGGTCACCGTGTGGTTCTCCCAGAAGCACCGCGTCACCGTGGTCGGATTCATCTACCTGGCCCCGACCGTCGCCCTGATCGTGGGCAACCCGATGGGCGGCGCGCTGATGGAGTTCGACACCGCTCTGGGGCTGCACGGATGGCAGTGGATGTTCCTGATCGAAGGCATCGTGACCATGCTCGTCGGCGTCCTCGTCTGGTTCAGCCTGCCGGAGACGCCCCGCGACGCCTCATGGCTGACGTCCGAGGAAGCGGAGATACTCTCCGCCCGTGCCGTCGGCGCCGACACGGGAACCGGAAACCGCATCAAGGGCAACCTGAAGCACGCCTTCGCCCGCCCCTTCATCGTCATCGTCGCGCTGATCTACCTGTTCAACCAGGTCACGAACGTCGGCATCGTCTTCAACATGCCGTCGATCGTCGAGGGGCTGAACATTCACGGCTCGTTCCTCATCGGCCTGGTGTCGGGAAGCGCCGGTATCGGGGCCACCGTCGGAGTGCTCCTCGTTCCCCTCGTGCACCGTCGTTTCGGCAACGAGGTGGCGCTCATCGGGATCCTCGCGGCGTCGACGGCGGTGACAGCGGCAATCTTCGTGCTCTCGTCGTCCCCGACCGTGCAGATCCTGCTGATCGTGGTGTCCATGATCTTCGTGTTCGGCACGCTGCCGCTGTTCTGGTCCGTGGCCATGGCGCGGATGTCCGGACTGGTTGCCGCCGCCGGTCTCGCGTTCATCAACACGATCGGACTCCTCGGCGGATTCCTCGGCCCGTACGCCTTCGGCCTGGCCGAGGACGCGACCGGGAACCCCAGCGCGGGGCTCTACGTCGTGATCGCCTCCTCGGTCATCGGCGTCCTGCTCACTCCTCTCCTCGCGCGGGCCGTCCGCAGTGAGGACGCGGCCGAGGCCCCGGTCCCTGTCGCGCGTTAGCCGCGACCCATCCCGGAACGAGACACGAAGGAAACGCACATGCACGGCCTCATGCAGGACCGCCCCTTGTCGCTGCCGATGCTCATGGACGGCATGGAGCACCGGTTCAGCCGCAAACACGTCACCACGACACAGCTGAGCGGCACAGTGTCCGCGTCCTACGGCGACGTCGCCGAACGCGTCCGACGCCTCGCCGGAGTGCTGGATCACCTGGACGTCCCCGCCGGCGCCCGGGTGGGGAGTTTCGGATGGAACTCGCAGCGCCACCTGGAGCTGTACATGGCCGTGCCCTGCTCGGGGCGGGTCCTGCACACGGTCAACCACCGTCTCTTCACGGACGACATCGCCTACATCGTCGACGACGCCGCAGACGACATCCTCTTCGTCGACCGGTCGCTCCTCGACGTGGTGCACCCCCTGCTCGACACGTGCCCGAGCGTGCGGCACCTCGTCGTGATGGACGACGGCTCATCGACGGAGCTGCCGATCGACCCCCGGGTACACGACTACGAGACGCTCCTGAGCGTCGCGCGGCCGGTCGCGGCGTTCGAGAGCGTCGACGAACGCACCGCCGCCGCCCTGTGCTACACGTCGGGGACGACGGGCCGTCCCAAGGGAGTCCTCTACGACCATCGCTCCATCGTGCTGCACGCGATGACGCTGCTGATGGCGGACACCTTCGCCATCAGCGAGGACGACACGGTGATGCCGATCGTGCCCATGTTCCACGTCAACGCCTGGGGCCTTCCCTACGCCGCGCTGATGGCCGGAGCGAACCTGGTCATGCCCGGCCCGGTCATGTCACCGGAGCGTCTGGTGCAGGGAATGGAGGCGTGCCGGGTCACGTTCGCCGCCGCGGTGGCCACGGTCTGGCGCGGGATGCTGCCCCACGTCGGCGACGTCGACCTGAGCGCACTGCGGCGCGCCGTCAGCGGCGGGGGCGCGCTGCCCGTCTCGCTCTCCCGCGCCTTCCACGAAAAGGCCGGGATCCCGCTGGCGAGCTCGTGGGGGATGACCGAGACCAGCCCGCTGGTCTGCAGCGCGAGAGTACCCAGCGAAACAGCGCACTCCCTGACCGAGAACGACCGCATCGCGGCACTGGCCGCCCCCGGTCCTCCCACGGCGCTGTGTTCGCTGCGCCTGGTCGCCGAGGACGGTTCCCCCGCGCCCCGCGACGGACGGCACCGAGGTGAACTGCAGGTCGCCGGACCGACCATCGCGGCCGCCTATTTCGGCAGTTCCCCCGATGCCTCGGCGTTCACCGAGGACGGCTGGTTGCGGACCGGCGACGTGGCCACCATCGACCCCTTCGGTGTCGTGCGCATCGTCGACCGGACCAAGGACCTCATCAAGTCGGGAGGAGAGTGGATCTCGTCGGTCGAACTCGAGAACGAGATCATGGCGATGACCGATGTCCTGGAGGCCGCGGTCATCGCGGTGCCCGACGACAAGTGGGGAGAAAGGCCGCTCGCCTGCGTGGTGCCGGTACCGGATTCGGACCTCACCGCCGAGAGCGTCCGCAGGCATCTGTCCGGACGGGTGGCCAAGTGGTGGATCCCCGAGAAAGTGGTCATGCTGGACGGTCTTCCCAAGACGGCGTCCGGAAAGTTCGCGAAAGCCGCACTGCGCCGGTCACTGACCACTATGAGCGGCTGACGGGCAGCCACACCACTGAACGGTCCGTCGCGGTCGCGGGTTCTGCCACGGCGGAGTCTCAGCGAACCGGATCGAGGAGCAGCCCTCCGACCACGATGTCCACGACCTCGTCGGCAAGTTGCCGCAGGTCGTCCGACGACTGCCCCTCGATCCGGTGGAACCACATGTCGACGGCATTGAGACTGCACAGCAGCGTCCGGGCGGCCAGATTCGCGCGCACGGGACGAATGGTGCCGTCGGCGATACCATCCTTGACGACCTGAAGGAAAAGGTCTTCGTACTCGGCCCTCAGGACATTCAGCGCATCCAGCGCCTTCCGCTGACGGGGCTTCAGCGCGGTGGACGACTGCTCACGCACTCCGAGATGAACCACATGGTGATACGTGAGATTCGTCATCAGATTCATCACGTGCTGGGTCGACATGGCAATGAGTCTCTCCCGCCCGCTCCCAGGAGCCTGGGCCAGCGGCTCCACTTGTTCGCGGACGGTTCGCATGCCGTGCTCGTACGCGGCGAGGAAAATGTCGAACTTGGAGCGGAAGTGGTAGTAGATCAACCCTTTGGTGGCGCCGACACTGTCGGCGATGTCATCGATGGCGACGCCGAACCCCTGCTCCATGAAGGCCTCGGCGGCGGCGTCCAGAATTCGGCGCTTGGCATTGTCGGCCTCGACGCCGTCCGTGACTGCCATCCAGATCCTTCTCTCGTTCGGTATGCGTTCGGCGCACCGCTCGCCGACGCACTCTTCGAGGGGCGGAACACCCCCATGATGATACTCCCTAGTATTTCAGGCGAGAAACAGGCAGTGAGCCCACGACCACCGGCGGCAGCGGCCCGCCGGCAGGGGGCTGCATGCCGCTCCGGCAGCCGGTAGACCACCCCCTGGATCATGGGCTTCAGCGCTTGGCTGTCGTGAATGTTCGCTGGGGAGTGCTACCTGCACGCCCCGGACGGCCCCCTCATCGAGGTGGACCAGGCAACAGGGCTGCTCCAGGATGTCCTGGCACGCACCGACGCCTGACCGGGGCGGTGCCGCGGTGACCACGCCAGCGGGCCGGGTCGCGCGGCGTGCGGGTCTCAACCGGACGCGGTACCAGGCCCCGGGGCCCGCAGTTGCGGGTCCGTCGCCCCGCCCGGGCATGCCATCCGCTCGATCTGCCATCCGGCGCGTCGGGCACCGGCCCGGTACGCGCTTTCGTAGAAGGCGAGCACGGCGGCACGCGGGTCGGCCTCGGTGCGGACCTCGTCGTACCGCAGCACGGACAGGTGGCTGTTGTTCCGGGCGATCCAGTGGGCCGCCGCGGGCCGGAGCGGCTCCTCCGCCAGGTGTGCCGGCTCCGGAGCGGTGTAGGAGTAGAACGCGGGCTCGGGGAAGGTGTCGTCCCCGAACCAGAAACCGAAACTGATCACCTCCCGGGAGTACGCCTCCCGGGTGACCGGGTCGATCTGCTCGGGCTGCTCGATGTGGCGCCCGGAGAACCGGGTGTGCGCGATGTCGAAGGTGTGCCAGAAGTGGTGCACCGGGCTGACCTTCCCCGAGTACCCCGCGGCGAATTCCTCCAGTACGGACGCCACCTGGCTGAGGACCCGCCAGTAGCGGTTGGCCTGCACGGGATCGTAGGTCGCGTGCTCGGTGTCCTCGGCGAACGGCCGGCCGGAATCGGGCAGGTCGAAGGGCCTGGGTACGTCGAGCCGCACCCGGATGCCCAGCGCGGCCAGCGAGTCCATGACCGCGTCGTGGAAGGACGCCACGGACCGGCCGATGAGCGGGAAGGAGATCTCCCGGCCGTCCAGAGTCGAGACAACCAGCTGATGTGCGACGAAGTCGAAGTCCATCGCGAAGATCGGGTTGCCGTCGACCTGCCCCATCGGGCGAGTGGTGGTGCCGCGCCCCGTGAGGTGGAACGGGACATTCCACCAGTGGTTGCGCCGGGCACTGGCGGCGAGACGGATCTTCCCGACGATCTGCGCGAAGCGATGGAGCGTCTCCTTGGTGTCGCGCCACTCGGCGAGCGGGATCGGCGGAAACAGCTCCATGGTCATCACCCTTCCCTCCCGCCCAACGCTCCTGATGGCCGGACGAGGCCTGATGACCATGATGACCACGTCCGACAGGTGCGGCACCTCGTCGAACCCGGAAGGTCTATCGGCGTGCGCTGCGCAAACATGAGCATCGGGCAACCGCCCCCTGAAGCCCGACCAGCGGCCGCCGGCTCCGGCAGATGCCGGCGCCCCGCGCCGTCATGCTCCTGCCGGCGGCGACATGCCGGGCCGCAGCGAGCTTTGAGTACCCGGTGCGCGAGCTGGTGCACCGGGCGCTCCTCGCCGACCGGGAGGCAAGGGCCACTTGGTCCGACATCGCCCGGCCACTGGGCGGAAGCCCGGACGCCGCCCGACCCCATGCGCTCCGGGTGCCCGGAGCATGGGGGCATGACGCCGCCGCGCGGCACCCGACCCACAGGTTCCGGCCGATCCACCGAAACCGTCGAGCCCGACCTGCGCATCGTTCACCGCCTCCGGCAGTCTGAGAGCGTTGCTGGGCTCGCCAAGGTCTTCAAAGAGTGCCGTCTCGGCCGTATGGTCCGCCGCTTCGGCGCGGTACGGGGCCGGGCACCGTCGCCGCGGCGACAACGGCGAGGTCGAGGTCGAGGTCGAGGTGGGAGTTTATGTACAGCTCGAACTGGCCGTAGGGGTTGGAGCTGCTGGGTTCACGTGCGCCCAGAACAGCGGTGACAGGACCACCCGGCGTCGCGGAGACGGAGCCGGCCGTCGTCACCCGCGTCCTGGGCATCTACGCCCATCGGGTCATCACTCCGCGGCGATACGGCGGTTAACGGCCTGGAGCTGATGACCGCGCTGCGCCCGCCCAGGCCCCCGGTGCGCGATGAGGCGGCCGGCAACTACGGCTGCGAATGTGACAGCCCCACCAGACAACCGACCATGTGTTGCAACGACCGCTAGAAACCGTCAGGGGGAGACGGCCCTTGAGGATCAACGGCCGGAAATCTGGCGCTGAGCCGGTGTTCGCAGGTCAACGTCCTGCCCGTTGTAGGCCGTGTAGGCCCTCGACAGAAGTTCTTCCTCGGCGCTCACGACGACCCCTGGCCCTCGAATCGCCGGCCCGGCTCGTCCGCGGCTGCCGTCACAGGCTCAGCAGCAGGTCCCGGACCGCGGCGGGCTGGGACAGGAACGGGTGGTGGCCGGCGTCGAGTTCGACGACGCTGCCGGCCCGGCGGGCGAACTCGCGCTGCAGGCGCGGCGGGGTGCCCCGGTCCTGGGTGCAGATGAGGTACGTCGAGGGCACCTGCTGCCATGCGGCCGCCCCGACCGGCTGCCCGGTCACCTGCACGCTCTGCCGGGCGAGGTGGTCCGCCGCCTGCGCCTGGACCTCGGGGTCGCAGTCCTGCAGGAATGTGTCGACGAGCAGCTCGGGGCGAACCTCGAAGGTGCCGGCGTCGGGGTCGACATCGAGGAACGGGGCGGGGCTGCCGTCCCCGAACTCCGACAGGCTCTGCCCTACCTCGGGCAGGTAGCTGGAGACCATCACCAGGTGGCGTACCGACCCGACGCCCGCGGCGGCTTCCGCGGTGATGATGCCGCCGTAGCTGTGGGCGACCACAACGGTCGGCTCGTCGCTGTCCAGCAGCGCCTGCCGCACCGCCGCGACGTCCTCGGACAGCCCCGGACCGCCGGCGCCTCCGGGCAGGCCTGCCTCGCCGCAGCTCGGCAACGCCGGGGCCACGCTCAGCACCCCTCGCTCCTGCAGCAGCTCGGCGGTACGGTGCCACCACCACGACCCGTCCCGCACGCACGCCCCATGCACGAACACGACCCTCATCGCTACCTCCACGTCTGCCTTGACTGCCTTTCGATCAACAGTAGACGTAGCCGCCGTTACGGAAAAAGATGTCGACATGGGCAGACGACCGCAGCCAGACATCAAGAACAGGCTGCTCGACGCCTGCGCCGATTACGCCCTCGCGCACGGCCTCCCCGACCGGCTCGAGCCGCTGGCCACCGCCACCGGCACCTCGGCCTGAATACTGATCTATCACTTTGGCACCCGCGACGCCCTGTTGCGGACCGTTCTCGGGCACGCGCGCCAACGCCGGCTCGTCCTGGACGCCCTTCAGATGGCACTGTGGCAGCGCGGCCGGGACGGATACCCGTATTCGCAGGACGAGTTGATACATCACTCGGACGCGGGGTCGCCGTACACATCGTTCGCGCCGACCGGGCCTCTGGACCAGGCAGGGATCGCGGCATCGATCGGCTCGGTCGGCGACGCCCACGACCGTCAGTCTCTTCGTACCGGATCCCGCAAGGACCGGGTAATCCCGGCCGCGACGGTCTGACTCCTGCTTACGACCGACCCCACGGGTGTCCTGGCGTTGATCTGTCGACCGTCCGGCCGGGCACGCAGCATGCGCTGCCGGGTCGAACCTCGCCGCCGCCGAGTGGATCGACTGGTACTGCCACCGCCGACTCCACGGTGGGACAGGCCACGTCCCACCCGTCGAGTACGAGCCCGATCGACGTTTCGCTCGCTCGGCGTCTCTCCCTCGATCAGCAGATCCGCCGTTGATTGGACACTCCCCATGGTCACGGGGAGTGTCTTCCTCCCTATAGCGTGACGCGGCCCAGCCGCACGTGCCAACGGCCGGCGCACGACGTAAAGGACACCGTCGACAGAGGCGGCACTTTGAGGTGCCAGAAGGCTCTCACAGGTGCTGACAGAGCGTGGACAAGCGCGGCCCGGATAACGGCCGGTTCCGTGATGGCCAGTGCGCGGTCCATGTCGGGCGGCAGGCTGTTCAGCCAATGCATGATCCGTTGGCAGAGCTGGCGCACGGACTCACCTCCGTGGGGCGTGGCATCCGGGTCCGTCAGCCAGGCGGAGAACCCGTAGGGGTCGGTAGCAGCGACTTCGGCGGCTGTGCGGCCGCGCCACTTGCCGTAGTCGAAGTCGCGTAGCGCAGGCTCGAGTGTGGTCTCGAGGGCTAGAGCGTGAGCAGTCTGGGCGCAGCGGGTCGAAGGTGCCCGGACGGCCACCGAGTATCGGGGCAGGGCTGCTCCGGTGGCGTCTGCCTCGGACAGGCCGCGCTCACTCAGGGCATCGTCATCGAAGATTGCCTCGCTGGTGTCGTCCCCGGCGATCGCGCACAGAAGTGTCAGGCAGATCGTCATGGCTGATCCCCTTCCTGCCCTGCAGCGGGCCGACCGGTGCGAGACGGCCGAAAACCCGTGGAGCTGGTGGTGTGACACGGAGCTTTTACTTCTGTCGCCAGTCGGTTGATCAGGCGGGCAGGCTTGGTAGCGGTATGCGGAACTCCCACCTCCACAATCAGGCAAAGCTACGCACCGCAACCATCCGGCACCTGTCCGGAACCGACCCCGCCGACTGGCTGGCACGCTCCCGCCACCCGGCCGCATCCAGTGTCGGCCACCCACAGGACCGGCCTCGGCGTGGTACGAATCGGACAGTGGGCCCGACGGCGAGCGGAGCACGCGTGATCCGGGTAATGGTGGTCGACGACGAGGCGCTGATCCGTACCGGCTTCCAGCACATCCTCGAGACGACCGACGGCATCAAGGTCGTGGCGGCGGTTCCCGGCGGCCAGGCGGTCCGAACGGCGCAGGAGAGACGCCCCGACGTCGTGCTGCTGGACATCCGGATGCCTGACGTGGACGGCCTCACCGTCCTGGCCGACCTCCTTCGGCTGCCGCACCCTCCGGTGGTGGCCATGCTCACGACGTTCGACATGGACGAGTACGTCACCACGGCACTCCGGTCGGGCGCCGCCGGCTTCCTGCTCAAGGACACCGACCCGGATCAACTGCCCTACCTGGTACGGACCCTGGCCGAAGGCGGCACCGTTCTGTCGTCCAAGGTCACCCGGACCGTCGTAGACGGCTACTTGAACTCCGGCCTGCAGGAAGACGCCGCCCGCAGCCTCGACCCGCTGACCGACCGCGAGCGCGCCGTACTCGCCTTCATCGCCGAGGGGCTGTCCAACACCGACATCGCCGCACGGATGCACCTGAGCACCGGCACGGTCAAGGACCATGTGAGCGCCATCCTCACCAAGCTGAAGGTGGGCAGCCGCGTCCAGGCCGCCCTGCTCGCGGAACGAGCCGGCCTGCTCAAGCCGCCGCGGGACCAGAAGAAAACATGAGCACTCGCCGCCTGCCCGCCCCGCTGCTGGACGCCGCCCTCGTCGGAGCCTCACTGCTCGATGTCTGGGGCCATGTCGACATTTCCGAGCCGCTGCGCATGGTCTGCGCCCTGGCCGCTGCCTTCGCTCTTCTCCTGCGCCGTCGCCTGCCGCTGCTCACGTTCCTGCTCACCCTTCCCGCAGTCCTCGTCTCCGACGCGGTTTTCGCCGCCCTGGCCGCGCTGTACACGCTCGCCTCACTCACCCGCCGCCGCACCCTGCTGGCCGTCTGCGCTGTGGCGTTCACCATCAGCGACATGACCTCTTTTCCGTCGCCGGACTTCGATCTCTCGGCGCCGGCGACCTTTGTCACCCTGGGCTACACAGCGGCGACGGCGGCCGCACCCGTCTTCCTCGGCCAGCTCGTCCAAACCCGGCGTGATCTGTCGTTGCGACTCGCCGAGATCTCCCGGGCACACGACCACGAGCGGCAGCTGACGGCCCAGACCGTGCTGGCCAAGGAACGCACGGCACTCGCTCGAGAAATGCATGACGTGGTCTCCCACCAGGTCAGCCTCATCGCGGTGCAGGCCGGGGTACTCCAGGTCGGCAGCCGGGACGCCGAAGTCAAACAAGCCGCAGCCACGATCCGCAGGCTGAGCGTGCAGACCCTGGACGAACTGCGGCACATGGTCAGCGTCCTGCGGGCCACCGGGGGCCGCCCCACGGAACTCATCCCACAGCCCTCCCTGGCCGACCTCCCTCAGCTGGTCGACGACAGCGGCATCGAGGCCGAGCTGCACACGGGCCTGTCCGGCAGCCTTCCACCGCCCTTCCAGCGCGCCATCTACCGCACCGTCCAGGAGGCACTGACCAACGTGCGCAAGCACGCCCCCGGCGCGACAGCGGTCGTCCGCATCCGCCACGAGAACACAACCGTCCGTGTCACAGTCACCAATACGGCACCGACCCGGCCCGCTCTGCCCCTTCCCAGTGCCCACTATGGCTTGGTCGGCCTGCGCCAGCGTGCCGAGCTGCTCGGCGGCACGGTCACCTGCGGCCCCACCACAGACGGCGGCTACCAACTGTGCCTGGAACTCCCGGCCGACGGCACGTGGTGAGCAGGCGAGCCCGAGTGGTCTGGTGCGTTGAGGCCGGTAGAACGACTCGTCAGCACTGGGCACTGTCCTGGCGATCACGAGCGGAGCCAGATCGCGAGGGCCGCGACGGTGACCGTGCCGAAGAGATCAACAACCAACCCCGCCGCCGCCTCGGCTACCTCACCCCACAAGAAGCCTTCCAACGAGCCCTCACCGAAGTTGTTGCTTCAACGAATTGACACCGCCAGTCGGTACCGAGCGGCAGGAGCGTGTCCGCGTCCTGGAGAGCCGACGCTGCCGCGGGGTTGCCGATCAGACCCGTCCGACCGACCTGGAAGGGATGGGCGACGCCCCGCACCCCGCGTCGTAACGGTGAGGCGGGGGCATCGTCACGGTCGGCACGTCGTCTCATCTCTCGTAGGTGTGGAAACCTCGGCCGCTCTTCTTGCCGAGTCGGCCCTCCTCCACCAGCCGCAGCAGGACCGGCGGTGCGGCGTACTGCGGTTCGGTGTACTCACGGTGCAGGGCGTCGGCCACCGCCTTGACCACGTCCAGCCCGATCAGGTCCGCCAGCCGCAGCGGTCCCACCGGGTGGGCGCAGCCCAGCGTCATGCCCCGGTCGACCGTCTCCGCCGTCGCCTGCCCGGACTCCACCATGCGCATCGCGCCGAGGAGGTAGGGGATGAGGAGCCCGTTGACCACGAAGCCCGCGCGGTCCGGAGCCTCGATGAGCGTCTTGCCCAGGGCGTCGGTGAGGAGCGCCGCGGTCCGGGTGCGGGTCCGCTCGTCGGTCCTGGACGTGCTGATCAGCTCGACCAGCGGCATGAGCGGCACCGGGCTGAAGAAGTGGACGCCGATGACCCGTTGGGGGTTGCGGGTTCCCCAGGCCATCCGGCCGATCGGAAGGGACGACGTGTTGGTGGCGAGAACGGCCTCGTCGTCCTCGAGGAGGCAGTCGATGCGGGTGAACAGGGCGGTCTTCAGGTCCTCGTTCTCGGGGACCGCCTCGATCACGCACTCGCGGTCGGCGAGCCGGCCGATGTCGGCGGTCACCTCGATACGGCCGAGGGCCGCGTCCCGGTCCTGCTCGGTGAGTGTTCCCCGGCGGACGGCCTGGCCCATGGAGCGCCGGATACGGTCGCGTCCCACCGGGACGGCTTCGGCGCGCGACACGACCACGCGGACGTCGAGGCCGGCCCGGGCCGCGATGTCGGCGATGCCCGCGCCCATCACGCCGCAGCCGACCACTCCCAGTCGGGTCGTCGGATCGTGGGTCATGAGTTCTCCTGCCAGCGCATCAGGGTCGTCCCGACCGACATGCCGCCGCCGAACCCGGCCAGCAGCACGATGTCGCCGTCGCGGATCGCTCCCGAGCGCACCCCGTCGTCCAGGGCGACCGGCACGGATGCGCTCCCCACGTTTCCGTATCTCTCCAACGTGCGACAGGTGCGGGCTCCGGTCATCCCGGCCTTCTCCACCAGGCGGGTCAGCAGCACCCCGTTGGGCTGGTGCGGCACGAAGTGGTCGACGCTGTCGGCGCCGACCCCGGCGCTCTGCAGCAGCCGGTCCAGGATCGGCGGCACGTGCTCCATGACGAAGTCGCGAACGCCCCGGCCGTCCATCCGGAAGAAGTGGCCGCCCTCATCGACGGTGTGCGGAGTGAGGGGGGTGCGGCTGCCGCCTGCCTCGACGTGGATGAGCCGGTGGGCCTCGCCACTGCTGGACAGCTCGGTGCCCAGGAAGCCGTGACCGTCGCGGACCGGGCCGACGACCGCGGCGCCGGCGCCGTCGCCGAGGAGGACCGTGGTGCGGTGGTCTGCGTGGTCCAGGATGCGCGAATAGACATCAGCACCGACGACGACGGCGTATCCCCGCGGCCGCCCGGCGAGCAGCCGGTGGGCCAGTTCGAGCCCGTACACGAAGCCACTGCACACCACGTTGATGTCGAAGCAGGCGGCGCCCGAAGCCCCGATGGCGTTCTGGACCAGGTAGGCGGTGGGGGGCTGCGGAGAGTCGCCGGTGGATGTCGACACGATCAGGTAGTCGAGCTGGTCCGCGGTGATGCCGGCGGCCTCCAGGGCCCGGGTGACGGCGTGCACGGCGAGGTCCGACGTGGCCTCGTCGGGGGCCGCGTACCGGCGGGTGAGGATTTCGGTCCGTTCCTCGATCCACTGCGCGGTGACACCGCACCAGCCGGCGACCTCCTCGTTGCCGACCTGTCGTGCGGGCAGGTAGGAGCCGGTGCCGAGGATCCCCCGGGCGTTCATCGGGCGGCTCCCGCCGGGGCGGGGACCGCGGCGGCGTGGCGGCGCCAGGCGGTGAGGCGTTCCTCGCCGATACGGGCACGGGCGGCCGGGTCCGTGACGCCGAGCCCGTCGCTCGGCGCGAGGCAGCGGACGCCGACCTTGCCGAGGTGCCGGTTCTGCTGCACGAGCCGCGCGGCGTCCCCGACCCGCTCCAGCGGATAGACGCTCGTGAGCACGGGCACCAGCTTGCCGCGGCTGAACAGCCGTACGCACTCCGTCTGTTCCCGGAGGTTCGCGATGTGGCTGCCGACCACCCGCTTGAGGTTCATCCAGAGGTAGCGGTTGTCGTAGCTGTGCTCGTAGCCGGTGCTGGACCCGCAGGTCACCACGGTGCCGCCGCGGCGCACCACGTGCACCGAGGTGCCGAAGGTGGATCGTCCGACGTAGTCGAACGCGATGCTCGGGTCCTCGCCGACCTCGGCCCGGATAATGCGGCCGAGCCTGCGGCCGAGCTCGGCTGCGTCGGCCCGGGGGTCGGCGTCGTCGCCCATGCCGATCTCCCGGCGGTCGATCACCAGGTCGCAGCCCTGCTGCCGCAAGAGGTCGGCCTTGGCCCGGGAGCCGACGACGCCGACCGCGACGCCGCCGCCGTTGCGGACCATCTGCACGGCGTACGCGCCGAGTCCCCCGGTGGCGCCCCAGATCAGCACCACGTCGCCCTGCTTCATCCGGGCGCCGTGGTCGCCGACCAGCATCCGGTACGCCGTGCCCGCGCACAGGGTGATCGTGGCCGCCTCCTCCCAGGTGAGGTGGGGCGGTTTGGCGACGAGTTGGGTGGCCCGTACGATCGTGTAGTGCGCCAGGCCGCCGAAGTTCGTCTCGAATCCCCAGGCCCGCAGGTGCGTGCCCATCATGCCGTCGTCGTGGGAGCCCGGGTCCTGGTCGTCGACGTACGCGGGGCTCACCACCACGTGGTCGCCGGCCCGCCAGTGCCGTACGCCGGCTCCGACGCGCACCACCACACCCGAGGCGTCCGAGCCGACCACCTGGTACGGCAGGTCGTGGCGCGTGGCGTAACCGCCCTGGCGCGCGTAGCGGCGCAGCGTCGTGAACGTGGAGATCGGCTCGAACATGGCCGACCACACGGTGTTGTAGTTGATCGAGCTGGCCATGACGGCGACGACGACCTCGTCCGGCGCCAGCTCGGGCATCGGTACGAGACCCACGTGCAGGGTCCGGCGCACATCGGTCCCGGCCGCGCGGTCCACCGCCTCGGCGTCCTCGGCCCGTAGGTGTCCGGCGAGGAACTCGTCGGGGAGCGGCAGTCGTTCGAGTTCATCGGGGGGTGCGCCGTTGAGCGCCGCCTTGCTGAGCAGGTCCATGTGTGTTCCTCGCGATCGACGTCGGAATCCTGCCGGCGGACACCGCCGGACGAAGCGGGAGTGGGAGAGGTACGTCCCCTGTGTGCCCCGCGCGCGGGACCCTGCGGTCGTCCCGGTCGGACGCTGCGCCCGCCCGTGCGGGCGCGCCGGGGAGCACGGGCGGCGGCGGGGTGGTGGTGGTGGTGGTGCTGCTGCGTGCGACCGGTGAGGGCAGTCCGGCACCGCGTGGGCCGGTCGGGGTGGGTGGGCGACGGCCGCCCGAGGTCCGGACCGCCATGTCCCGGTGGGCGGGCCGCGGCGGGCCCGTGGCCCGCCGGATCCGGAACGCCCGGGACCGCCGGTCACCCGGGCGGGGCCTCCAGTTCAATGGCCGAGACGGGGCAGTAGTCCGCGGCCTCCTCCGCCGCGGCCAGCAGATGGCCGGGCGGCCGGGGGTTCTTGAGCAGTACCTTGCCGTCCTCGCCCTGGTCGAAGAGGTCCGGCGCGACCAGCGAGCAGGCACCGGAGCGGCAGCAGGCGGCGTGGTCCACCCTCAGCAGCGGCCCGGGCTCTTCCTGTGTACTCATGCGGGCGTTTTCGCCGGCTGCTCGCCCCAGGCGACCGGCAGGTCGATGGTGCCAAAGACGAGGGTCTCCGTACGGAACGGCACCTCGGACTCGGGCACGGCAAGGCGCAGGTCGGGCAGCCGGGTGAGCAACCGCTCGAAGGCCGTCTGGAGTTCGATGCGGGCCAGGGTGTGCCCGACGCACAGGTGCGGGCCGTGGCCGAAGCTCAGGTGGGGACGGCCGCGGCGGCGGACGTCGAGGGTGTGCGGGTCGTCGTAGACATCCTGGTCGCGGTTGCCCAGCAGCGGCGAGACGATGATGCCCTCCCCCGCGGCCACGGTCTGGTCACCGACCCGTACGTCCTCCGTGGCCACCCGGGTGATGCCGAACTGGAAGATGCTCAGGTAGCGCAGCAGCTCCTCCACGGCGCCGCGCAGCAGATGCGGCTCCTCGCGCAGGGCCGCCAGTTGACCAGGGTGCATCAGCAGCGCCGCGGTGCCCGTGGTGATCATGCTGGCGGTCGTCTCGTGGCCGGCCGCGAGCAGCAGGTACGAGGTGAGCAGCAGTTCCGGCCGGTCCACCTTGCCGGGTATCAGGTAGTCGGCGACGAGCCGGCTGATCATGTCGTCGCCGGGCTCCTTCTCCTTGCGGGAGACCAGCTCGTCGAGGTAGCCGCTGAGAGCGGCCTTGCTCTCGGCGATCCGCTCCGGGGCGCCGGCGCGGTGCGGGTCGAAGAGGGCTTCCAGATGGGTGGTGAAGAAGTCCGCGTCCTCGTAGGGAACACCGAGCAACTGGCAAATCGAGCGGGACGACACGGGGACGCCGTACGCCTGGTGCAGATTGGCCGGCGGTCCCTGGCGGATCATCTCGTCCAGCAGCTGGTCGCAGGCCTGCTCGATCTCGGGGCGCATGGCCTGGACGCGCTTGACCGAGAACTCCCCCGCCAGCATGGTGCGGTAGAAGGCGTGCTGGTCACCGTCCATCCGCATGAAGGACCCCTTGAGCACCGGCCGCATCTTCTGCCGGTAGAGCGTGGGGAATCCCTCCCGGCCCATGTCCGAGCTCATGCGCGGGTCGTCGAGCAGGGCCCGCGCCGCGTCGTAGCGGGTCACCAGCCAGGCCGGACCGGTGGGCAGTTGCACCCGCACCAGCGGGGCCTGCTCCTGGAGAGCCAGCAGACCGGCGGGCGGGTCGTAGGGACAGGTGCGATCGGTGATCGGGTATGTGGGCAACTGGTCAGCCACTGCGACCTCTTTCCTGCTCGGACTGCAAGATCCGCAACCTCCGCGGGCAACGGCCCGAGGTTGGCACAGCGTTCTGCCGCAGGACGCTCAAACGTGAGCGGGCGCCGGTGATCGGCGCGCCTATCGTCGCAACGGTTTCCCAGTGGCGGGTACGACCCTGGAGGTCACGGTGACGATGTACGACCACGTCGGCGGCGAGGACGCGCTTCGGCGCCTGGCCGAGGCGTTCCACCGGGCCGCGGTGGCCGATCCGCAGATCGGGCGCATGTTCCGGTACACGGGTGACGCGCATGTGCGGCACCTGACGGCGTACCTCGTCGAGGTCTTCGGGCACGGCAGCGCCTTCACCGACGAGATCGGCGGGTTCGAGCACGTGAAGAAGATGCATGCGGACCTGCGCATCACCGACGAGCAGCGCGAGCGGTTCGTGGAGCTGATGCTGGCCGCGGCCGACGAGGTGGAGCTGCCCGACGACGAGAGGTTCCGCACCCGCTTCGAGGAGCAGTTGCGCCGGGCGGCGGCGATCACCACGCGGGCCTCCCGTATGAGCCAGGAGGACCTGGGCACCCGGCACGGCACCCTGGGGAGGTGGACGTGGTGACGCGAACACCCCTCACTCCGCAGGAGGAGACCGCCCCTTCGCCCGGCGATGCGGCCGCATCGCTGCTGGACGGCGTCGCCGCCGCGCTCCACGACACGTTCGACAGGGAGGTGCCGGCCGGCGGCGAACCGGTCCTGCCGCCCGGCGCCGACTCGATGACGGCGGTCCGGCTGGCGCTGGCCCTGGAGGACCGCCTCGGTGTCCCGGTGCCGCTGAGCCTGCTCCGTGCGGGGCACGACGCGGCGACACTGGCCGGCCTGATCGCCGAGGCCGGGGGCACCGCGACCGCCGGGCTGCGGCTGGCCGTACCCGACGATCCGGCCGGACCCGACGAGCCGTTCCCCGCCACGGCGCTCCAGCAGGCGTACCTCGTGGGCAAGGAGGACGACCTGGTGCCGGACGCGGTCGGCTGCCACCACTACCGCGAGTTCGACGTCTCCGGCCTGGACGTCGACCGGCTGCGACGGGCCTGGCTGGCCGTGCGTCGGCGGCACCCGGTGCTGGACTGCGGCCTGACCGCGGCCGGGGCCCTGCGCGTGCGGCCCGCCCTGGACCTGCCGCTGACCACTCATCCCGTCGGTCACGACCCGTCCGAGGTCCGTGCCCGGCTGGGCCACCGCCGGTACACGGCGGCGGACTGGCCCCTGTACGAGGTGGAGGTCACCCCCGGGGCGGCCGGCGACGGACGGGTCCACCTGGCCGTCGACGGCGTCCTCTGCGACGGCCGGAGTCTGCGGGTACTGCTGCGCGACTGGTGGCGTGCGTACGACGGGTCCCCCGACGTCCTGGCGTCCGAGCCCGCGACGGTGTCCTTCGGCGACTACGCGCGCGCCGTCGCCCGGGAGAGCGGCGGGGAGCGGTACGCGGCGGACCTCGCCCACTGGGAGAAGCGGCTGGCGGCCCTGCCGGCTGGACCGGGCCTTGTTCGGACGCCCGCATGGGAGACCGGCGACGTCGGTGGCGGACCCGGCCGACGTCCACTCACCGGGTCGCTCGACGCGCGCGCGTGGGCGCGGCTGCGTGAGGTGGCCGCGCGTCAGGAGGTGAGCGCGACCGCGTTCGTGCTGAGCACGTTCGCGGACGTACTCGCCGGGGCCGGGGCACCGACGCCGTTCAGTCTTGTCCTGACCACCAGTGATCGGGCGCGGATGCGAGGAGCCGAGGACACCGTCGGCACATTCACCTCGACGGTGGTCTTCCCGGTCCACGACACCGATGCCCGGGCCGTGCACGAGCGCCTCGCCGAGGACCTCGACCACCCGACGGTGCCGGGGGTCGCAGCGCTGCGCCGCCGCCGCGGGCCGCTGCCCGACCTACCCGTGACCTTCACCAGCATGATCGACGACGGGGTGCCCGAGGGCGCCTTCGCCGCAGCCGAGTGCTACGCGGTGGGCCGGACCTCCGGTGTCTCCCTCGACCACCAGGTGTGGGAGGAGGACGGGGCGCTCCGCTACCGGTGGGACGTGGTCGAGCGGGCCTTCGAGGCGCCCGGCGCCGAGGCTCTGTTCACCGCGTACACCGCCCGGTTGGAGGCGCTGGCCGGGTCCGGGGAACCGGCACCGCCACCAGAGTCGGAAGAGGCCCGGGGGCAGGAGCCGGCGGCGTTGGCAGCCCGGCCCGAGCCGCGGGCCGGGTCCCTCTCCCCGGCGCCGCTCAACGACCTCCAGCAGGCCTATCTGGTCTCCCGAGCGCTGGGATCGGACGACGCGGGCGGGTGCCGTCTGCTGCTCAGTTACGAGGTCCCCGACCTGGACACCGACCGGCTGTGGCGGGCCCTGGAGCGGCTGACGGCCCGGCATCCGGTGCTGTCCGCGCGCGTCGATGCCGGGCACGGCCTGCAGCTGCCCGCCGTGCCGCCGTCGCCATCCGTGCCGGAGGTACCGCTCGTACCGGAGCTCGTAGGGGAGCTCGTAGGGGACCTGTTGCGGGAGGCGCACCTGTGGGACGAGGGCCATCTGGATGTCCGCGTGGGCCGTGCCGAGGGGTCGGACGGTGCGGGCACCGTGTTCCTGACGGCCGACCTCGCGCTGATCGACGCGCGCAGCATCCATCTGGCCGGTCGGGAGCTGATGCGGCTCTACGCGGCCGACGGCGACACCGGCGACGCCCCGTTCCCGGGCCCGGCGGGCCCCTCCGCCGGGGCCCTCGACGCGGTGGCGGCGCGTGAGCACTGGCGGCGGCGGGTGGCCGCACTGCCGCCGGGGCCCCGGTTGCCGACGGTTGCCGACGACGGGGGCCGGATCCGACTGCGCGGCACACTGCCGGGGTGGCGCACCGTGGTGGCCGCCGGGGCGAAGCACGGCTGCTCACCCGACGGCCTGTTGCTGGCGGCGTACGCACGGGCCCTCTCCCCCGGGCTCGGCGACGTGTTCGGCGTCCCGGTGGTGCGCTGGCCGGACGGGTCCGACGCCGCCCGGCCCGCCGAGCGGACCGCGCTGAGCTGGGTGACGGTCACGGCCGAGGGCTGTCCGCTGATCGACCTGGCGCGCCGTTACGACGCCGTACTGGCCGAGGACCGGGAGGCCGACACGGTGAGCGGCCTGTCCGAGCTCCGCAGGGCCAGGCGCTCCGGTCCCGGCCTGGCCGTCGTGTACACCAGCCTGTTCGACCTCGACACGCATCCGCTGCCGGACGGGGTCGAAGCGGGGGCCTGGGCGACGAGCACCCCGGGCGTGGCACTGGACTGCGTGGCGGTCCAGGAGGGCGACGTGCTGGAGTACGCCTGGGACGTGCTGCCGGAGCAACTGCCCGAAGGGTGGCCCGAGGAGGCGTTCGCGCGGTTCGCCGACGACCTGGCGGGGCTGGTGTCGCTCGAACAGACCCCGGTCGACGACCCGGATCTGCCGCCCGCCCGCTGGAACGACACCGCCCGCCCGTTCCCGGCGGACCTGCCGGTGCAGGTGCTGATCGAGGACCAGGCCCGGATCAGGCCGTCCGACGTGGCGGTCCGCTGGTCCGGTGGCGCCCTGTCGTACGCGGAACTGGAGCTGCGTGCCAACCGGTTGGCCTGGACACTGCGCGAGGCGGGAGTGGGCCGCGGAGACGTGGTCGGGGTGTCGGTGCGCCGGGGCCCGGACATGGTGGTCGCGGTCCTGGGCATCCTCAAGGCGGGCGGGGCCTATCTGCCGGTGCTGCCCTCGCTGCCCAGCGAACGGGCCTCGGTAATGCTGGCAGACGCCGCCGCAGCGTTCCTGGTGTGCGACGCGACCTGCGGTTGGGCGGCGTCGCTGTCCGGCACGCACGGCACTTCGTCGGCGAAGGACGCGACTCGGGCGGCGCAGGACGTACCGGAGTTGCGTCTGGTCGACCTGGATGTGGTGCTCGCCGAGCCGCACCCGCGCGAGGGGCGTGCGCCGCAGCCGGTGAACGAGGTGGACGATCTCGCGTACGTGATCTTCACGTCGGGCAGCACCGGGCGGCCCAAGGGTGTCGGGGTCTCTCACCGCCCGATGCTGAACCTCTTCGAGTGGAGCCGCCGCACGTTCGGCTTCGGGCCCGGCGACCTCGGCCTGTGCGTCACGTCGCTCGGCTTCGACCTGTCGGTCTTCGACATCCTCGGACTGCTCAGCCTGGGCGCCGCGTTGTACGTCGCCGACGAGGAGCAGCAGCGCGACCCGGGGCTGCTGCTCCGGGTGCTGGAGACCGAGCCGGTGACGTTCTGGAACTCGGCACCGACCACCTTGGCCAACTTGGCACCGGAGTTCCCCACGCCGTTCGGCCGGTGCGGCGGCGACACCCTGCGACTGGTGTTCCTCAGCGGCGATTACACTCCCCTGTGGCTCCCGGAGAGGCTTCGAGCGGCGTTCCCCGGCGCCACACTGGTGAGCCTCGGCGGTGCGACGGAGGCGACCGTCTGGTCCAACTACTTCGTGGTGGACCAGGTGGACCCGGGGTGGCGCAGCATCCCGTACGGACGTCCGCTGGACAACTCCCGCTACCACATCCTCGACGCATCGCGCCGCCCGGTGCCGATCGGTGCCGAGGGCGACCTGTACATCGCGGGCGACTGCCTGGCCCTCGGCTACTACCGGCAGCCCGGCCTCACCGCGGAGCGGTTCGTCACCGGCGAGTTCCCCGGTCTTCCGGAGACCCGGCTGTACGCGACGGGTGACCGTGCTCGGTTCGCGCCCGACGGTGTCATGCACTTCCTCGGCCGTCGCGACGGTCAGGTCAAGGTGCGCGGCTTCCGGGTGGAACTGCCGGAGATCGAGCACCGGTTGCGGACGCACCCCGGTGTCGCGGACGCGGTGGTCCTGCTGCGGTCCGGCGGCTCCGGGGAGGACCGACTGGTGGCGTACGTACTGCCCGAGGACCGGGCGCCGCGCCCGGACCGGGCTCCTGCTCCGCCTCTCACCGGGGCCGAACTGCGGGCACATGCCTCGGCCGCGCTGCCCGACTACATGGTGCCGTCGGTGGTGGCGTTCGTCGAGGAGTGGCCGACGACGCCGAACGGCAAACTGGACCGCGACGCCCTGCCGTGGCCGGCCGACAGCACGTCTGTGCCCGCGCCTGCCGTGGAGCGGGCCGCGCCGCCGGTCCCCGCCGGGCGCGTGCCGGGTGCCGGTGTCGCCCGGGCACGGGAGCGGACCGAGGTGCGAGAAGCCGCACCCGGTGCCGCGGAGTCCGGACCGGCCGGGACGGCGCCGAGCGCCGTGGTCGCCACCGGTACGGCAGACGTGGGCGCCGCGGCTCCGGCCGAAGACGTGGCGTCGATCGCCGCGCTGCTGGGCGAGTTGCTCGACCTGCCGCCGGTCGACCCCTCGGCGGACCTGTGGGAGCTGGGGGCCACCTCGTTCACCATGGTGCGGGCCAGCCGGGTGCTGCGGGACCGGTACGGCTGCGAGGTACCGGTGGCGCTGTTGCTGTCGGAGCCGACGGTCGCGGCCATCGCCGCGCACCTGTCCGCCGCGTCCCGGTCCCAGGCGCAACCGGCGCGCACCGAACCGGTGGGCGCGGAACACGAGCAGCCGCCGGCATCGCGGGCTCAACGGGAACTGCCCCGATCACCGCGCGTGCGACCGGAGCCTGCGGAACCACGGAACGTACGAACGAAGCTGCCGGAAACACCGTCGCCCCGTGAGGAGCGACCGGAACCATCACACGTCGCCCCACCGCCGCGGGCCGATGCACCGCGGCAGGCAGAGCCGCGTCGTGCGTCGCCCCCGCAGCAGGTGGACTTCTTCGCCGTCGAGGACCGGCGTCGCTTCAAGGAGGGCGACCTCGGACAGCGGCCCGCGCCCGAGCACGCCCGCCCGGTGCCGCTGGCCGGCGGGCGGCCGAGCGAGGGGCAGCGACGCTGGCGCGCCAGCCGCCGCCCCGTGACCGAGGGGTGGCTGGACGGCGAACGACTCGGCCGGCTGCTGCGGGTGCTGGCCCGGACGGACGAGAGCGCCGGCTCCGGCGCGCTCTACCCATCCGCCGGTGACACGTACGCCGTTCAGGTCTACGTACTGGTGCGCGACGGCGCGGTGGAGGGGCTCGACGCGGGGGCCTACTACTACCGGCCCCGCACGCACGCCCTGGAGCCCCTGGGCACCGGCACGGGCCTTCCGGTCAACGCCCACGTGTACTACAACCGGCCTTTCGCCGCCCGTGCCTGCGCGGAGATCTACCTGGTCGGGGAGCAGCAGGGCATCGAGCCGTTGTACCAGGCCCAGGCCCCCCGCTACCTGGCCCTGGAGGCAGGCCACATGGCTCAGCTGCTGATGCAGCAGCAGGTGCCGTCGGGTGTCGCGGTGTGCCCGGTCGGCGACCTGCGGCAGAGCGACCTCGCCGAGACGCTGGGACTCGGACCGTCCCACACCTTCCTGCTCGGGCTCCTGTGCGCGCCGCTGGACGCCGCCGGCGACGAGGCCCCCGGCGAGCCGCTGTGGACGGCGGCTGACACCCCGTCCGCGCGGCAGCCGGGCGAGGTCGCCGTCGTCGGGATGGCGGGCCGCTTCCCCGGCGCCGCCGGCCCGGACGAGCTGTGGCGGATGCTGCACGAGGGCCGGTCGGCCATCGGTCCCATGGCCCCGTCCCGTGTCGCGGCGCTCGGCTGGACCGGCCGGCCGCCGATCGGGGGGTTCCTGGACACGCTGGGGCCGGTGGACCTGCGCCCACTGCGGATCTCCCCCGCCGAGGCCGCTGTCATCGACCCGCAACTGCGCCTGCTGCTGCCGGCCGTCTGGCAGTGCCTGGAGGGTGCCGGGCACACCCCCCGGTCCCTGACCGAGGACGGCGGCCGGGTGGGGGTGTTCGTGGCGTCCATGTGGGACGACCACCTCGCCACGGCCGGGGACGGCTGGGAACGCGGAGACGCCGTGGAGGTCGTCGCCACCCGGGCGACGCTGCCCAACCGGCTGTCCCACACGTTCGGGTGGCAGGGTCCGAGCCTCGCGGTGGACACCTCCTGCTCGTCGTCGCTGACCGCCCTGCACCTCGCGATGCAGGCGCTGCGCTCCGGTGAGTGCGACAGCGCGGTGGTCGCCGGGGTGAACCTGGTGACCCACCGTCGGCACGTGGGCCTGCTCAGCGGCCTCGGCCTGCTCGCCACGCCGGACGGCGGCACACCGAACGGCGCGTACGACGAGGCAGCACCGGGCTGGTACCTGGGCGAGGCCGTCGGCGCCCTGCTGCTGCGGCGCGCCGACTCGGCCGCCCGGGACGGCGACCGGGTGCATGGAGTACTGGAGGCTTCGTGGTGCGCTCACGCGGGCGGGGAGGGCCGGTTCGGGGCGCCCGGGCCCGCCTCGCTCACCTCGTCGTTGACGGACATGCTGCGGACGGCCGGGCTCGACCCGACGGCACTGTCCTACGTGGAGAGCGCCGCGGCGGGCGCCGGCCTGGCCGACGCGACGGAGGTATCGGCCTTCGCCGAACTGCTGGCCGGCCGGGACGGCCCCGTGCCCATGGGCACGGTCAAGCCGAACATCGGGCACGCCGAGGCGGCGGCCGGACTGGGGCAGCTGATGAAGGTGCTGCTGCAACTGCGGCACGGCCGGATCGCGCCGACCCTGGTCTCGGGACAACCGAACCCCCTGGTGAACTGGGCGGACGGGCCGGTGTACGTACCCCGGCGGGCCGTCGACTGGGAACGGTCGGGCCCGCCGCGGCGGGCGCTGGTCAACGCCGTCGGCTCGGGCGGCTCCTACGGCCACCTGGTGGTACGAGAGGCGGAGGGGACCCGGTGACCGCGGATCCGGCCGTACGCACCACCAGGAAGGGCCCGACGACCGTGGACCGGGCCGCACATGAACCCGGAGGGATCGATCGATGACCGTGGACTGGACCGCCGGCACACGCGATCCGCACGCACCCGTCCGGTTGTTCTGCTTCGCGCACGCCGGTGGTGGCAGCACGCTCTTCCTGCCCTGGCGCCGGATGTTGGCGCCGTACGTCGATGTGGTCCCGATCGTGCTGCCGGGCCGGGAACGGCGCTACCACGAACCGCCGTACACCCGTATGTCGGACCTCGTCGAGGACCTGGTGCCCGCCCTGGAGCCGTTGCTGGACAGGCCCTACGCGCTGTTCGGGCACAGCATGGGCGCGATGGTGGCCTACGAGGCGGCGCAGCGGCTGCGCCCGGCGCCGGGCATGGTGTTCGTCTCCGGCCGGCGGGTGCCCGGGGGGACGGGCGTACGTCATCTGCTCGGCGACCGCGAGTTTCTGGAGGTGCTGACAGGGCTCGGCGGGACACCGACGGCGGTGCTCGACTCGCCCGACCTGGCGAACCTGTTCCTGCCGTCGCTGCGGGCCGACTTCCGGCTGGTGGAGACGTACCAGCCGGCGGCGACCCCGCCTCTGGCGTGCCCGGTGACGGCGCTCACCGGCGACGCCGACCCGGAGGTGGCCCCGGCCCAGATGGCACGTTGGGCCGATCTCACCACCGGGGGCTTCAGCCTGCACGTCTTCCCCGGGGACCACTTCTACCTGAAGGGGCTGCCCGAGGCGCTGCGCCGCACCCTGCTGGACGCGACGGGCCGACTCATCGAGCAGCCCGCCACACCACAGCGGAGTTGAACCCCCCGAAGCCGAAGGCGTTCGACACGACCCAGCGCAGCGGGGCGGTGACGGCGGTGTCCCCGACCAGTCTGGGGGCACCGTCGATCGGTGTGCGCAGCCACGGGTCGGGGTGTGCGAAGCCGCCGCGCAGTTGCACCACCGCGGCGACGGCGGACACGAGTCCGGCCGCGGTGAGCGCGTGCCCCGCCAGTCCCTTGACTGCGTTGGCCAGGGGTGAGGCGTCGGCGAAGACCTGGGCGATGGCGTCCGCCTCGATCCGGTCGCCCAGCGGCGAGCCCGTGCCGTGCGTGCTGACCAGGTCCACGTCGGCCGGGTCGAGATCGGCGGACGCCATGGCCCGGGCCATGGCGTCGGCTTCCCCGTCGACGGTCGGGGCGGGCTGGCTGTTCGCGTCCAGCGTGGCGGCGTGCCCCGCCAGTTCGGCCAGGACACCGACCCCGTGGCGCGCTGCCCCGGCCGCCCGCTCCAGCACCATCGCGGCTGCCGCTGGCCCGTGCACGAACCCTCGGTGCGAGCGGTCGAACGGGCCGCCCGGGCCACTGCCCTCGGTGGGCACCATGGCGCCGAGGTTCAGGAAGCTGCGTAGTTCGGCCGGTGCGGGTTCGGCCAGCGCGCCGACGACCAGGCAGGCGTCGGCGACCCCCCAGGAGACCAGCCGGGCGCCCTGGATGAGGGCAAGGTTGCCACCGGCCGAAGCTCCGCCCACGGTCAGCCCCTCCCCCCTGATGCCGAACGCGGCGCTGAGCGTCGCCACATGGTCGGTGTCCTGGTACTGGAGCGCCAGCCGGGGCGGGACCAGTAGCGGATCTCGTCCCAGGCGCCCCGCGGCGGCGGCGCTCTGGGCGCCGTTGAGGTTGTTGCCCCCGACCACCACGGCGAGCCGCCTCGGGTCGAGGTCGCGCCGGTGCAGCTCGGCCGCCCGCCATGCCTGGCCCGCGACAGCCAGGGACGCGCGGACTGGCCGGGACGTGCGGCGCAGCGCCCCGGGCGGGAGGGACGCCGCCGCGACCGCTTCGCTCAGCATCTCGTCGGACAGCGCGGCCCGGTACGGCAGGGCGTCGTGCGCTTCGGTACGGGCGATCGCGGTGCGGCCGGCGCGGAGCGCGGCGGTGAACCGGTCCACGTCGGGCCCCAGCGCCGAGAGCACGCCGAGTCCGGTGACCGCGACCGGCGGGCCGGCCGGTGTCACCGGTACCGCTCGAACAGGGCGACCAGGTCGCCGACCGGCATGGCCTGGCGGAACTCGGTGATCGGGACGAGCACGTCCAGGTCGTCCATCACGTTGATGACGACTTCGCTGCGGTCCACGCTGTTGAGGCCGAGGTCGGCGAGGGTGCGCGCGGGCACGATGTCGGCGGGCTCGAGGTCGGGCAGGATCGCCCTCGCGTGGTGGCGGATGGCGGCCAGGACCGCTCCGTCGGTGTGTTCCATGGTGTCCTTGACGTCCTTCCGGTTCAGATCCAGTCGTAGTGGCGGTGGTAGTTCTTCACGCTCCGGAGCGCGAGCAGGGGCGGGCCGCCGCGGGAGTCGGGGCGCCATTCGGTGGCGGCGTCGACGGTCAGGTCGGGGCGGGGCAGCAGGCATGCCCGGCTCGCCGGCAGCAGGTCGGTGTACTCGGCGAATCCGAGGCGGCGGCGGGCGGCCAGCCGGGGCCCGATCTTCCGGGCCGCCACGACCTGCCCGGAGCCCTCGCCCACGGTGCCGCTGAGGAATTCCGAGGAGCACCCGGAGCCGTAGGAGAAGAGGCCCACCCGGGCGCGTTCCGTCATCGCGGGCAGCTGGTCCACCAGGCTCGCCAGCGCCAGGTAGAGGGACCCGGAGAAGAGGTTGCCGACCTGCGCCGGGTAGGTCAGGCCGGGTTCGACCCTGCGGGTGAAGTCGGCGGCGATCGCGGCCGGTTCGCATTCGGTGAACTCGCGCATCGCGCGGCGGTGCGCCGCGCGCACCATGCCGGCGAACGGGGTGTGGAAGACCAGGTGGTCGAACGTGCCGTCCAGCGTCACGTCGGCGACCCGGCTCCGGTAGTCGGCGAAACTGCGGACTGTGCACTCCAGATAGGCCACGAGCGACTGGTCGGCGTCGGCGACCTCGATGTCGGGGCCGGGCCGGGCGGTGTCCATCGTCTCGAAGCTGTGCAGACCGAACGCCCCGAGGTCCAGTTCAAGGATGTCGGGCTGCTCGCTGAGCAGCATGGCGACCGCGCCGCTGCCGGTGGCGAGTTCGGCGTACTCGGCACGCTCGTCGGCGAGCCCCACGTCGGTGGCGATGAGCAGCACCCGGGCGTCCGGTGAGGCACCCGAGGCGAGGTAACCCGAGGCGAGTTGCAGGGCCGCGGTGGCGGCGTAGCAGGCCTGCTTGACCTCCAGGAGCCGGCAGTGCGAGGGCAGTCCGAGGTACCGGTGCGCGTACGAGGCGATCGACTTGCTGTAGTCGACGCCGGACTCGGTCGCCACCAGCACGACCTCGATGGCGTCACGCACCGCCGGGTCGAGACCGTCGACCAGGCCCTTGGCGGCGTTCACCGCGTGGGTGACCGGGTCCTCGAAGGGCAGGGCGACCGAGCGCCCGGTCAGCATCAGGTTCTTGACGCGGCCGCGGTCCAGGCCCCTGCCCTCGGCCAGGTCGTCGGCGCTGATCCAGGCGCTGCCGCCGTAGACGTCGAGTGCCTCGATGCCCACCGTGACGGGGCGCGGTGCGGTGGTCATGCGGTCTCCTCGGTGGGCCGGGGGGCATCGGTGGAACGCGGCGTGCCGGAGTCCTCGCCGGAGCGGGAAGCGCTGCGGGGCATGCGGTCGGCGGACGCGGCGACGACCTCCCGCAGGAGTCGGCTGATCTTGTCCGGGTGGGTCACACAGGGGAAGTGCCCGGCGTCGGCCAGCTCCTCGTACCGCGCGCCCGCAATCGCGGCCGCCAGTCG
Organism: Streptomyces chlorus; assembly: GCF_042655885.1. NCBI lineage: Bacteria > Bacillati > Actinomycetota > Actinomycetes > Kitasatosporales > Streptomycetaceae > Streptomyces > Streptomyces chlorus. Next base: position 349,517 of record NZ_JBHSOA010000003.1, read on the forward strand.
GCGGGCGGTGTCCAGCGGCACCACGCAGTCGAGCCGTCCTTGGATCACGGCGGCGGGCAGGTCGAGCTCCGGCAGGCGGCGCAGCAGATCCGGTTCGCCGGCGAACAGGTCCAGGTAGGACAGGCCGACGTACGGGTCCATGCTCTCGCAGCGCAGCAGCTCCGCCGCGAGATCCGGCAGCCGCGCGGCGTCGCCGGTGGCCGCCGCGACGGCGGCCATGTCCTCGGCCACGATGACCTCGAGGCGGTTCACCTCGCCGACCCGGTTGGCGTACCGGTACGAGCCGCCGATGGTGGTCAGCGAGGCGGTGCGGCCCGGGTGGCGCAGTGCGAAGGTCTGGGCGACCAGGGCGCCCCAGGACGCTCCGGCCAGGTGCAGCGGGCCGTCGATGCCGAGCCGTTCCAGGGTGTCGGTGCAGAGGTCGACGATGTGGTCCAGGGACATCTGTCCCCGGGTACGGGTCGCCCCCACACCGGGGTGGTGCAGGACCACCAGGCGGTGGTCCGTGCCCAGTTCGGCGAACTGGCGGGCGAACATCCCGGCCCCGATGTTGAACGGGTGCATCAGCAGCAGGGTGGGGCCGACACCGTGCACGAATGCCTCGACGGTCGCGGTCTCCAGCTCCACCAGGTGGCGCTGGACGGCCGGGGCGTGCGCGCTGAGCACCGCCAGGTTGTCACCGGCCGGTGCGTATCCGTCGGCGACCGCTGTCCGTACGTCGTCCGGGATCCGCTCCGCGGGCTCGAACCGGGCCCGTGCCAGTGCCATCGGCGAGTCCACCGGCCCGGTCGGGTGCAGGTCCACCACCCCGGAGCGGTCGGCGAAGCACACGGCGAGCCGGTCGGTGAGCGTCTTGGCGTCGGCGTCGGACAGGCCCGTCGGCAGCGTGAGGCGCAGCAGACCCACCGGGTCGTCGCCCACGTGCGGGCCGCCCCGGACGCCGGTGGCACGGTAGATCCAGGCGAGCATGGCGGGCCCGGGCTGGACGAGGCCGGCAAACGCGTCGTCGCGCCGCGGGTCGAGCAGGACGCAGTGCCCGCCCGGTCCGCCGTGCACCGGCGCTCCGGCCTCGACCAGCCGCTGGTGCAGGGTCCGCACCTGTTCGCTCCGGCGGTCGACCAGCTCGCCGATCACCGGTGTGTCGGTGAGCGCGGCGCCGAGCACGGCCTGCTGCTGGCGGCCGAGTTGACGGCCATAGGCGTCCTCGTCCTCGGCCATCCGCTCGGCCAGGTCGGCGCGGCGGGTGGCGACCAGTCCGCCCAGCCCGACGGCGAAGTTCTTCGACAGGCTCACCGTCGCGGCGTCGGCGGTGTCGAGCTGGTCGCGCACGGTCTGCCAGAGCTCGGCGCGGGCCGCCTCTCCGGAGGCCCATGCGTTGTCCACCATCCGGGTGGCGTCCAGCACCAGCGGCACGCCGCGCTCACGCAAGGTGCGGGCCGTCTCCCTCAGGGCGCCGAGCGTCAGGGGAAGGCCGCCGGCGGCATTGGTGCTCAGCTCCAGACAGACGAAGGACACGTCCGAGCCGTACTCGTCCAGCAGGGCCGGCAGCCCGGCGAGTCTGGCGTCGCCGGTGACCTCCGCGCCGTCCGGGCGAGGGATCCGGACTGCTGTGAACCCCTCCTCGGCGAGCGCGAACTTCCAGGTGGGGAACAGGTCGTTGTGCAGCACGACTCCCCGTCGGCCGGGCCACGACCGGCACAGCCGCAGCTCCGCGGCCCGTCCGGACGACGCCCACGAAAGGTGCGGCAACGGCAGCCAGGCGGGGGGTGCCACCGGGGCCTTGCCGGAATCCGCGACACGGGCGGCCAGGGCGGCCATCCGATCGGACACGAAGGGGTCGGTGCGCTCGAACCAGGAGTCGGTGAGCAGGTCGAACTCCACCTCCGTATGGTCGAGCAGTACCGGGTTGTGCCCGGCCCGGACCAGCTGCGCGGCGCGGTCCGACACGGACACGGGGGCGCCGAGGGGCGTCTCGTGACCGGCCGAGGCGGGGGCACCCGCCACGGCGGTCTGCGTGCCCGGGGAGCTCGCGCTGTCCGCGGTGGTCGCGTCCTGGAGGTCGGTGGCGGCCTTGTCCTCCGAGTTGGCGATCATCATGATCAGGTCGACGGCATCGGTACGGTCGGCGGCCGGCTGGCAGAGGTACAGCGGTATCTCGACTGGTCCGAACTTCTTCTTGAAGCGGTAGTTGCCCTCGTCGAAGATCCCGACCGAGCGCAGTTCGGCGAGCGACTGACGCACGTCCTGCGCCGGGTTGGGCGTGGTCGTCACCTCGACACCGAAGCTGCCGCCGAAGCTGAGCACCTCGGCGCCCTCCGCGGCGAGCCGCCCGACGATCTCGACCAGGCTGTACTCCAGCCCACCCAGCGGCATGCTCCGCGGATAGAACTCCACGTCGAGCAGGTACCCCTTCCCGGCGGGCAGTGCGGCCAGCACGATGGCGCTGAGCAGCTGTTCGTCGCGGTAGGTCAGGAAGATCCGGTGCCGGGCGGGCAGCTTTCCCGCCCTGATCAGCTCGCGGGCCTCGGCGACGTACGCGTTCACCATCTGCTTGCCCTCGGACCACCGGTCGACCAGATCGGCGATCGCCGCGTCGGTCACCGGGTCGGACCCGCTGACGTACTCCTCGACGCGGTTGTCGCCGTCGCGGCCGAACCGGTTCACCAGGTAGCGGAGTTTGCTCCGGCGGCCGCCCTCGAGCGAGAACGCGTCGAGGTTCTCCAGTCGCTGCACGACCCCGAACGCGGTGGCCAGCATGGGGCTGCCGGCCAGCTCCGTGAGCGGTTCGGTGGACAGCAGGTTGAGCCGCAGTCCGTTGGCCCGGCAGTGCGCCAGCAGCTCACCGGCCGCCGACGCGAACCGCTCCGGAGCGCCGGTGTACCGCCAGACCAGCACCGAGTCGTCGTGGCGGCCGATCGCCAGATAGCCGTCGCGGGTGACCGGGAAGAACAGCAGAGGGGCGATGCTCAGACCGGCCAGGCCGGTCTCCATCCCGTACCGCTCCTCGACGTCCCGCACGAGCCGCGACAGGTCGGGGTGGTCCGCCAGTTCGGAGCGCGGTACGAGCAGCCCCGTGCTCCCTCCCGGGCCGGCGACGTGCCGTGGGGCGGGGGCGGCGGCTTCGTCGAGCCGGGCCACCGCCGGTGCGCCGAAGCGTCCGGCGAGGTGGCCGGCGAGCGCGGCGCAGTCGGGCTGGTCGAACAGCAGCGTCTTGGGGAGCGTGCCGAGCACCGTCTCCAGTGCGCGGACCGCGCGCAGCATGTCGAGGGAGGTGAGGGCGCCGTCCGTGAACCGACCGTCGGGCCCCAGGTCCTTGTGCACGGCACGTTCCACGACGCGACGGACGGCGGCGGCGAGGTCGGGGGCGTCCGGCTCCGTGTCGGGGGCGGACGGTTCCGAAGCCGCCCCGGCCGACACCGGTTGCGGCGTCGGGGCCGCTTCCTCGGGCTGCCGTGCGGGCTCCACGGTGGCCGGCTCGGCCTTGGGCGCGGCCCGTCCGGAGCCCGGGACGGCCGGGGCAGGGCCCGGGACGGCGACGGCGTCGAGGTGGCGCACAAGGTCGGCGAGTGTGTCGTGCTCGTAGAGCTCGCTCGCCGGCACGGAGGTGCCGTGCTCGTCGTGCAGCCAGCGGACCAGTTCCACGCGCATGATCGAGTCGAGGCCGAGGGCGGTCAGCGAGTCGTGGTCGCCGATCTCCTCGGCGGGCACACCCAGTGCCGCCGCCACCCGCTCGCGCAGCCCCTGCGCCGTCACCTCGGCGGCCCGTGCGGGCGCGGGGACCGGCTCGGCCGCGCCGACCGGCGGGGACGGGGACAGCGACGTTTCTGTGCGGTGTACCGGGGTCAGGCGGACCTGTGCCCGGGCCACGCGGCGTACCGGGGCGGCCGGTACGGAGTCGTCCGGGTCCCCGGGATCCCTGGGAGACGAAGGTCGCGCCGGTGACGGCACGGAACCGGACTTGGTCGCGACGGGTGCCGGCGCGGCCCGAAGGGGTCCGCTCCGGTCCCCCGCAGGCGCGTCCGCGGTCTCGACGGCTTCGGCCGAGGTCTGGTCGGGCTCGGTCATGGTGTCGGTCGATCCCTTCAGGGGCTGAGCGGGACGGGGGAACCAGTGCCTCGTACGGTTGAAGCCGGGTCCGGGCAGCGGTGTCCGGCCGGGAACCACGGGCCAGCGGCCGGCCCAGTCGACGGCGTGACCGTCGCACCAGGCAGCGGCGAGCTCCTCCGGTGTGCTGTGCGCCGAAGCGCCGTGCGGGCGGGTGGTCACGATGCCGAGGTGCGTTCCGTCAGGGCTCGCGCCGCGCAGCGCGGCGACGAGTTGGGCGCGGTCGCGGGCCACCACTGCGAGGCGGTGCGGGAGTTCTTCCCGGCCGACCTGCAGGGTGTACGCCACCTGGTCGAGGCGGGCGCCCGGCATCCGGTCGAGGAAGTCGGCCAGCCGCATGCGGTAGTCGGCCAAGCCCTGCGCGTCCCTCGCCGACACCGGCACGACCAGCGGTCCCCCGGCCGGGAGGGGCAGGGGCTTCGCCACTCCCCCGGTCTGGAGCACCACGTGGGCGTTGGACCCACCGAAGCCGAACGAGCTGACTCCGGCACGGCGCACTGGCTGTCCGGACTCGTCCGTCACCGGGTCCCAGCGCCGGGCTCCGTCCGCCAGGGTCAGGGGGGTGCCGCTCAGGCGCAGGTAGCGGTTCGGCTCGCGCAGGTGCGGATGGGGCGGGACGAGACCGCCCCGCATCGCAAGCACCGTGGTAAGCAGGCCGGCGATCCCGGCCGCCGCCTCCAGGTGACCGATGTTGGCCTTCACCGAGCCGACGGCCACGTGTGGTTCGGCCGGCGCGGGCAGGTCCCAGTCCTCGTACAGCCGGGCGTACGCCTGCTTGAGGCCCTCGATCTCGATCGGGTCGCCGAGCGCGGTACCGGTGCCGTGCGCCTGGACGAAGCCGATGGTGCGCGGGTCGATCCCGGCCGCCCGGACGGCGTCGACGACGACGTCGGCCTGGGCCTTGGGGTTGGGCGCGGTCAGGGACGGCGAGCGGCCGCAGTGGTTGACGGCGCTGCCGAGAATCACTGCCTGCACGTGGTCGCCGTCCGCCAGTGCGCGGTGCAGCGGCTTGAGCACGACGGCGCCGACGCCTTCGCCCCGGACGTATCCGTCGGCGGAGTCGTCGAAACTGGCGCACCGGCCGCGTGGGCTGAGCATCCCCGCCCGGGTGAAGGTCGCGAAGAGGGCGGGGCTGAGCGTCAGGTTGACGCCACCGGCGATGGCCAGGTGGCAGTCGCCGTTCTGGAGTGCGCGGGCGGCGTGGTGCACGGCGACCAGCGAACTGGAACACGCGGTGTCCAGCGCCTCGCTGGGGCCGTGCAGGTCGAGCAGATGAGAGACACGGTTGGCGAGGACGGCGTGGGCCACGCCGGTGGCCATGTGGGCTTCGGGGGCGCCACCGTGTGCCGTCATCAGCTCGTTGTAGTCGCCCGTGGCCACGCCGACGAACACGCCGGTGGCCGAACCGGCCAGCTCGCCGGGGCGTCGGCCGGCGTCGTACAGGGCCTGCCACGTCACCTCCAGGAAGTGGCGTTGCTGCGGGTCCATGTAGCCGGCCTCGCGCGGCGAGATGCCGAAGGCTGCCGCGTCGAACTCGGCGACCCGTTCCAGGAATCCGGCGCGTACCCCGGCCAGCTGCGGATCGGCGAGGAGTTCGGCACGGTCCGCAGGGACGGGCCCCACCTGGTCCCGGCCGGCCGAGACCACCTGCCAGAGGGCTGCGAGATCGTCGGCGCCCGGAAACCGGCCGGCCATGCCGACGATGGCGATGGGCATGGCGGACCTGGTGTCGGGCTCCCGGCCGGCCCGTGCCGCGGCTCCCCGCGCGGCCCCGGCGTCCTTCACCGCCAACAGGTCGGCCGTCGGCAGGGGCTCGGCGGACGCCGGAGGGACGGAGGACGCCGGAGGGACGGAGGACGCCGGAGGGACGGAGGAGGGAGGAGGCACGGAGGGGGGAGGAGGCACGGGCAGGACCGTCGATGTGTCAGGGCCGGCGGACCCGCGGGGCGCCGCGGGCACTTCGGGGGACGCCTCCTCCGTGGCGACGTCCGTCTGCCCGACCGTCGGGTGCTCGCGCACCAGGCGCTCGGCCAGCGCCCCCAGGGTGGGGGCCTCGAACAGCACGGTGGGCAGCAGGTCGAGGCCGTAGCGGGCGTTGACCTGGGTGATGAGCTCGGTCAGCGAGATCGAGTCGAAGCCCAGTTCCATCAGGTCGGTGCCGGTGTCCACGTCGTTGTCCGGCACCATCAGGAACCCGGCGGCCATGGAACGCAGTTCCCGCTCGACGCCTCCGATGCGCTCGGCGGCCCGGACCTCCTCGACGGCTGCGGCGACGGGCCGCACCGGGGTGTGCTGCCGGAAGCCCGCTGCGTACGCGACCACCCCGGGGCAGGTCTCGTCTCCCGCGAGGAAGGCGTCGAAGGAGCGCAGGGCGTCCGTGCCGGGCAGCGGCACCATGCCGGTGTGCTGCGCCATCAGCATGCGGCTGGCCTCGTCGACCCGCATTCCGCTGTCGGCCCAGAGCGGCCAGCCGATCGAGACCGTGCGCCCGGGGCGCTGTCCCGCGCGGTGCCGGGCGGCCCGTTCGTCGGCGAAGGCGTCGAGGAAGGCGTTGGCGAAGGTGTAGTCGGCCTGGCCGAGGTTGCCGGTGGTGGCGGCGACGGAGGAGAACAGCGCCAGGAATTCGAGCGGTTCGTCCCGCGTGGCCGCGTCCAGGTGCACGACGCCCCGGACCTTGGGGGCCAGTACCTCTGCGACCTCCTGGGGGGTCTTGCGCACCGCGAGCGAGTCGCGGGTGACACCGGCCGCGTGCACGACGCCGTGCAGGGCGCCGAACCGCTGACGGACCGCCGCCACGAGAGCGTCCACCTGCCGCCGGTCGCTGACGTCGGCCTGGTGGTAGACCACCTCGGCACCCGTCGCTGCCAGGTCGCGCACCGTCGCCGTCACGGTGGCGCCAGCGGCGCGACGGCCGCACAGGACGAGGTTGACCTTGCCGCCACGCCCGGCCAGGTGCCGGGCGAGCGTCGTGCCGATCCGGCCGGCTCCGCCGGTGATCAGGTAGGTGCGTGCCGGACCGGTGGCGAGGACCGGGCCGGCCGCCGACGGCTCGTGCTCCTCGAACTCGCGCACGTATCGCTCCGTAGCCGTGTGCCGGACGTCGCTCTCATCGGCGCCCAGCAGTTCCTCGACCAGCAGCCGGGCGACCTCCGGGGAGGACCCGTCCACCTGGGCCTGGGCCCCGGAGAAATCCGTGTGCTCCAGCGAGAGTGTGCGCAGCAGGGCGCCGAGCGCGGCGTACGCGGGGCGGGCCTGCCCGGTCCGTTCGTCGAGGTGATGTGCCACCAGCATCCGCAACGGGGTGCGGGAGCGGGTGGCCCCCAGGTGGCTCGTCGCCAGCTTCAGCGTGGTGTCGAAGCCCTCCCGCAGTTGTGTCCCGAGGTCGGGTGCTGAGGCGGGGCAGACCTGGAGGACCGCGTCCACAACGCCGGGGTCGGCGCCTGCGTCGGCGTACCAGGCGATGCCGCGCCGGTCCAGTTCGGCGGCCAGGCCGGAGCGCAGTGCGGGCTCCGGGCAGTGCAGCAGCACCCGGCGCACCGGGCGGCCCGGCTCCGGCGGCCCGGCGGGCCGCCAGCGGGGCCGCCGGTGGCGGATCTCGATGCCGACGGGTGCGGACTCGGGGGCGGTCGCACCGTCCGAGGCCGCCTGGCCGCCGTCGTGCGGCTCGGGAGCGTCGCTCCGCACCGCTGCGGGCGTGGGCCCGGCCGGGGGGACGACGGCGGCACGGGGTGCCTCGCTGCGAACCGCGGTGAGCCTCAGCCCCCGCAGGGCGAGGGCCCGTTCGGCGCCGTCGTAGACGTCCAGGTCGACGATGCGGAAACCGGTGGCGCCGTCGGGGGTCACGTCGCGGGCATGCACCCGGCAGCGGGCCGGGAGCGGACGGACGCTGGCCAGTTCGGCGCACGAGGTGGGCAGGTAGCCGTTGGTGTCGTCGAGCACGGCCAGCGCCTGGAGCGCGCCGTCGAGCACGGCGGGGTCCAGGCGCAGGCCCGGCGCGGGCGACGCCGCCACATCGGCCAGGCACTCCCCCGGCCCGGCCCACAGGGCTTGGAGCACTTGGAGGCCGCCGTCGTGCCGCACCCCGCCCGCGCTGAGGCGGGCGTAGACCACGGCGGGTGCCACGGACGGGCCGACCTGGTCGGGGGCGGGCGCGGCGGCGGGCGGCAGTGCGGGGCCGGTCAGGGGCTCGACCATGCCCGTCGCGTACGCCACCCCGTCGGGGCCGGTCAGTGTGAACGGGACCGGCTCGCCGGGCCGGTGGGCGGCGGCGACGACCCGTACCTCGGTCGTGCGGTCGAGGTCCAGGGGCCGCTGCCACGTCAGGTCGCCGAAGCGGACGGCGCCGGACAGGCCGGGCAGAGCCGCGTGGACGAGCTGGGGAACGGCGGCACCCGGCAGGATGCGGCGGCCTCCGACGTGGTGGCCGCCGACCGCCTCCCCCAGAACGCTCAGGGACACGGGGACGGTCACGGGGACGGAAGCCGCCGCGGGGCTCGGAGCAGCCTGGGGCGGGGACTCCGGCCCGGGAGCGGCGGGCGGCGGCGTGGCCGGCTCCCACCAGATCCGCCGGCGTTGCTGCGGGAGGCCCGGGAAGGCGGCCACACGCGGCGGTACGGGCCACAGGGCGGCCCAGTCGACCCGCTCACCCCCGGTCCAGCGGCGGGCCGCGTCGGACCACCGCTCGGCAGCCGTGCCGTCGGGCGTGTTGCCCGAAGCGGTGGCGGGGGTGGCAGTCGTTTCGCGGCCGGGGGCCGCGCTGCCGCGCCACACACCGGGCGCGCTCTCACCGCGGGCGACCGCGGTCAGCCGGGTGACCAGCTCGGGCACGCTGCCGCAGAGCACCGCTACCCGTTCGCGGAGGGCGGGCCGTCCCACTTGGCTGGTGTGGGCGAGGCCGGGCAGTGCGGCCCCCGTCGGCAGCGGCCCTGCGAGGGCGGCGGCAACGTCACCGGCGTACTCGGCCAGCAGCTCGGGAGAGCGCGCCGACAGCACGAACAGCTGGTCTCCGGACGGCGGGACCACCGGGTCCGGACGCGGGGACAGGTATTCCTCGATCACCACGTGGGCGTTGGCGCCACCGGCGCCGAACGAGCTGACACCGGCCCGTCGTGGTGACGGGCCCCCCTCCCAGCGCCGCAGTCCCCTCGGCAGCTCCAGCCGGTCGCCGAGATCGATGCGGGGGTTCACCTCGCGCAGGTGGGCACAGGGAGCGATGGCGCCGTGCCGGAGCTGGAGCAGCACCTTCGTGAGCCCGGCGATGCCCGCGGCCGCCTCCAGGTGACCGACGTTGGCCTTCACCGAGCCCACGGCCAGCGGCCGGCCCCCGGCACCGGCAGGGGCCCCGTGACCGTCGGGCGCGCCCTCAGCGACCCGGTCGAACACCCTGCGCAGACCGGCCATCTCGATCGGGTCGCCCAAGGCGGTTCCGGTGCCGTGCGCCTCGACGTAGTCGACCGTGGCGGGGTCGACGCCGGCCCGGTCGAGGGCCTGCTCGATGACCGCCGCCTGGGCGTTCGGGTTCGGCACGGTGTAACCGGAGGTGCGGCCACCCGCGTTGACCGCGCTGCCCTTGACCACCGCCCATATGTCGTCGCCGTCGGCGATCGCACGGCTCAGCGGTTTCAGCAGCACGGCTCCGACACCCTCGCCCGGTACGAATCCGTCCGCTTCGGCGTCGAAGACCCGGCACGCCCCGTGCGGCGACAGCATCGTCAGCGAGCACAGCGAGACAAAGTGCGCGGGGTGGATGATCACGTTGACGCCGCCCGCGATCGCCGTGTCGCACTCGCCGCGCCGCAGGCTCTCGCAGGCCAGGTGCAGCGCCGTGAGCGAGGACGAGCATGCGGAGTCCACCGCGAAGCTGGGCCCGGACAGGTCGAGGAGGTACGACACCCGGTTGGCGATCGACCAGTACGACGAGTGCGCGCCGGTCATCTCGCCCTGCGGCCACGCGGTCGCACCGAGCTGCCCGTAGGTGCCGTACATCGCACCGGCGAAGACCCCGGTGCGCCCGTTCGCGCGACCGCCGAGGTTGCCGGTCTGTTCCAGCAGGTCCCAGCAGGTCTCCAGGAACAACCGTTCCTGCGGATCGATTTTCACCGCGTCGCGGGCCAGGATGCCGAAGAAGCCGGGGTCGAACCGGTCGACGCCGTCGATGAAGCCGCCCCGGGCGGTGTAGAGCCGGTTCGGTGTGCCGGGCCGGGGGTCGTAGTGCTCCCGCCAGTCGAACCGGTCCTCCGGCACCTCCGTGACGGCGTGAGCGCCGGACGACAGCAGCCGCCAGAAGGCGTCCAGGTCCGGCGCGCCGGGGTACCGGCCGCTGACGCCGACGATCGCGATGTCCTCGGGCCGCACGGCCGGGGCCGGGCCTCCCGGTTCCGCCGGCCGGCCGGTGACCTCGGCATGCGCGGCCGTGTCCTGCGCGGGCGAGCCGTGCACGGCCCTGTCGTGCGCGGCGCGTGCGGTCCCCGCTGTGCGAAAGTCCGTTGGTGCGGTTGGGGCCTCGTGGACCACCTCCCGTTCGGTACGCGGCTTTGGGGCTGTGCCGGATCCGGTAAGGGCCTCGGATCCCGTCTGGTATCCACTGCGAGCCGCTGGGGCCGCCCCCGATCCGCTGCGGGCCACGGGAACCGCCGCGGCACCGGGGCGTGCCACGGGAACCGCCGCGGGGCCGGTGGCCGCCCCCAGCTCCGCCGGCCGTGCGGCACGCAGGTGGTCGGCGAGATCGGCGATGGTCAGGTGCTCGAACAGCAGTGTCGACGGCAGTGAGCCGAGGTCGTCCTCGAACCGGGCGATCAGGGTGAGACTGACCAGTGAGTCGATGCCGAACTCGTCGAAGGCCGCGTGGTCGCCGAGGTTCTCCGGGTCGTGCCGGAGCACTTCCGCGAACACCGCGCGCACGTACTGGCGGGCCGCCGCCGGCGTCACGACGGCCGGGACCGGGGCCGGGGACGTACGGGCCCGCGCCGGGGGTGCCTGGTCCGGTGTCACACCGGCCGGTGCTCTGCGGGCCGTGAGCAGGCAGGGGCCCGCCGTTCCCCCGGCGGTTTCCGCGGTGACCTCGACATCGGTGAGTCCGGCCTTCCCCGCCACGGCGCGCCAGGTCTCGGGGGTGAGCAACGGCGAGTGGGGCCGGCGCAGCTCGGGGTCCTCGTAGCGCCACCAGCCTTCGGCCAGTCCGAACGTGAGCGTCAGGAAGTCGGAGCGCCCGGTGGTCTCGTGCACCACGAGGAGGCCACCCGGCCGCAGCAGCCCGGCCGCATGCCGCAACGCGGCGGTGACGTCCGAGGTGGCATGCAGCACTCCCGCGACGACCACCGCGTCGTGGTCGGCGCCGAAGCCCTGGGCGACGGGGTCCTGTTCGGCGTCGAACCGGGCGTACCGCAGGGTGACCGCGGCCGGTGTCCGCGCCCGCAGAGCCTCTTCACCCTGCCGCAGGAACGAGGCCGACAGGTCGGTGAAGACGTACTCGACCGGTGCGGCGCCGGTCAGCGCGGCCAGCACGTCACGGGTGGTGGCGCCGGTGCCCGCACCGATCTCCAGCACCCGGGCACCCGGCCCGCAGGCGTCGACCTGGCGGCGCACCCGGGCGGCGAGTTCCCGGTTGGCGGCGCGTTCGGCCGCGCCGCCGCCGTAGAACCGTGCGAGGAGGTCCGTCGAACCGCCGGGGAACAGCACCTCCAGAGGGTTGCGCCGCCCCGCCAGCACCTCGGGCAGCGCGGCCACGCACCGCCGCAGCAGCTGCTCCTCCGCACCGCAAGGCCCGGAGCCGGCGAGCGCCGGTCCGACCGCTCCCGCGCCGATGAGACCGATGAGGTCCGTGCCCTCGCGGCGCACCGCCCCGGCACGTTCGAGTATGGGGAGCAGGGCGTCGAAGAGCCTGCGGTGGGCGGGTACGACACCGAGCCGTTCCGCCAGCGTCGCGGCGGAGCACTGTGCACCGGGTGCGGGCAGGGCTCCGGCGGCGGTGAGTTCGGCGGCCAGCAGGGCGCCCGCCAGGGATTCGAGGCTGCCGTCGTCCGGTTCGCGCACGGTCACTCCGAGTCTGCTCAGTGCTTGCGGGGTGGCCCGGGCGACGAGGGCCTGCGGTACGCGGGCGGCGAGGATCCGCCTCAGCGCGGCGAATCCGTCGGCGGGTTCGATCGAACCCACGCCGGACGCCGCCATGGCCCGGGCACGTTCCGGCGCGGCGACCACGCCGACACTGCCCCAGTAGCCCCAGTTGACAACGGTCACCGGGACCGGGCCCGAAGTGTGCAGCGCCTGCCCCATGGCGTCCTCGACGGAGCTGGCGGCCGCGTACGCGGCCTGGCCGGGCGAGTCGATCGCGGAGGCGGCCGAGGAGAAGAGGACGAAGTGGTCCAGGGGTTCGCCGCGCAGCACGTCGTGGAGCACCCGTACGCCCCGGGCCTTGGGCCGCAGCGCCGCCCTCAGGTCGTCCGCGTCGGCGAACGCCAGTGTCCGGTCCCGCAGTTCGAGGGCGGCGTGCACCGCGCAGGTGACCGGGCCGAACTCGGCGTGGGCCACGGCGAGTGCGGCCCGTACGTCGCGGGGTTCCGCGACGTCGCCCCGCACGTACCGGGCCCGTCCGCCGGCCGCCTCGACCTCCGCCAGTCGTGCGGTCACCTCGGCGTCGGCCGGACGGCGTCCGAGCCAGACCAGGTCGGCGGAGGTGTGCCGGGCGAGGTGCATGCTCAGGGCGAATCCGATGCCGCCCGCGCCGCCCGCGATCAGATGGACGCCCCGGTCGCGCCAGGGTGAAGCGGGACCGCCGGAACCGCCCTCGGTCCCGGTCCCGGACGGAGGGAGCTGAGCCGTGGTGGGCGCGGCCGTCAGGGGCCGGAAGACCTGGGCGAGCCAGTGGCCGTCGCGCCGGGCCAGCACCGGGTGACCGGCTGGTGCCCCCAACAACGCGTCCGCTCCCGCGTCGCCGAGGTCGAGACCGCGCACGTGCCAGCTGGGGTGTTCGGCGCCGGCGGCGCGCAGTACACCGAGTACGCCCGCCCGCGCCGGAGCCGTGACGGGTCGCCCGGCGGCGGGCAGCACCCCGTCCAGGACGGCCGTCAGGCTCAGGGCCCGGCGGGCCGCCGGCCCCCGCGCCAGCACCCGCACACAGTCGAAAACCTGCGCAAGGGTGGGGTCTTCGTCGAGGTCGGCCGAGCTGCCGCCGGTCGCCACCACGTGAACGGAGTCCAGGTCCGTACGGGCCAGCCGGTCCGGGCCGGCGGCCAGCGGCAGCAGCTCGCCGCCGCACTGTGCGGCGAGGTCGCGGGCCAGCGGTTCCGCCCCCGGGGTGTGCAGCACCAGGGCGCGGCCGACGCCGACAGGAGCGGGTTCGCCGTCGCCCACCCGGATCCAGGTGGGCACGAGCACCGAGACCGCGGGCCCGCCGTCCTCCGCTCCGGCACCAGCCGTGCGGGACGACGACGCGTCCGGGTTCGCACCCGGGGTACGGCCCGGGGCCGCCTCTCCGTCGTACGGGCCGGCGCCGCGCGGGTGCTCCGTGCGCGCCTCGCGGGCGACCAGGCCCTCGATGCGGGCGTGTTCCCTGCCGTCGGCTCCGGCGAGCCGGACCGTGATGCCCTCCGGGGTTCTGCTGACGTGCGCCCAGGAAGGTGCCCCCTCGGCCGGGCGCACCACCACCCTGGCGGCCGCGAACGGCAGCAGCAGTTCACCCTCTCCGGCCAGCACGGAGGCGACCTGAATGGCGCCGTCCAGTGCGGCCACGTCGACGACGGTGCTCCATGCCGGCCGCTCGGCGACGGTGAGGCGGCCGAGCGCCTCGCCGTCGCCCACCCACACCTCGTCGACCACTTGGAAGGCCGGGCCGTAGTGGAGTCCGGCGGCGGCGAAGCGGGTGTAGAGGTCCCTGCCCGACCGGTGTCCGGTGCAGCGCCGGGCGATGTCGTCGACCGGGAGCGGTGCGGCCTGCGCCGTGGCGGGCCGCACCGTGCCCGTGGCGAAGTCCGTCCCCGCGCACCGCAGGCTGAAGCGGGAACCGTCCCTCTCGACCCGTACCTCCCGCGCCGTACCGGCGTGCAGTGGCCGGAGCCACCTCACCCCGGACAGCTCCAGCGGCCCGTTGTCCCCCGCCGAGACCGCGGCGAGAGCCAGTGCACCGGTACCGGGCAGCACCGGCGTTTCGCCGACCCGGTGGTCGGCGACCTGCCAGGCGTCCGGGGCCACCCACCAGGTGAGCCCGGGGCCCGGAGCGGTCGCGGGAGCGGCCGGCGGCTGGGGCCAGTGCCGGGTGCCGCGCAGCGGATGCGCCGGCAGCGGGGTGCGCCGGGCGTCGGTCCCGAGAAATTGCGTCCCGAACGCGGGGCTGCCGCCGGCGCGGTACTCGTCGGCGAGGCGACGCTGCTCCGGGGTCGCCGCGGCGAGGTACGGCGGGGCGCCGTCCGCCGCCGCCCGCAGCTGGGAGGCGAGGTCGTCGAGGCTGTGCGCGACGAACACGGCACGCGCCTGGTGGTGGCGGCGTCCGACGCAGAGGGTGTAGGCGACGTCGGCGAGGCCGGGCGCCGTCGTCGCGGCGTCGGCGAGGGCGCCGAGCTGCACCCCGAGTTCCCTGGGAGTGCGGGCCGACACGGGGACGACGAAGCTGCGCGGTTCAGGGTTCCGCGGCCGGGCGGGGCCCTCGGCGACGACCAGGTGGCAGTTCGTACCGCTCACACCGAAACTGCTGACCGCCGCGACGCGCTGCCCACTCGGGCCCGCCGGCCAGTCCCGCACCTCGGTGACCACATGGAACGGGCTGTCGTCGAGGTCGAGTCGGGGGTTGGGCGAGGCGAACCCGGCGGTCGGCGGCAGCTGCTTGTGGCGCAGCGCCAGCAGCACCTTGAGGAGGCTGGCGATGCCGGCCGCCATCGTGGTGTGGCCGAAGTTGCCCTTGACCGAACCGAGCGCGCAGGACGCCGTTGTCGCTCCGGTCCGGACGAACGCCTCGGCCAGCGCCTTCACCTCGATCGGGTCGCCCAGCGGGGTACCGGTGCCGTGCGCCTCGATCAGGCCGATCTCCTCGGGCGTGATGCCTGCGCGCTGCCAGACCCGGGTGAGCAGGTCGGCCTGAGCGCGTCCGCTGGGCGCTGCGATGCCGTTGCTGCGGCCGTCGCCGTTGGCACCGCCGGCCCGGATGACGCCGTGGACGTGGTCGCCGTCGGCGAGCGCGCGGGCCAGTGGCTTCAGGACCACGGCGCCGACCCCCTCACCGAGCACGATGCCGTCGGCGGAGGCGTCGAAGGGCGCGCTCCGGCCGGTCGGCGACAGGATGCCCGCGGCGCTGGTCTGCACATGGATGTCGGGGCCCAGCATCAGCGCGACCCCGCCCGCGACGGCCATCTCGCAGTCGCCGCTCAGGATGCTCTGGCAGGCCAGGTGCACCGCGAGCAGCGACGACGAACAGGCGCTGTCCACCGCGGCGGTGGGGCCGGTCAGGTTGAGGAAGTACGAGACTCGGGCGGCCAGCACCGAGGGGGCGCCGCCGAGGAAGCTGTGCGCCGTGTCGTGCCGTCCGGCGGCGCGGCGGACGTGCCGGTAGTCGCTCTGGGTGCAGCCCACGAAGACACCGCAGGACAGGGCTGTGTCGGGGCCGACCGCGTAGCCGGCGTCCTCCAGGGCGCGCCACGACTCGGTGAGGAAGAGACGCTGTTCGGGGTCCATGTCCTCCGCCTCCAGCGGGGACATGCGGAAGAACGGCGCGTCGAACTGGTCGATGGCGGCCAGCGACGCCGCCCACTTGCTGGTCGTGGTGCCGGGGCGGCCCGACGGGTCGTAGTGCACACCGGTGTCCCAGCGGTCGGCCGGCACCTCCTCGATGTGCTGCCTGCGATCGGCCAGAGCTGCCCAGAAGGCGTCCAGGGTGGGCGCGTGCGGGAACTGGCCGGACATCCCGATCACCGCGATGGCGTGGGCGTCGTGCGGTGGCGAGGAGGGGCCCGGCGCCACGGTCTCCGCGGGCCTGGTGAGGGCGGCGGGGGTGCCGGCCGGGCCCGGTGCGGCGGCGGGTGCCGCTGGGGCCGCCCGGCCCCGGGCGCGTACGCCGACTCCGCGCAGCACGAGCGGCGCCGCGGCCCCGGGCTCCGGCGGGGGCGCGCCCCCGGCCGCCGACACGGATGCCGGGACCGGCGCAGGTGTCACGAGCGGTACGGGCGCCGGGACGGACGCTGCTGCGCCGGCCGGTGACCGGACCGGTACGTCCGTCGCGGGTGCCGGTGCGGCGGGCTGGGGCGTCGGCACCGCGGCCACGGCGGGCCCGGCCGGTTCCGGCACCGCGGCGCGTGGGGCGACGGCGGCGTCGGCCACCTGCTGCTTCTGGCGTACGGCCTCGGCCACGGCATCGGCCAGTTCGGGGACCGTGGGCCGCTCGTAGACCAGAACCGACTCCAGGTGGACGCCGAGCCGGGAGGCGAGGGTGTTGGTGACCTCGACGGCGCCGATCGAGTCCAGCCCCATGTCGGAGAACGTCTGCCGCAGGTCGACCTCGTGCGGCGCCAGGTAGAGCTGAGCGGCCACCACCTCCACGACGACGTGGCGCAGTTCGGCGCCGGTCGGCCCAAAAGCCGGTACCGGCTGCGCGGACGGAGCCTGCGGTGCGAGCGGTACGGACGGCACCGAGGAGAGGGGCGACTGCGGCGGGGCGGCCGGAGCAGGCGCCGCAGCCGGAGCAGGCGCCGCGGCACCCGGACCGACCGGGGCCGGCTGCGCCGATTCGCGCCCCAGGCGGCTGTGGACCCGTTCGACCGCCTCGCCGCCCAGCACCCGCTCGTGCATGCGCAACTCCCGTTCGATCACGTCGGACAGGACGGCGAGCGTGCGGCCGGCCAGTTCCCGCTTGAGTTCGGCGGCGGCCGTGCGGGACTGCCGCACGATGGACTGGGCGTGTCCCAGGGCGGTGGACAGGACGTCGGCACGCGGGCGGATGTCCACCGGGGCGCCGCGCTCGCGCAGTTCCGCACCGGTCAGGGTGCGTCCGGTGTAGAACAACTGCTCGGCGACCGCCGAACCGAGCTTGCGTTCCACGAAGTAGGTGGCGCCGGCGCCGGGGGTGAAGCCGTAGGTGAGGAACGGGACGCCGTAACTCGCCTCCCGCGCCATGACGACCACGTCGGCGTACAGCCCGAACACCAGACCGCCGCCGCTGGCGTGGCCCTGGAGGGCGCTGACTACCGGCTTGTCGCACGCGAGGACGAGCTGGTGCAGGAAGGACACGTCGGCGAATGTCCCCTGCTTGGCGGCCAGTCGGGCCATCGCCTCCGGCGTGGCGCCCATGCTGAACACCTCGCCGCTCCCGGTGATCACCACGCAGGACACCGCCTCGTCGGCCGTGGCCCGCAGGAGAGCCTCCCGGAACCCGTCCAGCAGTTCGTCCGTGAAGGTGCTGCGGCCGAGGGTGACCAGGAGGATTCCTTCCGGCAGGAGGCGCGTCTCGCAGGCGGGCCGCGCACCCGGGTGTCTTCCGGCAGTGGCGTCCGTCCGGAGACCGGGGCCCGGCGCGGCCGTGGTGTGCGGGGCGGCCGGTGCCTCTCCGGCCGCCGAAGTGCCCTCGGCGGCAGCCGTGTCCGCTCCCCCGGTGTTCTCCGCGCGCCACAGACCCGGCCAGCAGCGTTCGCCCCGGAACGGATACGGCGGCAACGGCACCCGGCGCCGGCCCGCCGGATGGCAGCGGTGCCAGGGGACATCGGCCCCGGCCGCCCAGGCTTCGGCGAGCCGCTCCCACTGCCGCTCCCGCACGGCGTCGTCGAGACCGGCCGGGTCCGCGACGGCCCCCGGCTCCCGCCCCCAGTAGGCGCCCGGCGGCGGGGCCTCACCGGCGAGGTGGGCCCGCAGCGCCCGGCGGGCGGCGGAGCTGTCCGGGCAGACCACGGCCAGCCGTCGGGCCCGCGGGGTCCGGCCGACCTGGGAGGTGTACGCGAGGTCGTGCAGCCGTTCCGCTCCCCCGCCCGGGGCCAGTTCGCCGAGAGTGCGCCGGGCCAGCTCGTCGGCGCGCAGCCCGGCCGATGCCGCGAGCAGGTCGAGGTCCACCACTTCCAGACCCAGGTCGCGCAGCGGCACGGTGGTCGGCACGTCGTCGGGCCGTACGCCGAGCAGGCCGGCGACTGCCCGGCTGACCGCGTCGTCGTCCTGTTCCAGAACCGCGAGCAGGTCCCCCGCCACCCGGGCGAGTTGTCCCTCGTCCTCGGCGGACAGCACGAGTACGGCCGGTCCGGTGGGTGCGGGGGCTGCGGGGAGCGGCGGCGCCTCCTCCAGGACGAGGTGGGCGTTGGAGCCTCCCGCGCCGAACGAACTGACACCCGCCCGCCGGACGCCGGCCGGTCCCGGCTCCCATGGTGCCGCGGAGCGCTGGAGCCGGAACGGGCCGTCGTCGATGCGCAGCGCCGGGTTCACGTCGTCGCAGTGCAGCGTGGGGGCGAGTGTGCGGTGCCGCAACTGGAGCAGCACCTTGGTCACGGCGGCCACCCCGGCGGCGCTCTCCAGGTGGCCGATGACCGACTTGACCGAACCGAGTGCGCAGGTGGTGTCGACACCTGCGTACGCGTCGCGCAGTCCCTGGACCTCGATCGGGTCACCGAGCGAGGTGCCGGTGCCGTGCGCCTCGACGTAGGTGACGGTGGCCGGGTCGACCCCGGCTGCGGCCAGGGCGCCGGTCACGACGTCGGTCTGCGCGCCCGGACTGGGCACGGTGAACCCGCTGGCCCGGCCACCGTGGTTGAGGCGGGAGCCGCGGATCACGCCGTACACGTGGTCGCCGTCGGCCCGCGCTGCGGCGAGCGGCTTGAGCAGCAGTGCGCCCACACCCTCGCCGGGCACGTAACCCGTGCCGCCCCGGCCGAAACTGCGGCATCGTCCGTCGCGCGAGAGCCACTGCCCGGCGGCGAGCTGCAGGTACTTCTCCGGGTGCGGCATGACGTTCACCCCGCCCGCCAGGGCCCAGGTGCACTCGCCCGAGCGGATGGCCTGCACGGCGAGGTGGATCGCCGTCAGCGATGACGAGCAGGCGGTGTCGACGGCCATGCTGGGGCCGCGCAGGTCCATCCGGTAGGACACCCGGTTGGCCACGGACGAGTGCAGAGCCAGGGGCAGCGGCTCGTCCGGCGCGTCGTCGACCAGTTGGAAGTGGGACGACATCACTCCGACGAACACCCCGACCCGGCGGTCGGCGAGCTGGTCGGGCCGGTATCCGGCGTCCTCGACCGTCTGCCAGGCGGTGGTCAGGAACAGCCGTTCCTGCGGGTCCATCCGCTCGGCCTCGCGGCGGGAGATGCCGAAGAAGGCGCGGTCGAAGCGGTCGATGCCGTCGAGGAACCCGCCCCACTTGCCGTACGTGCGTCCCGGGGTGTTCGGCCGGGGGTCGAAGATCTGCTCGTGCGGCCACCGGCCGGCCGGCACCTCGGTCACGCAGTCCTGCCCGGCTCGGAGGTTGCTCCAGAACTCCGCCACGTCGACGGCCTGCGGGTAGCGGCCTGCGACGCCGATCACTGCGATGGCGCCGCCGTCCGCGCCCGGTACGTCGGTGGGAGGCGCGGAGGGGGCGGGGGCAGGGGCGGCGGGTTCGGCGCCGGATGAGGTCGTGAGCGCGGAGGCCGCGACGGATGCGGCCGTGGGGACGGAGTCGGATTCGAGCATGGGAGCGGAGTCGGATTCGAGCATGGGAGCGGTACCGAGCGCGACCGCGATCCGGTCCGGTTCGCCGTAGCCGATCAGCAGGTGGGGCGCTCCGGTGGCCAACGCCCCGGCGAGGGCGCGGAGTCCGGCCGTAGTGGGCAGCGGCGCCAGGCCGTGCGTCTGGCGGTCGTGGCGCAGGGCCTCGGCGGGCGCGGTCATTCCGCCGTCGGCCCAGTACGGCCACTCCACGGCCAGACTGCGGCCGGGCCCCGTGCGGCGCCGCATCATCGCACCGAGGGCGGCGTTGGCGAAAGCGTAGTCGCACTGCCCGGGGCTGGGCAGGGTGGCGGCGAGCGAGGAGAACACCACGAACAGGCCGAGGTCGTCGGCCGAGGTCGCCTCGTCGAGGAGGGTGACCGCGTCGATCTTGGCGGCGAGCACGGCGGCGGCACGCTCCGGCCGTTTGCGGAAGAACACGGCGTCGTCGACCGTGCCCGCGCAGTGGAACACCCCGTCGAGGCGCCCCTGCGTGCGCCGGGCGGCCTCCGTCAGCCGTGCCACGTCGGCCGCCGAGGAGAGGTCGGCCCGTACATAACGTGCCGTCACGCCCAGTGCCCGCCACTCCGCGAGGAGCCTGGTGGTCTCGGGCGGCTCCGGCCGACGCGCCGCGAGGGTGAGCTCGGCCCCGTACTCGCGGGCCAGCCAGTCCGCGACGTGCAGACCGATCCCGCCGGCTCCCGCGACGAGGTACGAACCACCCCCGCGCACCGGGGCCCCCTCCGGCAGCGGAAGCGGCACGGGCCGGTGGCGGCGCACCAGCCGCCGGCCCCCGGCGTGGTGCACCTCGACGTCGGCCGTGAGGTCGTCGGCCTCGGTGAGCACGGCCGCCACGTCGGGCGTGCCGCTCGGCAGGGCTACCACGCGGCAGCGCAGGGCCGGCACCTCCGTGCCGAGCGTCCGCAGCAACGCGCCGAGCGCCTGGTACCCGGCGTCGGCGTCCGGCCCGTGCACCACCAGCAGCCGGTGCGGGCCGGGTCTGCGGCTGTCCACGAGGGCGGAGGCGAGCGCCCACAGGCGGGGGTACGGCGCGGGCGCGGGCCAGGTGGCGTCGATGAACACCGATGGTTCGATCCCGTCGGAGGTCATCCGGTGCAACAGGCCGGTCAGGGCCCCCCGGTCCCGCTGGTCCACGAGGTAGCCGCCGTCGGGCACCGGCCCGTCCTGCACCACCGTGACGACCCGCCGGTCCGGGCAGGCATCCCGCAGCGCTTGGGCCCATGCCGCGCCGAACACGACGAGATCGCCGCGGTCCCGCCCCGGCACGGGGGCGGGCGCCGGGGTCCAGACCGGCTCGAAGGCGACGAGCTCACCGGGCGTCCGGGCGTCATCCTTCTCCGGGGCCGCCTCGACGGAGGCGTCCTCCCCTTGTGGAGACGTGTCGTCGCCCGAGGTGGTCTCCCCGTACTCGGAGACGAGGAAGGCGGCGACGGCGTCCACCGTCGTGTGCTCGAAGAGCAGGGTGGGGTAGAGGGTCGCGCCGACCAGTTCCTCCAACTGCTCCGAGACCCGTAGCACGTCGACCGAGTTGAGGCCGAGTTCGTAGAAACCGACGCCGGTGGGCACATCCGCGGCGGGCCGGCCGAGGTGCCCGGCGACCACCGCTCGTACGCGGCCGGCCATGGCTCCGCCCACCGGCGTCGCCCGCTGTTCTCCGTCCTTCGGAGCCGCCGTCCGCGAAACGGCGGGGGTCGGCGTGCGCTCCGGATCCGCCGTCCCGGCCGCTTCGGGGGCCGACACCACCGCGCCGGGGCGCAGCCGCTTGGACGCGAAGCCCACGATCTCGGCGATCGGCCGGCCGTCCGAGCCGTAGATACGGACGTCGTTGCTGAGCAACTCTCCGGAATCGGTGAGCCGTTCCGCCTCGGGCACGTGGACCACGGCGGGACCGCGCAGGGGCCGGACCGCGCGGAACCTGCTGACGAACATCGGCACGAACGGGTCGTCCTCCGGCGGCGTCTGGCAGAAACCCAGCAACGTGGCCGCGTCCAGGCGGGCCGGGTGCAGGTAGAAGTCCCCGTCGTCGGCGCCGGTGCCGTCGGCGAGGTCGATCTCCGCGAGCAGGCCGCCCGGGCCGCGCCGGACGGTGCCGGCGCACGCCATGCGCGGCCCGTGGTGGACCTGCTGGGCGCGCGCCCTGCCGTACACCTGCGTCATGTCACCGGTGGTACCGGCGGCGTCCCGGACGTCGGCGGCCAGCGTGGACAGCGCCCGGTCGGTCCAGTCGAGCCGCGCGCGGAGGTTCTCCACCCACGGTGCGTCCGGTGTGAGCGCGCCGGCCGGGCGGCTGGTGGCCCGCACCCCGACCCGGCCGGTGTCGTCCGCCTCGAACACCACGCGCAGTTCGCGGCCGATGCCCGGAGCGGTGGTGACGGGTTCGCTGAACAGCACCTGGGTCAGTACCGCCCGCGCCGGGTCGAGATCACGGGCTTCCAGCATCCGCCAGATCACGTCGAAGAGCGCGCTGCCCGGCAGCAGGCACACGTCGCGGAGCCGGTGCTCGTGGACGACGAAGTCGGTCGGCTCCAGAGCGACCTCTGCTTCGACGCGGGAACCCGGACTGAGCATGACTACCTCCCGTGGGCGGTCCGGCAGGGCCCGGACGGGCCCAGCATCATGGGCGACGGCGCCGGTGCCCGCTCAGATCTGAGCGGACCGGCGTGATGAAGGCTGCATCGCGGCCAGGCGCTGTTCGGCGGCCCGGCGCAGCCGGGGACGGTCGACCTTGCCGTTGGCGTTGAGTACGGGCTCCGGCAGCCACCACAGCAGGCGCGGCAGCATGTACGCGGGGAGCCGGCGGGCCGCCCTGCCCAGGATCTCGGCCTGGGTGACGGGCGGCCCGCCCATGAGGCAGGCGACGAGTTGCGGACCGCTGTCTCCGGCGACCGTGAGGACGGCCACCTCGGCGCCCGGGGCGGCGGCGCGCAGCGCCTCGCCGACCTCCCCCGTCTCGACCCGGTAGCCCTGGACCTTGAGCTGGCTGTCCAAGCGGCCGAGATGGGCCATGCCCCCGGGACCGCGGCGGACCAGGTCGCCGGTGCGGTACCAGCGGTGTCCGTCGTGGTCGAGGAACCTCTGCGCGTCCTCCGCGGGGTCCAGATAGCCGTGGAACACCTGGGCGCCGCGCAGGCAGAGTTCGCCGGTGGTCGCGGGTGCGCCCTCCTCGTCGACGACGAGGGTGTCGACGCCGGGGAACGCCTCGCCGATCGGTACGACGGCGTCGTCCGGAGCGCCGTCGGCCCCGTCCCAGACGTGCCCCGTGCAGGCGACGCTTGCCTCGGTCGGTCCGTAGAGGTTGTCGATGACGGAGTGGGGCGCCGCCGTGTGCCACGCACGGGCGGTGCCGGTGGTGAGCGGCTCGCCGCAGAAGATCGTCGTGCGGAGGTCGGGAAGGCAGCCGGGGCCGAGCCGGCCTGCGAGGCGCAGCGAGGCCGCCAGGCTGGGGGTGGCGTGCCAGACGGTGATGCGCCGGCCTGCCAGCCGGGCCGGTGCGAGCGCCTGGAGCCGGTTGAGGGCGCAGAGGCATCCGCCGGATCCCCAGGCGAGGAACAGCTCGCTCACCGACAGGTCGAAGGTCAGCTCGTAGATCTGGCTGAACCGGTCGCCGGGCCCGAAGTCGTAGCGCTCCAGGGCGGTGCCCACGAAAGCGCTGATGTTGTGGTGCCGTATCGGCACGCCCTTGGGCATCCCGGTACTGCCCGATGTGAACATCAGGTAGGCGAGGTCGTCGGGCCCGCGTCCGGGTACCCGGACGCGGCCGGGCGGCCCCGGCCTGCGGACCACGGAACGGGACTCGGACAGGCCCGCGCAGGAGGGCGGTTCGGGCAGATCCGCGGCGAGCAGCAGGGTACCGGGCCCGAGCATCGGCAGCAGGGCGGGCAGCGCTGCGGCACCGGTGGCGTCCACCACCAGCGCGTCCAGGCCGGCCGCCGCGGCCACACCGGTGAGCCGGTCCGGCGGCGCGTCGGGGGCAAGGGGGACGGCGCAGGCTCCGGCGCGCAGGGCGGCCAGGAATCCGGCGTACGCCGTGACGCTCTTGGCGGCCAGGACACCCACCCGGCTCCGCCCGTCCGCGGCGAGGGGGCCGGCCAACGCCGACACCTCGCGATCCAACGCCTCGTAGGTCAGCGTCTGTTGTCCCACGCTCAGCGCCGGTCCGCCGGGGGCGAGTGTGCGCCCCCGGTCGAACCACTGGTCGAGCAGCAATCCGTCGGCGGGCATCCCGGTCAGCCGTTCGCCAGCGGCCCGACGACCGCCCACAGGGTGCCCGGGGTACGGAACGTGGCGGGCGCGATGGTGTGGTCCGGGAAGGTCACGCCAAGGATGTCCTCCAGGGTGTCCATCAGTACGACCGTCGCGACCGAGTCCAGCCCGACGGTGGCCAGCGGCAGGTCCTTGGGAACCACCGGTTCCTGCTCCAGGGCGGGCAGTTGAGCCCGCAGTATCTGCTCCAGGGTCTCGTACCCGATCATGTCCAGACAGCCTCTCCCTCGATGAGCCTGTCAGCGAACCGGTGCCGGGCGGCCGGTACCGCTCACAACTGAGCGGCACGGCGGCGAAGGTCCGATCATGCTCGGAACGCGGCCGAGAGTGGGAGGACCATGCCCGAGACCATCGAGTCGTTCCTGTGCGCTGTGCACCGGACGTACACGGAGGTGACGCGCCGGCAGGCCGGCTACTTCACCACCCGCCCGCTGCGCGCGGCCGGCCCGCCGGCGGGTGCGGCAGCGGCGGTGTCGGACGCGTTCGGTGTGGCGCTGAAGACGACGGATCCGGCGGCGTTCACCGCGGTGGACGAGCTGCTGGACCGCCGCCGCGCCCGGCAGGACGTGGTCGACGACGTCGCCCCCGGGGGCACTCCCGGCCGTGTGACGGCCGGCGGATGGCGGGACTGGCGGCGGCGGCAGGACCGGCACGTCGCACTGCGGGCCGCGCGGGCTGCGCACCTGGGCCGGTCCCTGGACCGCCACGCGGTGCGGCACGCGGGCCGAGGCCTGCGCTACCGGGCCGGCGGCCAGGGGCCGCTCCTGGTGCTGGTAACCGCCCTGGGGCACACCGACGAAATCTGGTACCCACTGGCCGAACAGCTGCTGCCGGGGCGGCGGTTGGTGATGTGGGACGCCGGGGAGACCACCCCCGCGGGGCGGCCCTGGCCGCTCGACGGGCAGGTGGCCGACATCGAAGCCGTCCTGGCCGCCGAGGGGGCGGACTCGTGCGACGTCGTCGCGTGGTGCTCGGGGGCCCAGATCGCCCTGGAGTACGCGCACAGCCGCCCCTGCGCCGTCCGGGCGCTGGTGCTGCTGCACGGCTCGTACCCGAGGGCGGCGGGCGACGCGTGCTCCGACTACGAACGCAGTCTGGGCGCGGTGTGCGCCTCCGTTGCCGCGCACCCCGGGCGGGCGCCCCGTGCCCTGAGGATGCTCACCGGCGGCGGCCCGCCCCAACCGCTGCCCGCCGACGAGCAGCGGGCGGCCGTCGAGGTGCTCGCCCGCGCCCCGGCGGGCCTGGAATCCGTACTGCGCCACCCGTTCCGGGACCCGGACGCGCTGGTCCGCTACAGCCGTCAGCTGACCGAGCTCTGGCAACGCCCGCTCCCCGGACCGGGGTCGGGCCTGCCGCCGCTGCTGTCCCTGGCCGCGGACCTCGACCGGGTCGCCGCGCCCGAACCGCCCGCGGCGCTGACGCCGCTGCTGGCGGGCCGGCACGGTGAACTCGTCGGCGCCACGCACTACAGCATGATCGACCGCCCCGAGGTGGTGGCGACCGTCTGCGGAGCCTTTCTCGACGACCCGCCGGGCGGAGCGCCCGTCGCCGCGGGACCGGCGGAGATCCGCTGGGTCCCGGTCGACGACCCGTGTCCCGTCCCGACCCCTACGTCCAGCGCGTCCCGTACGTACGTCCACGAGGGCATGACCCCATCCACGAGGAAGTAACGCGATGACCAGTTCCGTGAAGTTCGACAGGCTCGCCGCCACCTACGACGCGGCTCGCGGAGGCGAGGGGCGCGGGCACATGACCGCCGCCACGATCGCGCCGCATCTCACCGCCGGCCAGGTGCTCGAAGTCGGGGTGGGAACCGGTGTGGTGGCGGCCGGCCTGGCCGCCCTGGGGCGCACGGTGCGCGGAGTGGACGTGTCCCAGCCGATGCTCGACGTCGCCGCGAAGCGCTTCGACGGCGAGCTGCTGATCGGCGACGGGATGGCGCTCCCGTTCGAAGACGCGTCCCAGGACAACGTCGTGTACGTGCACTCGCTGCACCTGATGACCGACATGACGGCAGCGCTGACCGAGGCGGCGCGGGTGCTGAGGCCCGGCGGCCGAATAGTGGTGCGCCACGGTGACCCCGTAGCGGACGCCGACGACCTGGTGCTGATTTTGCGCCAGGTCCAGGCGATGCAGCCGGCCCGCCCCGACGCGGCGGACGCGGTGCGGGCGGCGGCCGAGGCGGCCGGACTGCGGGTGCTGCGGCAGGGCCTGGAACCGGAGTACGAGAGCGGGATGGATCCGGACACCTTCATCGCCCTGATCACCAACCGGCAGGTGCCGTTCCTTCAGCGGCTGGAGCCCGAGCGGGCGGCTGAGGTCGTCGCGCCGATCCTGGAGCAGCTGCACGCCCTGCCGGAACCGCAGCGGGTGCGCCGGCAGGCGTGGTCGTGCCGGCTGACCGCCGCGGAGAAGCCGGTCTGACCGGTACGGGTCCACGGTGGCTCCGGGGGAACGGCCCCGGAGCCACCGCGGGAGACCCGGTCAGCAGGGGGCCGGCTCGGACGGCAACCCGGGGACCCGGTCAGCAGGGGATCAGTTCGAACGCCACGGCGGGGACCCCGCCGAAGCGCGCGCCGGTCGCCTGCGCCTGCCCGCTGACGGCGGGCCGTACGGCTTCCCGGGTGTAGCCCAGGCTCCCGAGGTAGGTCTCGTGGGCTTCGAGCGACGCGACGGCGGCGTCCAGGCCGGTGGAGATGTCCAAGGCGTGGGTGGGCTGCGGGGAGTTCGCCACGGCGAGGTGCTTCACCGACCACGGCTCGCCCGCCTCCGGCAGTATCCACCGGTTCCCGGCGTCCATGACGGCGTCGAGCGCGCATCGCCCGAACTCCCGGTGGTCGGGGGCGTTCCACCGGCCGGTACCGGTGCGCTCGTGGTGGTTGAAGACGACCACGAGCTGTGGGCGGACCCTGCGGATCGCGGCCACCAGGTCGCTCCGCAGCGCCTCGCCGGCCCGTACCGCGCCATCGGGGTGATCAAGGAACTCCACTTCGCTGACGCCCACTCGGGCGGCGGCCTGCCGCTGCTCGGCCTCGCGCACCCCGGCCGCACGCGCCGGAGGCATGCTGTCGATCCCCGCTTCACCGCGGGTGGCCAGCAGGTAGGACACGGCATGTCCCTTGCGGGTCCACACCGCGACGGCTCCCGCGGAGCCGAACTCGACGTCGTCGGGGTGCGCGGCGAGAACGAGCGCGCTCTCCCAGTCCTCGGGCATGGATTCCAGATTCTCCGTCATGATCCGACGATACGACCGGGGAAAGGCACCGAATGCTCAATAGTGTGCTGCCGTGGCGCGTTGTCCGGAAGATCGTTGGTTCGGCTCCCGTCGCGGCACCCTCGTGGAAGACTGCGTGCGGGCATCCCCGCCCACAACCACATTTCTGAAAGGGTGGATCAATGGCATCGATCGCTGAGCCCGGAGCCATTACCTTGAGTTGTCCCGACCCGGAATCACTGGCCGACTTCTACGCCAGGGCGACCGACTGGCAGAAGATCTTCACCAGCGAGTCGGCGGCCTATCTGGCGGGCGGGAACGGCATGCGCATGGGATTCGTCAAGATTGACGGATTCAAGACCCCGACCTGGCCGGAAGCGGGCCACCGCGTCCACCTCGACTTCAGCGTGGCGGACCTGGTCAAGGCCGAGGCCGAACTCCTGGCGCTGGGCGCCACCAAGCCCGAGGACCAGCCGGGCGAGGGCAAGTGGACGGTCCTGCTGGACCCGGTCGGCTACCCCTTCTGCATCACCGCGATGGCCTGACCGCCGTCCGGGCCGGCCGCTGCCCGGATCCGACCGGCTTCCCGGACACGGCCGGGACCTCGGGCACGGCCCTGGTTACCGTTCCCGCCGACGCCGCAGGCCCGGCCGGTTCCTGACCCGCCGCCCATGAGGTTCCGCCCCGCGCCCGACGTACGCGTCCCCCGCCCCGGACTCCCGGAGCGGGGGGCGCTTTCGCGGGTCCGGCGCTCGCTCAGCCGAACGTCCGGGGCACCAGCAGACCGTCCCGGGTGCTGTCCTGGACGACGATCTTGTCCCAGGTGCCGCCGCCGCGCTCCGGCGAGATCCACTCCTGGATGTACGACGCCCGGGGCGCGCTCGGGTCCGGGCTCGCGTCGAGCGCCATCAGCTCCTGGTACGCCTCGATGTCCGCCATGTGGATGAACATGTGCAGGCGGTCCATCTGCCCGAACGCCTCCTCGAACAGCAGGACCGTGGTCCGGCCCTTGGCGTTGAGGTTGTATGTCTCGGCAAGCGTGCGCACGAGCACGCGGGCCTCCGCCCGGTACGCGTAGTGGACCTGGGCGGTGCGGTGCATGAGCAGCCCGGACGACGCACTGGTGAGCAGGCTGTCGATGGGCAGCGAGCTCTGCCGCGCGGCCGGCAGCAACTGGAAACGGGTCCGGCCGTCCACCGTCTCGACCGGGTTCAGGCCCTCCCGCGTCGACTCCTGCTGCGCCATCGCCTGGGTGGCGGTGCCGAAGATGCCCCAGCGGTGCGGCAGCAGGACGGTCTCCTGCACGCTGCCCGCCTCGAACAGCTCCTCCCAGCCGTCGTCCTCGCCGGCGTCGCGACCGAGGACACCGCTGCCGCGATCGGCGCCCCGCTGGGTCAGCGCGGTGTAGTCCCGCATGGAGCGCAGGTGGATGAGCCAGTGCAGGCGGCCCCGGGTGCCGAACGCGTCCTCGAAGCTGAGCACGGTGGCGATGCCCTCGTTCCGCTCGTTGAACTCCTCCGCCAGGGCCCGCGTGGCGGAGCGGGCGCGGGGGCCGTGACCGGCGCGGATCTGCGCGGAACGCCACAGCACGACTTCGGCCGAGGCGGTGTCGAGGGTCTTGTCCGGGGGTGTGCGCACCTGGTGCTGGGCGGTTGCCGCAGTGGGCGGGAAGTCGTTCATCGGGTGGGTCCCTTCGGGGTGGTGGGTGGGTCAGCGGACACCGGCGGCGAGGACGTCCGCGGCTCCGGTCATCAGCAGGTCGGCCACGATGTCGACGTCGCGCCGCCGCCACGACTCCAGCGCGGTCCCCTCGACCAGCCGGTTGAAGGCGCCCATCGCGGGGCCGCAGTGGATCTGGAAGTTGGCGGCGTTGTCCTTCACGCCGTCCAGCGCCGCCCGTGACGAGTCGGCGAAGTACCACTTGAAGACGAGCGCCATCCGGCGCTTGGCGTCCCGCTCGGCGTCGCGGGCGATCTCCGGCCTGCCGGTGTCCCGGTAGTGCCGGCCGGTCTGCTCCCACACCTCGGCCAGCGGCCTGCGGAAGCAGGTGCGTTCGAGGGTGGCGAGGGTCCTGCCGTCGATGTCCTCCAGCCGTTGGTGTCTGCGGTAGAGCTCGTACAGCTGGTTGGCACGGGCGGCGAACATCGTGCCTCTCCGTACGACCTGCACCCGGGAGCCGATCTCGAACAGGTCGCCGGCGGGGGCGTACGTGACGTCCTGCACGTCCAGTCCGGCCAGCAGGTCCTTCACCGCGTCGGAGGTGCCGGCCTGCGGGGTGCACTGGTTGACGCTGCCGGTGAGGACGAAGTCCGCGCCGAGCAGGAAGCAGGCAGCCGCCGCCTCCGGGGTGCCGATGCCTCCCGCCGCGCCGACCCGCACCGGTTCCCCGCCCGCCGGCGCACCGGCGCTCTTCCGCAGCCGCAGCAGGGTGGGGAGCAGGGCGAGCGCGACGCCACCGTCGGTGTGTCCGCCCGAGTCGGACTCCACACAGAGGTCGGACGCGACCGACAGCCGGGCGGCGGCCGCCGCCTCCTCGCCGGTCAGCGCGCCCTCCGCACGCAGCCGGGCGAGCAGCTCCGGCGGGGGCGGAGCCAGGAACTGCCGCGCCACCTCCGGCCGGGACACCTTGGCGAGCACCTGGTTGACCGCCACCGGCCGGCCGGTGGCGTCGAGATGTGCGCCCGTGGCCCGGTACCGCACCAGCGGCGCGGTGATCCGGGTGAACGCGGCGGCCTCGACGTACCGCACCCCGCGCTCCAGGTACAGCTCGACCGTGGCGCGTTCCAGTGCGCTGTCGGTCATGTCGTGCAGGAGGTTCATGCCGTATCCGGCGCCGGTGGGCAGGCGTCGTCCGATGTCGTCCAGCGCCTCCCGGATCCGGGCGAGGGACAGTCCGCCGGTGCCGAAGAAGCCGAACAGCCCGGCATGTGCCAGCCGCACCACCATGTCGGTGGATGCGATCCCCTGGTACATCGACCCGGCGACGTACGCGTGCCGGGTGCGGTACGTCTCGCGGAACCGGGCCGACCCGAGGGTCGTACCGCCGCGCGGCTGCGTGGCCACCGGGCCGGCCGCCGGGATCGCGGAGACGGCGGGCTCCGGCGGCTGGACCGTCGCCGGGCCGGCGGGTGCGGCGGTCGTACGGGGGACCGGCCGCTCCCCTCCGGCGGGATACCGGCGGGCGGCTGCGGCCTCGCGCCAGAAGCCGGTGAGCGTCCGGCCGCGGCCGACCTCCCACACCTCGTCGACCCCGACGTCCAGCAGATGCTCCATCGTCTCCCGCCAGCGGACCCGGGACCGGATCTGGGGGCCGAGCAGCGCCGCCACCGGCTCCGCGGGCGCGTACGGCGCGGCCGTCACGTTCGCGATCACCGGCAGCTTCGGCGTCGCCAGCGGCACCTCGGCCAGCACGCCCGCGAACCGCTGCGCCGCCGACGCCATGTCCCGGGAGTGGAACGCGGCGCTGACCGGCAGGGGCACGCACCGCAGGGCCGGATTTCCCGCGGTCAGCAGGCGGGAGACCTCCGACACCCCCGCCGGGGCGCCGGAGATCACCACCTGGGTCTCCGAGTTGTCGTTGGCCACCTCGACGTCGTCCCGGCCCGAGTCGGCGAGCACGCGTTCCACCTCGGCGAGTCCGGCGCCGACGACCGCGGCCATCGAGCCGCCGTCGGCCTCGCCCATGAGCCGTCCACGCTCCGCGACCAGGCGCAGTCCGGTGGCGAAGTCCAGGACCCCCGCCACCATCAGCGCGTTGAGTTCACCGAGGCTGTGCCCGGCGACCAGGTCGGGCTCCCCTTTTTCGGCCCGTTGGGCCAGATACGTGAGCGCGTGGACGGTGAACAGCGCGGGCTGGGCATAGCGGGTCAGCCGCAGCCTGTCGTCGTCGCCCAGGCACAGGTCCCGGATCGAGTAACCGAGGACGTCGTCGGCGAGGGCGCGGTGGTCGGGGAAGGCGTCGAACAGGTCGGCGCCCATCCCCCGGCGCTGGCTGCCCTGCCCGGCGAAGAGCAACGCGCGCACGGCGTCAGAGCTGTCGGGGAACGAGGAGGGTGTCGATGACGCCGCCGGGCACGAAGGCGTCCGCACCGGTGCCGCCGCCCTTCTCCGGGGCGATCATCTGGCGCTCCAGCAGCTTGCGGAACTGCGGGTCGCGGTACGGCAAGTTGCGCAGTTCCTCCCAAGCCTCGTAGGAGGAGAGGTGGATCAGCTGATGCAGCCGGTCCATCGCGCCGAAGGTCTCCTCGTACAGGTACGCGGTGACCTTGCCCCGCAGGTGCTCGTTGACGTAGTTCTGCCAGGCGAAGGCGTAGTACCGCGCCTCCTTGCGGGTGGAGTACCTGGCGTAGGCGACGCGGTGCACCATCAGCGGCGCGTTGGCGGAGTTGAGCTGCTCCTCCGGCGGCACCGACGTCTGCCGCCAGGCCTCGGGCACCCAGGCTTCGTGGTCCTCGTCCTCGCCGTAGTCGAGTCCGTGCTGGGGCACCAGGATCTGCTCGGTGATGCTGCCCTGCACCACGGCGTTGCCCCAGCTGCCGAAGCCGCGGTCATCGGCGACCACGTCGTCCTCCAGCAGGATCTTGGTGGTCTCGTCGTGGTCGACCATCTCCAGGCTGGCCGCGTAGTCGGCCGGGCTCTTCATGTTGATGAACCAGTGGTGCTTGGCCTGGTCGCCGAACGCCTTCTGGAAGAAGAAGAACGTCATGCCGTTGAGATCGGCCTTGTTCATGTGCTTGAGGACTTCAGAAACGAAATTGAGTCCCTCTTGCTCATGGCCCGGCTTGAAGTGGGCATAGCGCGAGATGATGAAACCCGCATTTCCCGAGTGCAGCATTGCGCTTCCGGGGCGGTCTATCTGGTGGCTGGCCGGCTTCATAACGTCGTTCACCGCGACCTCAATTCCTCGTCGGCTTTGTCGTGCCGACACTAGGAGGAAGGGCGGTCGCGGCGACGCACAGTTTTGCGCAGACGCCGAGAACAGGTCGACGACTGTTCGCGGCGTCCACGCGGGGTCACATCGGTACGTTCCGGATCAGCGCTGTTCCTCCCCGGCCACCGGCTGCTTGGCCAGGCCGTCGTCCTCCGTCACCCCGGCCGGGGGCACCTCGGGCATGAGGAGACTCAGCAGCAGCGCGAGGACGGCGAACGGCACCACGGTGAGGAACACGGTGGCGAGCGCCTCGCCGTACGCGCCGACGACGAGGTCCCGTTGCGGCTGGGCAAGGTTCTGGATGCTCTCGACACTGCCCAGGGACTTCTCGTCCGGGGCGGCGCCGCCAGAGCCGCTGGCATCGTTCAGCAGGGCGGCGAACCGGCTGTTGAGGACGGCCCCCAGCAGCGCCACGCCGAACGCCGAGCCGAGCCGCTGGAAGAAGCTGACGGCGGCCGTGGCGGTACCGATGTCGGCGGGGTCCACGACCCCCTGTACGGCGGTGATGATCGGCTGGAGGGCGAAGCCCGCGCCGACGCCGAAGACCAGGCCGAGCAGGATGATCAGCCAGCTCGGTGTGTCCGCGTCGATGAAGCCGAGCGGGAGCAGCGTGACCGCCAGGAGGGCGGCGCCGAGCAGGGGGAAGATACGAAAGCGGCCGGTGGCGCTCATGCGGTTTCCGGCGTAGATCGAGCCGAAACCGACGCCGATCATGGTCGGCACGACGGCCAGTCCGGCGACGAAGGCGGACATGCCCTTCACCGCCTGGAAGTAGACGGGCAGGAAGACGACGCCGGTGAACAGCCCCAGACCGGCGATGAGGCTGTACACCGAGCCGAGGGAGAACAGCCGGAGCCGGAACAGCGCCATCGGCACCACGGGTTCGGCGGCGCGACGCTCCACGACGACCAGGGCAAGGGTCAGTACGACGGAAGCGGCCACCAGTCCCAGCGACAGCGGGTCGGTCCAGCCCCGTTCACCGCCGGCCCAGCTCAGGTACAGGAGCAGCGGGGTGGTGGCCGCGATGACGAGGGTGGCTCCGAGATAGTCGACCGTGTGGCTGCGCCGTTCCATGGGGATGCGCAGCGCCGAGGCGGTGACCAACAGCGAGAGCAGTCCCAGCGGTACGTTGATGAGGAAGATCCAGCGCCAGCCGATGGCGTCCACGAGGCCGCCGCCGATGAGGGGGCCGGCCAGGGTGGCGATGCCGAAGACCCCGGCCACCATGCCCTGGTAGCGACTCCGTTCGCGGACCGGCACGACGTCGGCGATCACGGACAGCGCAAGGGCGTACAGTGCGCCGGCCCCGAGGCCCTGCACCGCGCGGGCGGCGATCAGTTGGGTGATCTCCTGGGCGATGCCGCACATCGCGGATCCCACGATGAAGATGCTGGTCGCCACGATGAACACGATGCGGCGGCCGAACTGGTCGGACACCTTGCCCCAGACCGGGGTGCTCGCCATTGACGTCAGCAGGTAGGCGGTGATGACCCAGGCGAGGTTGTCCAGGCCGCCCACATCGCTGACGATGCTGGGTAATGCGGTACTGACCACCGTCTGGTCCAGCGCGGAGAGCAGCAGACCGGTCATCACTCCGATGAGGGCGCGGTTGATCTGCCGTTTGCTCAGCCGGGGTCCGGCCGCATCCTGTGCGTCCTGTGCGTCCTGTGGTTCTGACGATGTCGTCATGGGCAGTCAGGGGCGCGGACCCCGAAGGTCCCGGCCCCCGTCCCCCTTTCCGTTCCGCGCGTGCGGGTTTTCCGCAAACGGCTTACCGATGGTCTTCGGCACGGTCTCTCAGTCACGACGGACGGCAGGCCCGAAGGCCGTCCGACCGCAAGCGGTTTGAGGAAGTCCGCACCGGCGCGCGGGACATTACCGCTCCCGCCGACGGCCCGTCGGGGCGACGAGGCTCATCCGGCCCAGTCCGCCGACGGATGGCTCAATACGTCCGTTCAGGGCCGCCGTGGGACACGTTCACCGGAACGCCAGACGCAGCGCGGGTTTCTCCACGTGGGCCGGAGGTGCCTCGTCCGTGCGTTCCAGCCACAGCCGCCGCCGCTCGAACGTGATGGGCGGCCTGCTCCGGCGGCGCGCACCGGCCGCCGCGAGCTCCTCCGGCGGCGCCTGCGCCACCACGACGTGGGCGTTGGTGCCACCGAAGCCGAACGAGCTGACCCCGGCCACCCGGGTACGGCCTGGCAGCGGCCAGTCCTGCGCCGTGTCGGCCAGGGCGAACGGTGATCCGGCCAGCGACAGGCGGGGGTTGGGGGTCTCGCAGTGCAGCGACGGCGGTACGACGCCGTGCTCAACGGCGAGCAGTGCCTTGAGCAGCCCCACCGCGCCGGCCGCGTGCAGCAGGTGGCCCACGTTGGTCTTGACCGAGCCGAGGAGGCACGGTCCGGGGCGCGGGGACGTGTCCTCGTCGAAGACCGTGCGCAGGGCCCGGAACTCCAGCGGGTCGCCGATCGCCGTGCCGGTGCCGTGCGCCTCGATCATGCCGATCTCACCGGGCGAGCGCCCGGCGTCGCGCAGGGCCTTGCGTACGGCGGCTGCCTGCGCGGCCGGGTTCGGTGTGGTCAGGCCCATGGTGCGGCCGTCGTTGGTGACCGCCGAGCCCTCGATGACGCCGTGCACCGGGTCGCCGTCGCGCAGGGCGGCGTGCAGCGGCTTGAGCAGCAGCACGACACTGCCCTCTCCGGGCACGAACCCGTCGGCCCGACGGTCGAACGCGGCGCACCG
Source organism: Streptomyces chlorus (assembly GCF_042655885.1). NCBI lineage: Bacteria > Bacillati > Actinomycetota > Actinomycetes > Kitasatosporales > Streptomycetaceae > Streptomyces > Streptomyces chlorus. Next base: position 384,427 of record NZ_JBHSOA010000003.1, read on the forward strand.
GCCGGTCGGCGACAGTGCGCCCGCCGCGGAGAACTCCAGGAACGGCGCCTCGTCGAGGAGCACGCTGCTGCCCCCTGCGAGGGCCAGCTCGGTCTCCCCGCTGCGCAGGCTCTGGCAGGCCAGGTGGATCGCCACCAGGGACGACGAACAGGCGCTGTCGACCACCAGGTGGGGGCCGCGCAGGTCGAAGTGCTGACCGACGTGGGAGGCGACGAAGTTGGGGTCGGACTCGGGCACTTCGGCGCGGATCTCGCCGCGCGCGGCGTACCCGGAGCCACGTGCGCCGGCGAACACACCGACGTCCCGCCCGGCGAGTTCGGGGCCCTCCAGACCGGCGTCGCGCAGGCAGTCGGCAGTTCCCTCCAGGAACAGCCGGATGGCGGGGTCGAGGTACTGGGCCTGCACGTCGGTCAGCCCGAAGTGGCCGGGGTCGAACTCCTCGATGCCCTCGACGAAGCCGCCCCACTTCCCCACGGTGTGACCGGGCAACGCGGTGGGCCGGTGGAACCGGGCCACGTCCCAGCGCTCCCGCGGCGCCTCCCCGACAGCCAGGTGTCCGGCGCGCAGGTTGCGCCAGAAGGTCGCGACGTTCGGTGCCCCGGGCAGCCGGCACGCCATGCCGATCACGGCGACGGCGTCCCGGTCGCACGGTGTCCGCCGCCCGGCCGCCCGTTCGGTGTCCGGTGTCCGCGACGCGGCGACGGGGTGCGGCTGCCGCAGTACGGCATCCTCGGCACGCGGCTCCGGGGGCGGACCCTGCTCCTGCTCCTGCAACGGCTCGTCGGCCGGGGGCTGTTCCCGCGTGACGTCCGGCTCCGTCGGCATAAGGACGTCCAGCCGGTCGGCGAGGGTCCGCAACGTGCTGTGCTCCAGCAGCAGTGTGGGGTCCAGCGGTCGGCCGACGTGCAGTTCGATCGCGTCGAGGAGTTCGCCGAGCATCACCGACTCCACGCCCAGTTCGGCGAACTCCGCGGCCGGATCGAAGTCCTCGGCCGGGATGCCGACCACACGCGCGAAGAGGTCGCACAGCCAGGCGGGTACGGGGCGACGGCCGTTCGGCGGCGCCCCCGGTGCGGGAGTCTTCGGGGCCGACGGAACCGACGGTTCGGGGGACGCGGCGAGCGGCGGCGCGGCGGGCTCGGCGGAAGGCAGCCTGATCAGCCCGGCCGGGTCCGCGCCGCCCAGCGCGCGCAGCGCGACCACGGGTCCTCCGGTGCCGGACGTGATGATCCGGTCGAGGGCGGACAGTGCCTCGTCGTCCCCGGCCGCGTCCAGACCGAACCGTTCGCCGGGGTTGCCGGCGCCCGGCCGGGCGCCGCTGTCGCGCCACATGGGCCAGGCCACGGAGTGCACCCAGGGGGACTCCGCCGCCACGCGCTCCGCGAAGTCGTCGACGAAGCTGTTGGCCGCCGCGTACTCCAGTACCCCGGCCGCCACCGACGGCACCACCGCGGCCAGTGAGGAGAAGGCCATCAGGAAGTCGGGCCGGTCGGGCAGGCACAGCTGGTAGAGGGTCTCCAGCCCGTCGGCCTTGGGCTCGAACACCAGCTGGATGTCGCTCGGTGTGCGCCCGGCAAAGGGCCCCACGGCGGGAGTCACGGCGGCGCAGTGCACCGCTCCGCGCACCGGTCCGCTGTCCTCCCGTACCCGGTCGAGGAAGTCCTCCAACTCCGGGCGGTCCAGCAGAGACCCGCGATGTACGTGCACCCGTGCTCCGGCGGCTTCCAGGGCGCGCACGGTCTCCACCGCGGCCCGGGCGCCGGCGCTCAGCTCGGGGTCGTCCCAGCGGACGGCCGGGGGCAGCGACCGGGCGCCGAGCAGGGCGAGGTGGCGGACGCCGCGGGCGACCAGGTGGCGGGCGACGCGGGCCCCTATGCCGCGGGTGGCGCCCGTGAGCAGGTAGGTCCCGTAGTGGTCCAGCCGGGGTGGCGGGAGCCGGGGGCCGTCGAGCGGGGTCAGCGTCGGCAGGTGGCGCAGGCCGCCCCGGTGGACGACTTCGCCGTACGCGTTTCCGGTGAGCGTCGCCAGCAGTTCGGCGGCCTGTGCGCCCGGGGCCCGGTCGGTGTCGTCGAGGTCGACGGTGATGCCGGTGAGGTGGCCGGTCTCGGCCCCGAGGAGGCGGACGAATCCCGCCATGCGGGCCCCGGCGTTCCCGCCCCGTGTCCCGCCGACCGCGCGTCGTCCGCGGGTTGCGTGTACGACGTGCGTCGGTGCGGTGCGCCCGGCCGCACGGCGCCCGGCGCCGACCGCGATCAGCCGCTGGAGCAGCGCCAGACGCGTCTGCCATGGGCCGGCGCTGCCGGGGGCACGGCCGACGTCGGCGAGATCGACGACGGCGGCCAGATCGGGGTGCGCCGCCAGCGCCCGGTCCGCGAGGTCCGCGCCCGGGGAGCCGGTGAGGGTGCCGTGCGCGTCGCCGTCGCCGGGGTCCTCCCGCACCAGGTGGACCCGGTCGGTGCCGACCCGCGCCACGAGGGCGTCGGCCAGGTCGCGGCTGCCCCTGCCGTAGACGCACAGCAGGCTGCCCCGGAGGGCGGCCGGTTCGCCCACCGGGCCGGCCGGATGCCACGTCTTGCGGTACAGCGGCAGGTGAACCGAGGCGACGGGCTCGGGCGGTGCGGGCGCGACAGGAGACTCGGGCAGCCAGCAGCGGGTACGGGCGAACGGGTACGCGGGCAGCGTCACGACGCGGGGCGGGCGTCCGGCCGGCCGTGCCGGGACGACGGGGTGGCCGGCGATCCACTGCCGGGCGAGTTCGTCCGGCGCTCCGCCGCGGACCGTCTCGCCCGGCGCACGGCCCGACGGCGCCCGGCCGCGCAGCAGCGCGGCGGTGTCTCCGTCGAGGTGGCGTCGCAGCCGGTCGGCGAGTTCGTCGGTGGTGGAGACCACCACCGCGGCGCGCTCCCGCAGGTGGTGGCGGCCCTCCGCGAGGGTGAAGGCCAGGTCGCCCAGGTCGGTGCCGGGCTGCTCGCGCAGGTGCGCCAGCAGCCGCGAGACGACCTGGCGGAGGCGGTCCTCGTCGTAGGCGGACAGCATGATCACCGTCGGCGTCCGCGGCGTCGGGGCTGCCGGGGCGTCAGGGGCCGGATGCCCGGGCGGTTCTTCCAGGATGACGTGGGCGAGGGTTCCGCCGGCGCCGAACGAGCTGACGCCGGCCCGGCGCCGGGCGCCGTCCCGGGTGGTCCAGGGTTCCAGCGACCGCTGGACCCGCAAGGGGGACTCGCCCCAGTCGATGTCCGGGTTGAGCTCGTCGGCGTGCAGGGAGGGCACCAGGGTGCGGTGCGTGAGCTGGAGTACCACCTTGGCGATGCCTGCCAGGCCGGCCGACGCCTCGGCGTGGCCGATGTTGGACTTCACCGAGCCGATCGGCAGGGCCGCGTGGCCGAGTGCGTCGCGGGTGAAGACCCGGTGCAGCCCGTCGGCCTCGATCGGGTCGCCCAGCGCGGTTCCCGCGCCGTGCGCCTCCAGGTACCCGATGTCCCGCGGGTCCAGTCCGGCGTCGGCGAGGGCCTGTCGTACGACCTCGGCCTGTGAGGCGGGGCTCGGCACGATCCAGCCGTTCGTCCGGCCCGCGTTGACCACGGCGGTGCCGGCCACCACGGCATGCACCCGGTCCCCTGCCGCCTCGGCGGCGGACAGGGGCTTGAGCAGCAGGGCGCCGACGGCCTCCGCGGGCACCATGCCGTCACCGCCGCGGCCGAAGCTGCGGCACAGCCGGTCGCTGGACGTGCCGCCCAGCCGGTCGATCTGGCGGAACTTGTTGGGGTGCAGCGAGAGGTTCGTGGCAGCGACCACGGCGGCCTCGCAGTCGCCGGCGCGCAGCGCGCGGGCGGCCAGGTGCAGTGCCACCAGGGAGGCCGAGCACATGGTGTCCACGGTCATGCTGGGCCCGTGCAGGTCAAAGACGTACGAGACCCGGTTGGCGATGCCCGCCACGGTGGACCCGCTGTCGACGGCCGCGCCGAGCAGGCTCTGCTCGACTCCGAAGTACGGGTACTCGTTGTACATGGATCCGACGTACACCCCGACCTTGGAGCCGTGGTCGGCGCGCAGGCGGCGGGCCGGGTGGCCGGCGTCGTCGAGGGCCTCCCAGACGGCCTCCAGACAGAGCCGTTCCTGGGGGTCCATGAGTTCGGCGTGGCGGGGGGTGATGCCGAAGAGCAGCGGGTCGAACCGGTCCACGTCCGCGAGGTATCCGCCGTGCATCAGGGAGGCGGGCCAGCCCGGCCGGAGCCGGTCGGCGGGCACCGGGCCGACGGTGCAGGTCCCGGTCCGCAGCCGCTCCCAGAACTCCGCCAGGGAGGCCGCGCCGGGGAAGCGGCCGGACATCCCCACGATGGCCAGCGGTTCCGTACCGGCCCGACGACGCGCACCGAAGGACGCGGGAGCGGAAGCAGGGGCGGGCGCGGAAGCCGGGACCGGATCGGCTGCGGGACCGGTCACGGAGTCAGGTGCGGGCCGGGCTTCCTCGGCCGGAGTGGCGGCGGGGCTGCCCGCCTCCTGCGGGCCGCTGTGCCGGGTGGCCAGGACGGCGGCGATGCCGGCGAGGTTCCCGTGCTTGAAGAACAGGGTCCGGCTCCGCTCCCCCAGATCGTTCTCCAGCCGGGTGTTGAGCCGTGTGATCAGGAAGGAGCTGAGGCCCAGTTCCTCCAGCGGGGCATGGAGGTGCACCTCCTCGACGGCCAGTCCGGCGGTCTCGGCGAACACCCGGCACAGGTAGTCGCCCGCCCAGCCGCCGTCTGCAGGAGCCGGGGGCTCGGTCGCAGGGGCGGCGGCGCTGTCCCCGTCGGCGTCGTCGGGACTGCCGAGATCGTCGAAGGGGTATGCCGGCAGCGCGGCCCTGCGGCGCGGAGCGGTCCACAGGCGGCGCCAGTCGACGTCCCCGCCTGCCAGCCAGACCGCCAGCGCCTCCTGCTCGTCGGCGACCGCCGTCGGCCGTGCGGTGTACGGCGGGACGCCGTGCACCACGGAGCGCCGTACCGCCGCCGACGACCGTGCGTGCACGACGTCGTCGAGTGCCGTACGCAACTGTTCGCCGGTGCGGCAGAGAACGGCGAGGCGGTGGCCGAGTGGCACCCGGCCGACCTGACTGGTGAACGCGATGTCCGCCACGTCGGGGGCCGGTTCGGTGTCCGCCGTGTCGTCGAGGAAGTCCCGGTAGAGGCGGGCGAGGCGCACCAGCAGCTCCTCGTCGGCTGCCGAGAGGAGGACCATCTGTACCTTCTCGTTGTGCGCCACGCTCACCCCTGTCGTCCGGCGGTAGCAATTCCGGGACGCACGCTATAAGCGCGCCGCCGCGCGCCACGCTCACTCCTGAGCGTCCCCGGGAACCGCACGTGTGCCGTCCGGCGCGGTGCAGGCGGCCCACAGCCGGGGCAGCAGCCGGCCGGGGCCGGCCTGGCGGAGTTCCGTGACTCCGGCGGCGTGGAGGTAGGTCATGCTGGCGGACCAGTGGACGGGCCGGTACAGGTGCTGGGCGAGCAGTTCGGCCAGCCGCTGGGGGCTGTGCGGACGGGCCGTCACATTGCTGATCACCGGGATGCGCGGGACGGCGAAGGTCACTTCGGCGAGGATCTCGGCGAACCCGGCGGCCGCCCCCGCCATGTAGCGGGAGTGGCCGGGGTTGGGCGCGTCGATGAGCGTCGCCTTGGCGGCTCCGCCGGCGCGCAGCACAGTGCCGAGGGCGCGCAGCGATCCGGTCGGCCCGGCCAGCACGGTCTGGTCCGGGGCATTGAGGTTGGCGATGTCGAGGTCGGCGAATCCTTCGGCCGCCATCACCCCGGCCAGCTCGTCGACGCCGATGCCGGTGACCGCCAGCATCCCGCCGGGCACCGGGCACTGCGAGATCAGCCGGGCCCGCGCGAGGACCAGCCGCAGTCCGGTGGCGAAGTCGACGGACCCGGCGTGGCAGAGCGCGGTCAGTTCGCCCATGCTGTGCCCGACCAGGTAGTCGGGTCGTGGCTGGTCGAGCGCGGCGAGGCGGGTGAGGACGAAGAGCGTCGGCTGTACGCAGGTGAGCCGCCGCCAGGGGCTGTCGGACCCGGCGGTGAGCACGGGGCGCAGGGGATGGCCGAGGATCTGTTCGGCCTCGGCGGCCAGGTCGGGGTACCGGTCGAGGAGACCGGCACCGGTCTGACCGCGCAGCGCGCCTTGCCCGGGAAAGGCGAGCGCAGTCGGCACGGGTCACACCTCCCAGGGCATCCGCTGGTGGTGCACGTAGTTGTCGATCCGCGCGCGCACCGCCGGTGAACCGAGCAGCCCGGCGAAGACCTCCCCGGCGTGGGCACGCGCGGTTTCCGGGATCGGGGACAGGCTCGCGCAGTACGCCTTGGCCGCGCCGACGGTCGCCCGGTCGAGCTTGCCGACCCGGCCGAGCAGCCTGCGCAGTTGCTGTCCGTGCGCGCCCTCCAGCTCGTCGACGAGTCCGAAGGTCCGGGCGTCGGCAGCCGTGACCGGCGCCGTGGACAGGGTCATCGCGTAGGCCCGTTGGAAGCCGGTACGGCGTATCAGGAACGGCAGGATGTTGCAGGGCAGCAGCCCCCAGAGCGCCTCGGGCAGGGCGAAGGAGCTGCGCTCGGTGGCGACCACCATGTCGCAGGCCGCGGCCAGGCCGACGCCGCCGCCCAGAGCCTGGCCGTCGAGCGCCGCGATCACGGTCACGGGGATGTCGGTGAGCCGTCGCAGCAGGTCGAAGAACTCACCGCCGCCCGGGGAGCCCTCCTCGGTGGAGACCGAGGCGAGGTCCATGCCCGTGCACAGGGTGCCGCCGCTGCCCGAGAGGACGACGGCGCGGGTCTGCGGATCGGCGGCGGCCGATTCCAGGGCGTCGCGCAGTTGCTGGACGTCGTCGGGGGTGAGGCTGTTCTGCCGGTGCGGGCGGTCGATGACGAGGCGGGTGACAGGTCCGCCGCGGTCGACGAGCACGGTGGGACCGGCAGGTGCGGCGGGACCGGCAGGTGCGGCGGGACCGGTGGATCCGGCGGGGCCGGTGGGGTGAAGGGTCATCAGGTCCACCTGTACGTGCGGTGGTAGCCCTCGATCCGGTCCAGCACGAGCAGACCGCGCCCGGTGAAGTCCTTGCCGAGATCCCCGTACGCGTCGAGGTCGAAGCGGGCGTCGCGGACACCGAACTGGGCGCGGTCGCCCTCGGCCGCGACCTTGTCGTACTCGTCGACGGTGAGGGGCCGTCGGGCGGCCAGCGCCTCTTCGACGCCGAGGGCCGCGAGGTCGCCAACGGCCCGGGGGTGTACGACGCCGCTGAAGAACTCCGAGGCGCAGCCGGAACCGTAGGAGAACAGGCCGATGCGCCGGGGCTGCGGGAAGCTGCCGTGCCGGAGCAGGGAGCACAGGGCCAGATAGAGCGAGGCGGAGAAGATGTTGCCGACCTCCGCGCCGTACCGCTGGGACGGGCGGACCCGCTGCTCGTAGTCGGCGTCCACCTCGTGCTGGCCCGCCTGCCGCTGCTGGCGCAGCAGCCGCCGGTGGGCGCCGCGCACCATGCCCACGAAGGGGGTGTGGAAGGCCAGGTAGGCGAAGTTGTCGACGATGTCGGCACCGTCGACCCGCTCGTGGTACGCCTCGTACGCCTTCTGGAGGCATTCCAGGTAGGCCAGCATCGACACGTCCTGGTTGACCACGTCGATGCCGGGGCCGGGGCGGAAGGTGTCCATCACTTCGAAGGTGTGGCAACCGCTCGCACCGAGGTCGATCTCCAGGGCGGTGGCTCCGCGCCCCACCAGCATGGCGACGGCGCCGGCGCCCTCGGCGCCCTCCCACTGCTCGCCGAGCGCGGGCACCCCGGCGGAGTCCGCGGCGACGACCAGGGCGAGCGCGTCGTCGTACGGGCTGGCGTGCACCATGCCCACGGCGGTGTGCAGAGCCGCGGTGCCTCCGTAACAGGCCTGCTTGACCTCGAAGGAGCGGCAACGGGAGCCGAGTCCGAGGTAGTGGTGCACATAGGTGCTGATCGACTTGCCCAGGTCGACTCCGGACTCGGTGGCCACCACCACCACCTCGATCCGGTCGCGTTCGGCCGGGGTGAGGCGGCGGACCAGCGGCTCGGCCGCGTTCACGGCGTTGGTCACCGCGTCCTCGAACGGCATGTTGACCGACTTGCGGCTCATCATGAGGTTGCCGAAGCGGCTCATGTCGTGGCCCCGTGTCTCGTACAGCGTCCTGATGTCGACGCAGCTCCGTCCCACGTACGGATGAAGGGCCTTGATCCCTACGCCCATGCCGCTCTCCCGTCTGCCGGAGCGCACCGGCGTCCGTCCGACCGGCGCCGATCATGCCCCGACCGACGGGGCGGTGACTGCGCACAATTGCGCAGTCCGCTGTTCCTCCGGGACCCCAAACTAATCACACGAACGGGTGTCCAAAGAGCATTTCTTCCCCCTCTTGCGCGCACGTCCTGCGGCTGTCCCGGCGGAGCCGTGAACGAGGAAGAGCACCCACACGTTCGAGACGCTCCGACATGGCTGCGAGGTGGTGAGGAGGTGCGCGGGAGATGGGGTACCCGGGAACCGTGGCACACGTGTGGTGCCGGCCGGTGAACGGCGTCGCCGAGGTGCGCGGCGGGGCGCGCCCCACAGACGTCGAGTGGACCCTGAGCGACGCGGAGCGGGCCCGCCGGGACACCTTGTGCCGCACCCAGGACCGTGCGCTGTACACCGCGGCGTGGGGCCTGGTCCGGCAGTCACTCAGTGCGGCCGAGCCCTGGGTGCGCCCGGACGAGTGGCGGTTCCAGCGCTCCAGCCTCGGCCGTCCCGAGGTCCACCACCCGGTCCGCGGCCGCTCGTTGAGGTTCAACCTGTCGCACACGGAGGGCATGGTGGCGTGTGTGGTGACCCGTGACGCACGCTGCGGCGTGGACGTCGAGCGCCCGGGCCGGGCGCTTCCGCTGCACCGGCTCACCCGCACGGTGCTCTCCGCACGCGAGCAGCGCGAGTTCGACCTCGCGCCCCCGGGCCGTCGGCAGGAACTGTTCTTCCGCTACTGGACCTTGAAGGAGGCGTACCTCAAGGCGATCGGGACCGGGCTACGGTTCCCGATGACCGCCTGCGAGTTCGACCTCGGCGGCGGGCGGCCGGCGCTGCGCTCCCTCGCCGCCGGACCCCGGCATGCCCATTACACGTTCCGGCAATGGCCGGTTCTGCACGGTGGTCTCCTCGCTGTCGCGGTACAGGGTGGCCCCTGGCACACGGGGGAGGACGATGTCACCATCCGAGCACACCTGCCCCAGATCCGCGAAGAATGTACGCACCACTCATACTTCTGATTGGATCAAGGGCATGGGCGAACCGATCATCTTTTTCGAGGACCACCCGCAGTGGGAAAAGTGGCTGGAGGAGCATCACGAAAGCGCGACCGGAGTATGGGTCAAGATCGCCAAGAAAGCCGCCGGCATTCCGAGCATCACCTACGCGGAGGCGCTCGACGGCGCCATCTGCTTCGGGTGGATCGACAGTCAGCGCGACAAGGTGGACAACCAGTTCTGGCAGCAGCGCTTCACGCCGCGCACCAAGAAGAGCCCCTGGTCACAGGCCAACCGGGAGCGGGTGGAGCGACTGACGGCGGCGGGCGGGATCCGGCCGGCCGGCCGGCGGGAGGTCGACGCCGCCAAGGCCGACGGGCGTTGGGACGCGGCATACGCCTCCCAGAGCAAGATGACCGTGCCGGACGACCTGGAAGCGGCACTCCGCGAGGAGCCGGCGGCTGCGGAATTCTTCGCGACCCTGGACAGCAGGAACAGGTATGCGATTCTGTACCGCATCCAGAGCGCGAAGAAAGAGGAAACACGCATCAAGCGAATTGAAAAATTCGTCACGATGTTGTCGAACAACGAAAAAATCTATCCCTGATGGCGCCCTTGGTCGAGGTCCGGCCGGGCCGGACCTCGACCAAGCACCGTCCTGTAGAGAAAATCACTCACGGGGGGTTCCATGCAGTGCGTTCAGTTCGGCAAGTCAGCCCTCTATCTACACCTGCTGAAGAACAGAGACAACTACAAAATATCGCTGACCCAGATAAACCTGGGACGAGGCTACAACCTTTACACCTGTGGTGAGACCATCGACGATCTGTTCCTCATCATCCACGGGGGAATCAAACTCACCACCAGCGCACACAGCGGCAAGGAGTGTATTTTAGACATATGCAGGAGGGGCGATGTCCTGGGCGCTCTCTCACTGCTTCCGTCCGAACACGAAGAATCCGCCACCGCGGTGCTGGACACCCGCCTGCTGCGCATCAACCGCCGGGACTTCGTGCGCATTCTCCGCAGCGACCCCGATCTCTTCCAGGGCTGGAGCCAGCACCTCGCCCAACGTATCCGCAAGCGTGAAAGCACGATCAAGCACCTGGTCACCATGAAGTGCGAGTACAGGCTCGCGGCAATCCTGCTGCACCTCTCCGACCGCTTCGCCGAGAAGAGCTCCCAGTGGCAGCACATCGACGCACGGATCACCCATGACGAGCTGGCCGCCATGGTGGGAACGACCCGGTCCAGGATCGGTTTCTTCCTCAAGAACTTCAACGGCCGCGGTCTCGTCAGGCGGCTGCCGGACGGCACACTCCTGATCAATTCCGCCCTTTCGGATTTCCTCGCCACGGATCCGAACGAAGAAGAGCAAGTGCTGGAGCACTCGGCGTAGATCGCCCGCATGTCGGCTCCCCGGGAGGGGAACTCCTCCCCCACCGGGGCCCCTGACACGGTCGCCCTGCCGCGGCTGAGCAAGGCCGGCGTCAACGCCATCGAAACGGCCGTCACACCGCAGTCCCGGACGGCGAGCCGGGCCTCGGGCGACGTCCGGTTGATCGAGGGGCGGTCGTCGCCACGATCGTCCACGGCGGACAGCCGACCGTGCCGGATCCGGCGGCCCGGTTCCGCCACGGTGACGAGATTCTGCTCGTCTCGCACACCGCGACCGAGCAGGAGATCCACGCAGCGTTCCGGTGAACGGTCACCGCTCGGCCGTCCCCGCTGCCCAGCGTCGCCGTACGCCGTCCTCGTGCTCGGCCTGCTCCAGGGCGAGGCCGGCCCGGTCGACGGCCTCCCGCAGGCGCGGAATCCAGTGGCACCGCAGAGCGCGGACCCGGTACCGGGTGCTGATGACCTCCGCTCCCATGCGCTCGGCGGCGGTATGGGCGACGGCGTACTCGGCAGCGGCGCGCACGGCCCGGGCGTAGGCCGCTTCGGCGTGTACGAGCGCAGTGTTGGTGGGAGCGGCGGAGGCAGGAGGACGGGCGGGTACGGACAGGGAGACCGTTCCCGGGAGTCGTACGCCCCTGCACGTGGTCCAGTGAATCGTGGCCTCGGCGGGCCCGATGCCCGCGGCGGCCGAGTCCAGTGCCTGTTCCCCACCCAGGAGCAGCCCCCGCAGCAGCCAGAACTCCGCCTCGGGGAACTGTGCGTGCCACTCCCGGGTGGCCCGTTCCTCCGCCTTCAACAGCCGCTCGTGCTCGGAGCGCAGAACGCGGAGCTTCTGCTCCAGCAGGCCGGCTCCCCGCTCGGCGACATCGAGGCGGTGCCGCAACCGCAGCCGTCCCGCGCGACCGGGCGGTGTCCGGGGAGCCCCGGTCACCGGGGCACGTCCTCGTCGATGTCGCCGAGGTCCTTCGCCCCGTGGGCGTCGAGGAGCGCGGTGGGGAGCATGGAAAGCTGGCCGCGGGGCAGCGTGAGCAGGGCCCGCCAGCCGCGCTCCAGGGAGGCGTCGAGGCTGCGGGACTCGTCACTGCGCTGGTCGGCGAAGTCCCGCAGGAACGCCTCGTCGAAGTCGAGGTAGCGGCGGTCGGTGGGGCTCAGCGCCGCCTGGCCGACCAGGTCCGCGAGGTCACGGACCCGCCGGGCTCGGGCCAGGGCGGCCAGCAGCTGGGCCGCGACGTCGAGGTGGTCGTCGCGGGTACGGCCGGGGCCGGCGCCCTTGCGCATCAGCCGGGAGAGGGAAGACAGGGCGTCCAGCGGCGGGTAGACGCCCCGCGCGTGGATCTCCGACGAAAGCACGATCTGGCCCTCGGTGATGTAGCCGGTCAGGTCGGGCACGGGATGGGTGATGTCACCCGCGGGCATGGTGAGCACCGGCAGGACGGTGACCGAGCCGGGGCGCCCGCGGATGCGTCCGCAGCGCTCGTACAGGGAGGCCAGGTCGCTGTAGAGGTAGCCGGGGTAGGCGCGGCGGGCGGGAATCTCCCCGCGGGCGGCGGAGACCTCGCGCAGGGCTTCGGCGTACGTCGTCATGTCGGTCATCACGACCAGGACGTGCCGGCCGTCGGTGAAGGCGAGGTGCTCGGCGACGGTGAGCGCGATCCGGGGGGTGAGGATCCGTTCGATCACCGGCTCGTCGGCGGTGTTCAGCAGCAGGACCAGCTCCCCGGCCGCGGACCGTTCCTCCAGGGTGTCGCGTACGAAGGAGGCGTCGGCGTGGGTGAGTCCCATGCCCGCGAAGACGACGCTGAACGCCTCTCCGCCGGCGGTGGCCTGCGCGGCGATCTGGGCGGCCAGTTCCAGATGCGGCAGCCCGGCCACCGAGAACACCGGCAGTTTCTGCCCCCGTACCAGCGTGGTCAGGGCGTCGATGGCCCCGACACCGGTGAGCACCGGTTCGGACGGCGGCTCGCGCCGCACCGGGTTGACGGGGGCGCCGCCCACGTCGGCCTGGAGGGCGCCGAATACGGGGGGCCCGTCGTCGACGGGGTCGCCGCGGCCGTTGCAGACGCGGCCGAGCCAGTCCGTGCCGACCGGGACGCGCAGCGGCCTGCCCGAGAAGACCGCGCGGACGCCCTGCGGGTCCATCCCCGCGGTGCCCTCCAGCACCTGGACGACCGCCAGGCCGCGGTCGGCATCCAGCACCACGCCGTGGCGTCGTTCGCCCGAGGCGAGGGTGAGGTGCGCGTACTCGTCCCAGCCGACCTCCGAGACACCTTCGACGATCGCGAGCGGCCCCCGGAGTTCGCGCACCGCTGTGTACTCGATCCCACCGGACACGCTCATGGCCGCAGTTCCTCCAGCCTGGAGAGCATGGCCTCCCGCCGTGCCGTCACCCCGGTGGCGTCGTGCGGGCCGGTGTCCTCCCGGGCGCGCAGCAGCGAACCGAAGTCGACCTCCTCGACCGACGCCGCCGCAGCACCGGAGTCCACCAGTTCCCGGCAGCGGTCGACGACCGCCAGGACGGCGTCGGCCAGCGCGGCCGTCTTCTCCGGCCCGCAGTACGCGTCCCGCTCCGACAGCGCACTCTGCTGCAGCACGCCCTCCCGCACCAGCCTTCCCGCGAGCACGCTGATCCGCTCCCGCGCCGGAAGGGCGGCAATCCCGATGAGGTCCACCAGGTCGGCCAGCCGGTCGGCCTCCGCCAGCGCCGCTCCCACCCGGTCACGGCGCCGGGGCCACGCCGGATCCCCGGCTGCCCGGTGTCCGGCGGCCAGCACCGGGACGTCCCGGGAGAAGGACCCCGCCCAGGAGACCGCCGGGTAGTGGCGGGCGTAGGCGAGGTCGCGGTCCAGGGTCCACAGGCAGCGGACGAAGCGTTCGGTGTGGGCCGTCACCGGCTCGGTCATGTCCCCGCCCGGCGGGGACACCGCGCCGATCACGGTCACCGAGCCCCGGTCGCCGCCGAGCGTGGTCACGGCGGCGGCCCGCTCGTAGAAGGCCGCGATGGCCGAGGCCAGTCCGGCCGGGTAGCCCTCCTCGGCGGGCAGTGCGCCGGTACGGGAGGCGAACTCGCGCAGCGCCTCGGCCCATCGGGAGGTCGAGTCGGCGATGACCACCACGTCCAAGCCCATGTCACGGAAGTACTCGGCGACCGTCGCCCCCGTGTGGACACTCGCCTCGCGGGCCATCATCGGCATGTTCGACGTATTCGCGATCGTCACGGTGCGGTCCGCCAGGCGTCCGCCCGTCCGCGGGTCCTGAAGCTCCGACAACTCGGTGATGACGTCGGCCATCTCGTTGCCGCGCTCTCCGCAGCCGACGTAGACGATGACGTCCGCGTCGCACCACTTGGCGATCTGCTGGAGCAGCACCGTCTTGCCGGTGCCGAAGCCACCGGGCACCGCGACGGTGCTGCCCCGGGCCACGGGGAAGAGCAGGTCGATCACCCGCTGCCCGGTGTTCAGGGCCTCGTGGGTGTCGACGCGCTCTCGCACGGGGCGGGGCCTGCGCACCGGGCACAGGGAGCCCAGCTCCACTTCGGTTCCGCCCACCACAGCCACGACGGCCCCCTGCGAGTGGTTCCCGGGACCGGCGATCTCCGTCACCGTGCCCCCGCAACCGGGCGGCACGAGGACCTTCACCCGCACCGGACCCGCGTCACGAACCTCCCCGAGCGCCTGCCCCTCGGCCAGCTCCTCGCCCGCTGCCGCCAGGGGGGAGAAGGACCAGGTCCGTTCCTCGGCCGCGGTCCGCCGCGTGTCCGGGAGCAGCCAGTCACCGGCGCCGGACAGCGGGCGCAGCAGCCCGTCGAAGATCCCGCCGAGCAGCTGCGGACCGAGCCGCACCGACAGCGGCCGGCCCTGGGGCAGTGCCGTCTGTCCCGGAGCGAGCCCGCCCGTGTACTCGTACGCCTGGACGGTGACCACGTCCCCGCTGATGGCCACGACCTCGCCGGGCAGTCCGGCGGGGCCGATCGAGACCAGGTCGTACATCGCGGTGCCGCTCGTGTACTCCATCTCGACCAGCGGCCCGGTGACGCGCAGGATCCGGGAGACCGGTTGCCGGGCGGCAGCCGGCCGGTCCGTCCCGCTGAACGCCGTCACGGCTCCCACAGGCTGCGCACCTCCGCTCCCAGGCCGTCCAGGGCGCGTTCGGCCAACGCGGTCAGCGACAGGTTGACCCGCCTGCCCGGTCCCTGTGCCACCACACCCCCGTCGGCGTGCTCGGTCACCGCGGCGCCGGGGCCGAGGAGGGTCCGGGCTCGCTGCTCCAGCAGCTCCCGAAGGGACGCGTAGCCGTCGGTCCGGCGCAGCTCGCGGACCCTTTCGGCGGCCTCGCGGCGCAGCGTCTCGTACGCCTCCCGTCGAGCGGGGAGCGTGCGGGACCTGGCCTTCCTGCGGGCCTTGACGAGGAGGCCACGGGCGGCGTCCGCGCCGTCGGCCTCGCCCTGCCGCCGGGCGTCGTCGAGGATCGCCCCGGCCTCGGCGCGGGCCTGGTCGAGCCGGGCGGCGGTCTCCAGCTCGACGCGAGCCAGGAGCGCTTCCGCATCGGCGTGGGCGGCTCGCAGCAGCCCTGTCCGGACCGGGTGGAGCGCGTCCGGCATCCGGTCGGGGGCCCCGGCCGTCATGACGGCATCACGGCATCACGGTGGTCAGCCGCCGGTGGCCGTCGGGGCCCGTGAGGTCCTGCTCCAGTACCTCGGCCGCGGCAGGAGTGAGGATCACCATGTCGACATCGCCCGGCAGGTTCCGCCAGCCCCGGCGTACGGCCTCGGGGTCGTCGGCGACGAGGACGACCGCGCCGGCCAGAGCGAGACCGGCCACACGGGACCGCTCTCCGAGGGCGGCGATGCGTCCCATGGTCATGCCTTCCCGATAAGGATGACCGCGACGACCAGCCCGTAGATGGCGATCCCCTCGGCCAGGCCGACGATGACCATGGCCCGGCCGAACAGTTCGGGCCGTTCGCTGAGCGCCGCGAGAGCCGCAGCACCGGTGTAGGCGACGGCGATGCCCGCCCCGATGGTGGACGCCGCCACGGCGATGGCGGCACTGATCAGAGCCGCGGAGCCGGAACCCGAGTCCTGTGCGGCCGTGGTCGCTGCCTGCGCGGATCCGCCGCCGAGTGCCAGGGTCAGCACCACAGTGGCGGCCATCAGCAGGACGGCGTCGGTGGCGATCATCCACCACAGGGCCGTCCGGCCCGGGCGCCGCAGCACCAGACGCGTGGCGACGAAGCCCGCCGCGATGACGGGCAGGGCCAAGAACCAGGTGTTCACGGGTGCTCCTCCTTCGCCGGGCCGCGCCGGGCGGCCTCCTTTGCCACGGCCTCGCCCGCTGTGGGCGGAGTGGCGCCGGCGACCGCGCACGGGATGTGCTCGACGGGCAGCTGCCAGGGTCTGAAGGGACGTCCCTCTCCCTCGAAGAGCCGGGAGAAGAGCTCGTAGTACTCCAGGCGCAGCGCCTGGACTCCAGCCACCAGTGCCTCCAGCGAGAAGGCAAGGGCGTTGCCCGCGAGGAACATCAGCAGTGCGGCGACGACACCGGCCGGGCCCCGGTCCGCCAGAGCTGTCGTGCCGTCCCAGACGATTGCGCCGAGCGCCGCATGGGTCAGCCCGAAGGCCGCGAGCCGCGCGAAGGACACGACGTTGGAGCCGATCCGGACCATCGCGTCCAGCAGCTGAATGCCGGTCTGTACGGCTCCGCCCGGACCACCCGCCGTGGTCGCGTACAGCCCCACCCCGGCCAGCGTCAGGCCGACGACGGCGATCACGGCCCCCACGGCGGCGAATGCCGCCTGGCCGAGCCACACGCATCCGGCGACGGCTGCGAGACCGAGGTAGAGCGCGGCGCCGGCGATACCGGTCGTCGCGTACAGGGCCGAGGCCGGTCCGCCCTCCCGCCACCGGTTCGCGATACCCGCCGCGTAGGCGACGGCCAGGAGCACGGCGCCGAGCACGACGGCGGCGGCCAGCAGCCGCATGGGCTCCTCCAGCGGCGCCAACCACAGCACGGGCAGCACTCCGGTCGGGCCGAAGAACTCGCCGTACGCCGCTCCCGCCAGGGTGGCGGCCAGCCCGGCCCCGGCGACGAAAGGCCACAGCGGGCGCAACGCCGCCAGACGGCGCGGTCGGCCGGCGCGCAGCAGAAGGGCGAGGGCGACAAGCAGCATTCCGTGTCCGGCATCGCCGAACATCACCCCGAACATCACCGCGTAGACGATCCCGGCCGGCAGGGTGGGATCGAGGTCGGCGTAGGGCACGGTGCCGTACGTGCTGACCAGAGGGGTGAGCGAGCGGCGCACAGTCCGCGCCGGGCGCGCCGGGGGTGCGGTGTCCGCTCCGGTCAGCAAGGTCGGCGGATCGACACCGCGCGGGGCCCGCAGCACCACCAGCGCGCCCCCTACGCCGGCGATGCGCGCCGCCGTGGCGCCCACCTCCGCCTCGGGGCACCAGCCTGCCAGTGTGGCTGCCTCGCCGTGCCGGACCGCGCTGCCGAGGCGTTCCTCCAACTGCTTCTCGCCCGCCAAGAGGTCCGTCCGGCCTTCGCGCTCCAGGGCCCCCAGGTCGGGGGGAGCCTCGCTGAGAACCGCTTGCCCCGGCTCGGTGCGCAGCCGCCTCAGGCGCATCGCCGCGGGCCCTCGGACATCCGGCCCACCGTCCCAGGCCAGGTCGATCTCAACGGAGCCCGCTTCGGCGATCCGCACCAGACTCTCCCGCAGTGCCTTCTCGGGAGCCACGACGGCCACCCTGCGCATCCTGACGGGAGCCGCCATCTCAGCCCGGATCATCGAGCACCTCCGCGGGCCAGTCCCCGGCCCCGCCTCCCCGGGCGGCCAGCTCCAGTGCCCCACGGGTGCGCCACGCGTCGGCCGACAGCACGACCGCGGTCCCCACGACCGGCTCTGGACCGAAGCGGGGCCGGCGCAGCAGTTCACAGCCGTCCCGCTCGACCGCGCGCCACCACCGTGCCTCCGCACGCCACAGGTCCGCCGCCTCGTCAATATTTTCCAGCAGCCAGTGGGCGGTGGCCGGCAGCGCCTCCCGGAAATCGGCGTACGATCCCGCACCCACCGCTCGCGGACCGAGCAGACGGGCCGCCCGGTGGGCGGAGACGTCCGGCATCCGGCGGCCGACGACGAAGACCTCGCGGCCGAAGAGCAGGGCGAGCCGGGCCGTCGCCCAACGCGCCGTGTCGGGCATGACGGTGGCGAGCCGCACGGCGGCCGAGACCCGCATGCCTGTGGCGATCGCGGCCGGCGAGTCGCCCCCGGGGTCGCCCCAGGCGGAGGCCGCCAGCGCGGTGCGCAGTTCTGACGGCGAACGGGTGCGAGCCAGCCGCGTCCAGGCGATCGCCAGCGCGCCCAGGCGGTAGGGCGGGCGGTAGGGGCGTTCCTCGCCCGGCCGCCGCGAGTCGGCCGTGAGTCGGCTCAGATGGTGCTCGGCGTTGGAGATCTCGAATCCCGCGGCAAGTGCTCGGACGGCGTCCGTGCCGGTGGCCGGTTGCCAGCCGGCGAGGACCCGGAGATGCCACAGAAGGGTCACCGAGACCGCGCGCTGAGCTTCGGCCGGCGTGGCGCCCAAGGTGACGTCGTGCCGGTACGGGGTGGCCGCCAAGTAGCGCAGTGCGTCATCGAGTCCGTGGGACGCGGCCACCTGCCCAGTGCCCTCGACGCCCAGGCACCTGGTCCGCAGAGCCCGTGCGCGCGTCACTCCGGCCACCCAGCCGGCACCCATCAGGAACCGCCTCCCCGTGGCCTCCCCGAAGCCGGGTGGCCTTCGGGCGACGCCTCGTCCGCCGCGAGGTCCTCCAGCACCAGGGCGAGCACCCGGTCGACGAGCGCGGGTGTCCGGTTCCTGGCGCGGTCGCGTACGGCGATCACCTCGCGTTCCGCCGCGGCGAGCAGCGCCGCGGCCTCGCCGTCGGCTGCGCGCAGCACCTGCTCGGCGGTGCGCGCCCGCACCTGGCCGGCCTCCTCACGCGCCGCGGCCACGATCGCCCCGGCCCGCAGTTCGGCTTCACGTCGGCGCGAGGCGGCCGCCGCGTCGGCCCGTTCGCGGATGCTCCGTGCTTCCGCCTCCGTCTGTTCCAGCAGGCCCAGGGGCAGTGCGAGTTCCGCACGGAGTTCGGCGGACCGGTCCGCCGGGACACCACCCGGTGCGGCACGGCCGGGCGAGGCCGCCGGCCGGAACCGTGTCAAAAAAACCCGGAAACCCGTCACACGCTCTCCTCCAGGTGGGCGCAGGGCCCCGCTTCCCAGTCTCCCTGTCGGGCGGTGACCTGTCGCGTCGCCCTCGGCCGCCTGGCCCGCGACCAGGCTGTTCGGCCCGGAGGCCGCGCCGGTCGATCGATGCGAAACTGGGCCCGTAGGCGGACGGCGTCCCCGGGAGGCAGCCGTGAGCGACTTCGAGCACAGCTCGGCGGAGAAGGAAATCCGCCGCACCATGCCGGGTCGTCCCTGGACACACCAGGAGGAACTACGCCAGGACGCGCTGCGCCGCTACCTCGGGGCGATCGCCGGCGCCGCGTCGGCAAGGAGCGCCGAGGAGTCCGGGCGTACTCACGGCGGGGAGACGTCCGAACCGCCGCCCGCCATGGCCTCGCCCGCGCCGCCCACCTGGAGACCGGCCGTGCTCCGTGTGCGGGACGTCATGCGGGCGCCGGCAGCCTCCGTGCCCGGTGACGCGCCATTCCTGGACGTGGCCCACACACTCGCCCGGGAACAGGTGAGCGCCCTGCCGGTGGTCGACTCCGACGACCATGTGATCGGTGTCGTCTCGGAGTCGGATCTGCTGGCCAAGGCCGCCGTGATGGCGGAGCCACATCGGCACGGAGCCGTCGGCAGACTGTGGCAGCACCGTCTGTACGACAAGAGCCACGGCGACACGGCCGCCACGTTGATGTCCTTCCCGCCGGTCACCGTCCACCCGGAGCAGAGGGTGGCGGACGCGGCGTGGACCGCCGCGCACGGCCGGTTGAAGAACCTCCCCGTGACCGGGCATCATGGCCGGCTCGTCGGTGTGGTGAGCCGGCACGATCTGCTCCGTGCCCTGATCCGCGACGACGCCGAGATCCTCGCCGAGGTCGAGTCCCTGGCCGGCCGGCACCTGCTGGATCCGCGCGCTGTCGAGGTCACCGTGGAGAACGGCGTGGTGACCGTGGCGGGGAGAGTGGACAAGGCACTCGTCCCCGAACTGCTCGCCTCGGTACGGGACATCCACGACGTGGTGGGTGTCGTCGACGACACTGAGGCAGACTGAGCGGTTCCCGTCCACGGGGTGCGCGTCACCGCGTGCGGGCGACGAGGAAGTCGGCGCTGCCGGACAGCGTGGTCAGCCGGGGCGTGTCCTCGTCCTCGATGCGGACGCCGGACCGTTCGCTGAGCACCTCGACGAGCAGCTCGGCCATGGTTCCGGCCTCGAAGCACTCCACCTCGATGGTCGACTTCGCGGTTTCGACGACCGCGACCGGATCACCCCTGTGGACGAGGTCGCCGGGTGCCACCAGCCACTCCAGGAGCGTGCCCTCGTCCATGTCGGCGCCGAGGAACGGCATGGTGAACTCGGCCATGATCAGTCCACCGCCCGGTGGGCGGCCGCGACGATGTCGGCGGTCTGCGGCAGGGCGGCCTCCTCCAGCCGCCGGGCGTAGGGCATGGGCACCTCCGCGCTGCACACCCGCTCGACGGGCGCGTCCAGTTCGTAGAACGACTCCTCGGCGATGCGGGCGGACACTTCGGCGGCGAGACTTCCCGTTCGCCATGCCTCGTCGATGACCACCGTCACGCCGTGGACGAGCGGGGCGACGATCCCGTACGACATGCCGGTGACCCACCCGGGATCGGCGGTGCCCCAGTACACGTCCCCCGGGTGCAGGTCGAGGGCGTACGCGGCGGTGGCGTAGTGGGCGACGACGGGCCTCGTGGACGTGGACCGCGCCTTTGGGGGTGCCGGTGGTGCCGCTGGTGAAGTGCAGCAGGGCCATGTCGTCGGGCGAGGTCGACGGGATGGTGAAGATGTCCGGGACGTCGGTCATCAGGTCGTCGAAAGAGGTGGTACCGGGCAGTTCCGCCGCGCCGGATCCGACGATCAGGACGTGTTCCAGTCCGGGAACCGCTGCCCGGCACTCGGCGACCTTGCGCCGGTAGAGGGCCGCGGTGGTGACCAGGACCCGTGCGTCCCCGAGACGCAGCCGCTGCTCGACCGGGCCGGGGCCGAAGGCGGAGAAGAGCGGGCAGAGCACGCTGGTGTTCTTCAGCGTGCCCAGCACCGTGGTGTACAACTCGGGGCAGCGGCCGAGCAGGGTGAACACCCGATCGCCGCGGCCGACGCCGAGCGACCGCAGAGCGTTCGCGAAGCGGGCCGTGCGGCGGGCCAGTTCCGCGTACGTGACGGTGGAGACGGAATCGTCCCGGGCGACGCAGCGCAGGGCGGCCTTGTCCGCGTGGTCGGACGCCGCGTGCCGGTCGACCGCCTCGTGGGCCATGTTGAGCCCGCCGCCCGGCAGCCCGGCCAGCTCGGTGCGGGCCTGGGCCCAGGTGAAGTCCGAGCTGGCCCGGTCGTAGTCGGCGAGGCGGGGCGGGACGACCGGTGTGGTGTCCTTGCGGATGGTCTCCCAGTGCATCGGTGCTCCTCCCAGCACTGTGTCCAAGGACCGGTCGACCTGTCCGGGCTCCTGTTTCCGAGCCTCCCCGCCTCCCTGTGCAGCGTGACCTTGAGGGCACCCGTGCCGGCGCCCTGTGCGAACACCTCGTGAGCGTCTTCCATCCGGTCGAGGCCGAAGGTGTGGGTGACCCGGCGGGGAGACGGGCAGGCTTCCGTACCTCTCACTCCCTCGCTCCCCACCTCCACGGTCGCCCCGGCGGAACACCCCGGCAACACGGAACGCCGCGTCGTCCGGGTGGTGCAGTCCAGGAATCCCGGATCCACCGGCTTCCTGGCCTTGTGGGCGCCCAGGCGAAGAACACGATCGCGGTACGGGTCTCGCACATTTCCGCGCGCGGCAGCTGTTTCCCCTGAGGGCCGGACTCAGTCATGTTCGCCCAGTGGTTCTGATCGGCTTCCGAGGGAACACGGGCTGGTTCCGGCACCGGCAGGAGCCACGCGTGCCGCAGGCGCAGCGTGAGCCTGCGCTTCTCGGCCTCGTCGGCGGCCCAGTGAGCGGCGGCGAGACTTCCGGGTGAGCCATCGAGACCCACGGTGATGACTGGTTGCATGGCGGCGGCCTCCGTCTCGTACGAAGCTGGATACGACGGTGGATGACGGTCAACGGCTCCGATGGCGTGCATGCTCCGGACGTCGCCGACATGCCGAGCGAGGTGTTTCTCTCCTTCGAGGAGCCCTCCGGCGCATGTGGAGCCGTAAAGGAGGCCGGGCACGTGGCCCCCGCCACGAGAGGAGACAGGTGCGATGGCGATTCCCCTGGTGGTCGGCATCGACGGATCCGAGGCGAGTCTGGAGGCGGTGGACTGGGCCGCTGACGAGGCGGTCCGGCACGGCGTGCCGCTCCACCTCTTGCATGCGGCGGCCGGTGACCACGATGCGTCCGACGTGCTCGGTGCCGCCTCGGAGCGCGCCAGGCAAAGAGCTCCCACGGTCCGGCTGTCGAGCGAGGCGCTGCACGAGGACGCCGCCTCCGCCCTGGTCGGCAGGGGGCGTAACGCCTTCGCGCTGGTGCTCGGGTCCAGAGGGCTCGGAGACCTCGCCGAAATGCTCCTGGGCACGGTCAGTCTGGCCGTGGCGGCACGAGCGGACTGCCCGGTCGTCGTGGTGCGCGGTGCCGCGGAGCACCGGGACGGCCGGTTCGGGAACATCGTCGTCGGTGTCGAGGAGGGGGAGGGCAGCGGCACGGCCTTGCAGTTCGCGTTCCGCGAGGCCCACGTACGGAACTGCCGGCTGACCGCGGTACACGCCTGGAACCCGTCATCCAGGGCTCTCACCCCACGGCCGGCTCCATCGTGGTACGCCATGGAGGCCCATCGGCGCCCACCGTCCCAGGTTCTCGACGACGCCCTGCGCAGCCCGGCGGATCCGTATCGCCACGCCCGGGTGAGCCCCAGGGTGATCGAGGGCCCGGCCCGCCGAGCGCTGCTGGACGCGGCGTCGGCGGCGGACCTGCTGGTCGTCGGCGCACGCAGACGGCAGGGGCACCCGGGCCTGCAACTGGGCCTGATCAATCACGCGTTACTGCATCACGCGCCGTGTCCTGTCGCGGTCGTTCCGCAGATATGACCACGGCGGCGGAGGGGGACCACGACGGCAACCGGTGGAATCGGGCCGGAAACCGGCCCGCAGGGACTTTCGGCCCCATGCCCCGAGCCCAACGCCGTTCGACGGTGGGAGCAGATGGTGGGGGACGGCCGACGAGTTGCTGGAGGTCGACTCATGAGCGCACAAGGTTCGCCCCGCACATCCGGTCCGCCGTCCCGGCCGCGCCGACGTGACCGGTCTCGTCGACGAGAAGCCCCTCCCCCGACGACGGCGTTGCGCTGATGGAGACGGTGATGCGGAACGGGCGGCGCACCGGCCGGAGGTCCACACTCGGCGAGTGCCGGGTGGATTCGCCGCGGACCCGGGCAGACTGCCCTCGGCCGCCCGCCGGATTTGGTGGCCGATCGCACCCCGCGCGACGGCTCCGAGTCGCTCAGCGTGCTCACCGCCCGCGTCCGGCGCCACACCGAGGAACAGCTGTCGGCCACCTCCGCACGGCCCCAGATCTCAGAACGAAGCCCGGCCGGATCGCATCGGTCCGCAGCGAGGTGAGGAGGAGAGCGATGCCGCACACGTCGGAATGGACGGTTCGTCTTCATCTGTTCGAGGACGACGAGGGTACGACGAAGGCCCATCTGATCCTGGACACCGGCACCACAGAGCTCACCGGTCACGGGACCGCCCACTGCCATCCGGCGGACGCGAACGTGCCGGAGATCGGCGACGAGCTGGCCGCGGGCCGGGCCCTGAACAACCTGGCCCGGCAGCTGCTGAAGACCGCCGAGCACGACATCGAGGGCATGGGCGCACCGCGGCCGCACAGCCGACAGGTCACCGGGTGGCCCACGTGACCGACGGCGGCACGACGGCGCCGAGGCAGAAGTCGAGGAGGGATCACCCGTGACACATCCCGCACGACACAGCAGAGGGTGGGCTTCCGGCAACCCTGCGGGAGCTGGAGGACCTGCGCGCCGGGGTGGACCAGCGCCTGCACGCCGCCTTTCCCGGTGGCGGCTCCCCCGGGTTCGGTGCGGCCGATCCATGAGTGCCCCCGGCCGACATCGAGGACACCGACGACGCCTACCTGTCTGACCAACGGGGGCCTCACGGTGAAGGTCCCCAAGCCCGAGGAGGGAAAGGCTCAGCGTATCGAGATCACCGGCCGGGTCGGCCGACGGCCGTGCGGGGCGCGGTGGCCGGCCTCCAGGGCTGCTCGCCCCGTGCGGCCGCCCGTCGCGCGTGGCACGTTGGATACAGCACCACTTTGGGAAGAGGGCGGCGTCATGAGAGCTCACCTCGGCGATCGGCTCGTCATCGAAAGCACGACGGCCGACAGCCCCAGGCGCGACGGCGAGATCGTCGGACTCCATCACGAGGACGG
Source organism: Streptomyces chlorus (assembly GCF_042655885.1). NCBI lineage: Bacteria > Bacillati > Actinomycetota > Actinomycetes > Kitasatosporales > Streptomycetaceae > Streptomyces > Streptomyces chlorus. The sequence continues at coordinate 408,661 of NZ_JBHSOA010000003.1, forward strand.
GACTCCGCCCTACGACGTTCGCTGGTCGGACACGGGCGGGACAACGCTCGTGTTCCCCGGGCCCGACGCGCACATCCGCCATCTCGAACACGGGCAACCCGGGACCGCCCGCTCCCCTTCCAGCCCCGATCCGGCCGAGGAGGAGACCACGGTGCCCGGGACGTCCCGCCCCGGTGACATCGGCCGGCGCGTGGCCGTCGAACGCCGGAGACAGGGGCTCAGCCGTGAGGAGACGGCCCGCCGCGCCCGCATTGCCCCCGGCTACCTGGCGTATCTGGAGGAAGAGCGTGCCGACCCGAGTGGGGCGACCCTCATCAGACTGGCCGACGCGCTGGGCACCACCGCCACCACGCTGCGCGGCGGAGGAACGGATCTGCCACCCGGCCAAGGACAGGCGCTGCTGCGCCCTCAGCTGCGGGACATCGGCCCGGAGGAATGCCGCACCTTGCTCTCGACGCATGGGGTGGGGCGCATCGCGGTGTCGGCGTCCGACGGCCGCCCGGCGGTCGTTCCGGTCAACTACGAGGTCGTCGATGACGCGATCGTCTTCCGGACCGCGCCGAACTCCACGCCCGCAGCGGCTGCCGGAACGGAGGTCGCTTTCGAGGTCGATCACATGGACGAGGCCCTGAGTCAGGGCTGGAGCGTCCTCGCCGTCGGCCCCGCGAGCGTCGTGACGGAGCCTGACGCCGTGCGCAGGCTCACCGAACACGCCCACACCACGCCATGGGCGGGCGATGAACGCGAGATGTGGGTGTCGATCCGGCCCGCACAGCTCACGGGCCGCCGCATCACCCCGGCCGATGGGTGACCGGGCGCGGGCCACCGCGGAGCGGTCCCGTCCCTACGACTCTCGAAGGAGGTTCCGGTGAACCGACCAGTACCGTCCGACGAGTGGGTGACCGCCCTGGTGCACGACGCGGTGGCCGCCCCGTCGATGCACAACGCGCAGCCCTGGCGCTTCCGTTATCTCCGGCGCAGCCGCACTTTCGAGGTGCGGGCCGACTTCGGGCGCGCCATGCCGCACTCCGACCCCGACACCCGCGGCATTCATCTTGGCTGCGGTGCCGCCCTGTTGAATCTGAGGGCCGCCATCGTCCACGAAGGCTGGCACCCGGAAACCCGGCTCCTGCCCGACCCCGCTGACCAGGCACTCCTGGCAAGCGTGCGGTTGGCCGGCCCTACGAACGACAAGAGCGGCCTCGACGCGCTGTATCCGGCGATCCACCAACGCCACAGCAGCCGCCACCCGTTCGAGGAGCGACAGATACCCGGAGCCGTGCGGGAGGCTCTCGGCGCGGCCGCTCACGTCGAGGGAGCGGCACTGGTGTTCCCCACCTCATGGCATCTGCGGGAAGTACTGGAAGCGGTCCAGGAAGCCGAGGCACGCAACATCACCGACCGCGGCAGCGACCAGGACCTGGCCCGGTGGACGCGTATCGACGCCCCGTCGGTGAGCACCGCCGACGACGGAGTCCCGTACTACGCCTTCGGGCCGCGCAAGCGCGGGGGGAAGGCGCCCATGCGTGACTTCGCGGGTCCCCGGCAGGTGGCCGGGCGCGACGCCGCGGACTTCGAACAGACCCCGCAGTTGGCCCTCATCAGCACGGACCACGACCGTCCGGAGAACTGGCTCCACGCCGGCCAGGCCATGGAACGTGTCCTGCTGCTGGCCACCCGTGAGGGCCTCTCCAGCTCCTTCGCGACCCAGCCTCTCGAATGGACGGACCTGCGCTGGCCGTTGCGCGACCCGATGACCGGGACGGGCTATACGCAGGTCCTGCTGCGCCTGGGATACGGCCCCAACGGTCCCCACACGCCGCGCCGCCCTGTGGCGGAGGTACTCGGCATCGAACCCTGACCCCGGCTGTCCACGGCCCGCGTTCACTCCTCCTGCGCCGGTCACCGGCCGGTGGGACCCGACCGGCGTGTCCGGCGCACCCTCACCTGCCCGGGGCTCCCGTGGCGGGTTTCCGTCCATTCGACAGGACCGTGGGGAGACGCGGATGAAGTGGTTGGTCTCGCTGGTCGGAGCCGGGCTCGTCATGGTCACCCTGCGGGACCTGTTCCACACGCTCTGGCACCCCACACGCCACGGAGGGCTGCCGGTCACTTGCTGTCGCTGGCCTCGGTCCCAAAGAGCGCGGCCCGTCCTGCCTCCAGGCGGGCGACCGGAACGCGGAACGGGGAGCAGGAGACGTAGTCGAGACCGGCGGCGTGGAAGAAGGGCACCGACTCCGGGTCGCCACCGTGTTCACCGCAGACACCGATCTTCAGGCCGGGCCGTGCGGCGCGACCCTCGGCGACGGCGATCTCCACCAGGCGCCCCACGCCATCGCGGTCGATCGTCTCGAACGGTGACACCTTGAAGATGCCCTTGTCGAGATAGGCGGAGAAAAACGCCGCTTCGACGTCGTCGCGGGAAAAACCCCAGGTGGTCTGAGTGAGGTCATTGGTGCCGAAGGAGAAGAACTGCGCTTCCTCGGCGATGCGGCCCGCGGTGAGCGCGGCCCGGGGCAACTCGATCATGGTGCCGACCGGGCAGGTGACGGGGACGCCGGACTCCTTGGAGACCGCGGCCAGGACCTGCTCCACCTCCTCGCGCACGAGCCGCAGTTCCTCGGCTGTATCGATCAGAGGCACCATGATCTCCGCCCGCGGATCCCCGCCCGCCCGCTTGCGTTCCACGACCGCCTCGGCGATCGCCCGTACCTGCATGGCGACCAGTCCCGGCACCACCAGGCCCAGGCGTACACCCCGCAGGCCCAGCATCGGGTTCTCCTCGTGCATGCGGTTGACGGCTTCGAGCAGTTCGGCGTCATGCGTGCTGGGCGGGTTGCCGTGTGCCTCGGCGGCGGCGATGCGCACGGCGAGTTCGGTGCGGTCGGGCAGGAACTCGTGCAGCGGCGGGTCGAGGAGGCGGACGGTGACCGGGAGGCCGTCCATCGCCTCCAGGATGCCGGCGAAGTCCTGCCGCTGCAGCGGCAGCAACGCGCCCAGTGCGCCTTCCCGTTCGGTGTCGGTGCGGGCCAGGATCATCGCCTCGACCAACTGCCGGCGGTCGCCGAGGAACATGTGTTCCGTACGGCACAGGCCGATGCCCTCGGCCCCGAACCGGCGGGCCCGAGCGGCGTCCTCGGGAGTGTCCGCGTTCGCCCGGACCCCCAGCCGGCGTACGCCGTCGGCGTGTCCCATGGCACGGGCCACGGCGTCCACCAGACCGGCCGGGCGCTCTCCGGTCTCGAAATAGCGCATCACCGTGGAGTCGATCAGCGGGGCCGCGCCCCAGTAGACGGTACCTTCGGAGCCGTCCACAGAGATGACCGTGCCCTCCTCGACGACGGTGTCGCCCACAGCGAAGCGCCGCCCTCGCGGGTCGACGGCGATCTCCTCGGCACCGCACACGCACACCTTGCCCATACCGCGGGCGACCACGGCCGCATGGCTGGTCTTGCCGCCGCGGCCGGTGAGCACGGCCTGGGCGGCCACCATGCCGGGCAGGTCGTCCGGGGTGGTCTCCTCGCGTACGAGGACGACCCGCTCCCCGGCGCCGGCCCGCCGCACCGCCTCGGCGGAGTCGAACACCGCGGCACCCACGGCGGCTCCGGGCGAGGCCGGGATGCCGTGCGCGAGCGCTTCGCCGACGGCGGAGGTGTCGAACCGGGGGAACATCAACCGGGCCAGCTCGTCCCCGCCGACCCGTGCCAGGCCCTCGTCGGAGGTGATGAGTCCCTCGTCGGCCAGCTCGGCGGCGATGGTGAACGCGGCCTCCGCGGTGCGTTTGCCGACCCGGGTCTGCAGCATCCACAGGGTGCCGCGCTCGATGGTGAACTCGATGTCGCACAGGTCGCGGTAGTGGGCCTCCAGTGTGGCCATGTGGCCGCGCAGCCGGGTGAACGCGTCGGGGTCCAGTCGGCCGAGTTCGTCCAGCGGCACGGTGTTGCGGATGCCCGCGACGACGTCCTCGCCCTGCGCGTTGGGCAGGTAGTCGCCGTACAGGCCGGAGCGGCCGGTGGCCGGGTCGCGGGTGAAGGCGACGCCGCTGCCGCCGCCCCTGGATGTCGCAGTGGGACCGAGGTTGCCGAAGACCATGGTCTGCACGTTGACCGCGGTGCCGAGGCCATCGGGGATGTGCTCACGGCGGCGGTACACGCGGGCCCGCTCGACGTTCCACGACCGGAAGACGGCCAGGACCGCCCGCTGCAACTGCTCGGCCGGGGATTGCGGAAAGGACTCGCCGGTCTCCCGGTGGATCAGCTCCTTGTACGCCTCGACGAGCCCGGCCAGATCGGCCGCGTCCAGCCCCAGGTCGTCGACCGCGCCGCGGGCCTGCTTGAGCCGGGCCATGGTGCTCTCGAACAGGGCGCTGTCGACACCCATGACGGTGCTGCCGAACATCTGCACGAGGCGGCGGTAGGAGTCCCAGGCGAAGCGCTCGTTCCCGGAGGACTTCGCGAGGCCCAGGACGGAGTCTTCGTTGAGACCGACGTCGAGGATCGTCTCCATCATGCCGGGCATGGAGAAGCGGGCCCCGGAACGGACGGACAGCAGCAGCGGATCGTCCGGCTGTCCCAGCCGCCGCCCGGCGACCTGCTCCAGCAGGGTCAGACGGTCGGAGATCTCGCGGGCGAGGCCGGCCGGCTCGCTGCCCGTGGTGAGGAATGAGCGGCAGGCTTCAGTGGTCACCGTGAAGCCGGGCGGCACCGGCAGGCCCAAGCGGGTCATCTCGGCCAGGTTGGCGCCCTTGCCGCCGAGCAGGCCGGCCATGTCCCGGCCGCCCTCGGTGAACGCGTAGACGTAACGGACCATGGCAGTGCTCTTCCTTCCGGCTGCGGTCGGATTGCATCTCGAGGACGATGCGTGTCTTGAACCGCCCGTTCAGGACTTCGGCGATGAACTCGTTGACGGCTGCAGAGGCCCGCATGATGACCTGGTACGTCCGGCGGCCTGCAGCGCGAGCACCTCGCGCAGGTCCCGGTGGGTGCCCATGGCCGAACCCATGACACAAGTGCCCGTTCAGGACGGATCGGAACATAGATCGTTCCGTCGGCCGCACCTCCCGCGCAATGCGCTGCCGCACGGCGCCCGGTGCTCCCGCTCGCGGGCCTGAGGAAGGTCACCGGGCAACCCTTGACTGCGGACACCGGGGCCAGACCGATGCCGGTGTTGCCGCTGGCCGGTTCGGTTATGCGCTCCCAAAGTCTGAATTGTGGGGCAATGTGACTGCCACCACCATGAAGATATGCCTTCCATTCATCCTGCTGGCCGTTTCGACGCCTTCCGCGCCCTCTCCGAGCGGCGCGGGAGAGCCGGTGAGCGGTTGATGGAAAGCCTGGCCCGCACCAGGGCGGGCACGGGGGACGGCCCCGCCACCTGGGCTCCGGCGGTCGCCGCCGGCCTCGGCCTGCCTGCCGCCGCCGCACTCGGACCGGCCGCCTACTACGCGGACCTCGTCGCCCCGCACGGGAGCCGTCACGTCCGGGTCTGCACGGCGACGGCCTGCTTCGCGGCGCAGGCAGGACGACAACTCACCCAGGTGGAGCAGGAACTGGGTGTCACGGTGGGCACCGTCTCACCGGGCGGAGAGACGTCGCTGCAGGCCGTCCGCTGTCTTGGGTACTGCTACGCCGGTCCCGCCGCGCTCGACGGTGCCACGCCCTGCACGGGTCCTGCGCTCGCCGCCCAGTTGGCAGGGCGCGAGCCACCGTCGGCTCCGCAGATGCCGGTGGCCGACGACACCGGTGACCCCGTGCTGCTGGCAGGGGTGGTCGCCGGTGAGCCGGCGTGGCAGGTGTGGCCGGGGATCGTGACGGCCGGCAGTGCTGACCAGGTCCATGGGGAGGTGACTGCCTCCGGGCTGCGGGGACGTGGGGGAGCGGGCTTCCGGGTGGCGGCGAAGTGGGAGGCGACCGGACGGGTGCCCGGCACCGTGGTGGTGGCCAACGGAGACGAGGGAGACCCCGGGTCGTACGCCGACCGGCTGCTGATGGAGACCGATCCGGAGCGGGTGCTGGAGGGCCTGGCGCTGGCCTGCTTCGCCTGCGGTGCCCGCCGGGGCGTGGTGCTGGTGCGCTCGGAGTATCCGCAGGCGCTGGCACGGATGCGGGAAGCGGTGGAGCGTGCCTACACCGACGGACACTTCGGCTCCTCCGCGCACGGCACGGACACGGCCCTGGACGTCGAGGTGGTGGAGGGCGCCGGATCGTACGTCGCCGGGGAGGAGACCGCGCTGATCGCGCGCCTGGAAGGGGACCGGGGCTGCGCCCGGCCGCGCCCGCCGTACCCGACCGGGCGCGGACTGTGGGATGCGCCGACCGTGGTGAACAACGTGGAGACCCTCGCAGCCGTTCCGTGGATCGTGGCCCGGGGCGGCGACGCGTACGCCCGGCGCGGGACGCCGGACGAGACGGGGACGAAACTGGTCTGCCTGTCGGAGCGGTTCGCCCGGCCGGGAGCGTACGAGGTCGAGCTGGGCACCTCGCTGCTGCGCATTGTCACCGAGCTGGGAGGCGGCCTGAAGGGCGGCAGCGAGCTGACCGCTGTCCAGGTGGGCGGCCCCTTGGGCGGTTTCCTCGCCCCCGACGCGCTGGACGTGCCGCTCACCACCGCCGACATCGCTGCCCGCGGCGCCGCACTGGGTCATGCCGGACTGGTCGCCTTCGACCAGCATGTGGCACCGGAGGACATGCTGCGGCATGTGTGGGAGTTCGCGGCGGCGGAGAGCTGCGGCGCCTGCTCCCCCTGCCGCGTGGGCTCGGGCCGCGGCCTGGAGCTGGCTTTGGCCGACACCCCGCCCGGTGCCGAGTGGAGACGGCTCGCGCATGTGCTGACCGAGGCGAGCCTGTGCGCTTTCGGGCGGCGTATCCCGCCCGCCGTGCACAGCCTCGCCCACGTCTACGGCGACCGACTGGCGGGATGGGAGCCATGACCGGCATCGAGATCCAGGTCGACGGCACGAGCGTCGCCGTACCCGAGGGAGCATCCCTGCTCGCGGCGGTGCGGACGGCCGGGATCGACCTGCCCGCGCTGTGCTCCGACGACCGGCTCAGCCCGGCCGGCTCCTGCCGTACCTGCCTCGTACGTGCCGGCGGGCGGATCGTGGCGGCCTGTGTGACCCCGGCCGCCTCCGGTGTCCACGTCGAGACCGCCACTGATGAAATCCGGCAGCTGCGCCGGGAGGCAGTGCAGGTCATCGCCTCCGCCCTGCCGCCCCGCGCCCTCGCCGACGGCAACCCCAGCGAACTGGCCGAGGTCTGCCGGTCGTCGGGCATCGGCCCCGACACGGCACAGGGTGCCGGAGGCCGGGGCGGGGACGACTCCCACCCGTACGTCCACCTGGACCGGGACCTGTGCATCGCCTGCGGCCGGTGCGTCCGTATGTGCGCCGAGGTGCAGGGCACCTTCGCCCTGACCCTGGTCGGCCGGGGTGCCGACACCGTGGTCACGCCCGGCACCGGCGGGGCCTGGGCCGAGTCGGACTGTGTGGCCTGCGGCGGCTGCGTCGATACCTGCCCCACCGGTGCGCTCACCGAACCCGGCCCGGCGCGCGGGCTCACCTCCGCCCACCGGCCGGCTGCGACCCGAACGACGTGCGGATACTGCGGCGTCGGCTGCGCTCTGGACGTCGTCACCTCCGACGGCGAGGTCACGGCCGTACTGCCCGCCAGGGACGGCCCGGTCAACCAGGGCCACGCCTGCGTCAAGGGCCGCTTCGCCCACGGCTACCTCACCTCCTCCGAACGGCTCGCCCGGCCCCTGCTGCGACGTGACGGCCGCCTGGAGCCCGCCGGCTGGGACGAGGCACTCGGTCATGTCGCCTGAGGGCTGCGCGCGGCCGTCGCCGCCGGCGGTCCGGACGCCGTGGCGGCGATCTCCTCGGCCCGCGCCACCAACGAGGAGAACTATCTCGTCCAGAAGTTCATGCGGGTCGTCATCGGCACGAACAACGTCGACAACTGCTCCCGCCTGTGCCACTCCCCGTCCGCCGCCGGCCTGACCGCCTCCTTCGGCCTGTCCGGCGGTACCGACAGCTTCGACGACGTCGAGCGGTCCGACTGCCTGCTCCTGGTGGGGGCCAATCCCCTCGAGGCCCATCCGGTGGTCGGGGCGCGGCTGCTGAGGCGCGTGCTGCGCGGGGCCGGACTGGTGGTCGCCGACCCGCGCGCCGTGGGCCTCGCCGTGCACGCCGATGTGCATCTGCGGCCCCGCCCCGGCACCAATGTCGCGCTCTGCCACGGGCTCGCCCACGTCCTGCTCGCCGAATGCCTGACCGACGAGGAGTTCCTGCGGGAGCGGGTCACCGGCCTGCCGGAACTCACCGAGCTGCTGGCCGACTACCCGCCGGACCGGGTCGCGGACATCACCGGCGTGCCCGCCACCGACCTGATCGCCGCCGCCCGGCTCTACGGCCGGGCCCGGCGTCCCGCGATCGTCTACGGCCTGGGGGTGACCGAGCACCTGCACGGCACGGACGGAGTCCGGTCCCTGGCCAACCTGGCGATCCTGCGCGGTGCCGTGGGCACCGACCGAGGGCACGGGGTCAATCCACTGCGCGGCCAGAACAATGTGCAGGGCGCCTCCGACATGGGCGCGCTGCCCGATCTCCTGCCCGGCTACGGGAAGGTGATCGACCCGGCGGCGCGGGCCCGGGCCGAGGCGGTGTGGGGCGTACCGGTTCCCGAGCGGCCCGGCCTGCGGATTCCCGACATGTTCGCCGCCGCACGGGCGGGGGAGCTGCGGGCGCTGTGGGTCATCGGGGAGGACGTCTGCGCCACCGACCCCGATGCGAACAGGGTGGCCGCGGCCCTGGAAGCGTGCCCGCTCGTGGTGTGCAGCGAACTGTTCCTGTCCGAGACCGCCCGCCGCGCAGACGTGGTGCTGCCGGTCGCGTCCTGGCTGGAGAAGGACGGCACCTTCGTCAACTTCGACCGCCGGTTCCAGCGGGTCCGCCCCGCCGTACTCCCGCCGGGAGAGGCACGCAGCGACTTCGACGTGGTGCACGCCGTCGCGGCGGCCATGGGCGCCGGCCTGGGCTGCCCCACTCCGGCCGACACGCTGGCCGAGTGCGGCCGGGTCGCCCCCGTCTTCGCCGGTCTGTCCCACGACCGGCTGGACCGGGAGGGCGCCGTGCCGTGGCCCTGCCGGGACCCTGCCCAGCCGGGCGAGGCGAAGCTCTACCGGGACCGGTTCGCCACCGCCGACGGCCGTGCCCACCTGGCCGCGGCGCCCTGTCTCCCGCCGGGTGAACACCCCGACGACGACTACCCGCTGATCCTGGTCACCGGACGGCGCTGGGCGCACTACAACTCCGGCAGCATGACCCGGCGCGGCGCCAACCTCGCCCTCGACCCGGTCGACTTCCTCGACCTCCACCCCGACGACGCCCACCGGTACGCCGTACGCGACGGCGAGCCGGTCACGGTGCAAAGCCGGCACGGCCGGGCCCGGCTCATCGCCCGCGTCGGCGAGCAGACCGCGCCCGGCCAGGTCTTCTGCTCCTTCCACTTCCCCGCCAGCGGGGTCAACCGCCTCACCTCCGGCCACGCCGACACCGTCACGTCCTGCCCCGAGTACAAGGTCACGGCGGTCCGCGTGGCCGCCTCGTGACGCAGAGAAAAGCCGGGCGCTCCGCGATGGGAACCAGGACTCATGTGCAGACACCCGCAGACGGGGGCGGCGAACTGACAGCCCCTGGCACCATGGCAGCCCCCGCGGTCCAGACGCTGCCGACCGGGGAGGTCTTCGCGGCGCTGGACACCTCGCCGCGCGGACTGACGTCGGCGGACGCGACGGCGCTGCAGGCCCGCCTGGGCCCCAACGCGCTTCCGTCCGCGGGCCGGACGCGGCTGTGGCGGGAACTGGCCGGCCAGTTCACCGACCTGTTCGCCGTTGTCCTGGTCCTCGCGTCGGCGATCACGTTCCTGGCCTACGCGCTTCAGGACCCCCGGGATGTGGGCACGCTGCAACTCGCGGTGGCGATCCTGTGCGTGGTGATGCTGAACGCCGCCATCGGCTTCGCCCAGGAGTACTCCGCCGAGCGGACGGCCGAGTCGTTGCAGGCCATGGTCAGACACACCTGCCGGGTGCTGCGCGACGGGGAGAGACGGGAAGTGCCGTCGCAGCACCTGGTGCCCGGGGACGTGGTGGTCCTGGAGGCCGGGGACGCGGTGCCCGCGGACTGCCGTCTGGTGGAGGCGCACGAGGTCTCCGTGAACAACGCGGCGCTGACGGGGGAGAGCAACGCCGTCGGCCGCACGGCCCGCCCCGTGGCCGCCGGGCCGGTCCTTCAGGCCCGCAACTGTGTGTTCATGGGCACCGATGTGGTGGCCGGTTCCGCGAAGGCCGTGGTGTTCGCCACCGGCACGGCCACCGAGTTCGGCAAGATCTTCCGGCTCACGGCCGCGGCACCCCGCCAGAAGACCCCGCTGCAACGGCAGGTCGCCCTGATGGCCCGCAGGGTCGCGGGGACGGCCCTGGCGATCGGGGCGCTGTTGTTCATGGTGCGCCTGCCCGCCGGGCAGCCGTTCGTCGAGACCTTCGTCTTCGCCCTCGGCGTCATGGTCGCCCTCGTCCCCGAGGGACTGCCCGCGACCATGTCGGTGTCCCTGGCGATCGGCGTACGGCGCATGGCGCGGCGGCACGCCCTGGTCAAGCAGCTGCTGGCGGTGGAGGCGCTGGGGTCCACCACGGTGGTGTGCACGGACAAGACGGGGACCCTCACCCGGGCCGAGATGACCGTCGTACGGGTGTGGGCGGGCGGGGCGGAGCACGCCGTGACCGGCGTGGGGTACGCGCCCGACGGCGAGGTCGCCGACCCGCAGTCGGTCCGTGGGCTGTTGCGGGCGGGGGCCCTGTGCTGCAACGCCCGCCTGGTCCCTCCCCCAGCCAACGCTGGGAGGTACCCCCAGTCGGAGCAGGCGGGCTGGCGGGTGCTCGGCGACACCACCGAGGGGGCGCTGCTCGTGGCCGCGGCGAAGGCAGGGCTTGATGTGGCCGCGGAGGAGGCCGCGGCACCGCGCGTCGCGGAGTACCCCTTCGACTCCGGCCGCAAGCTCATGAGCACCGTGCACAAGGGCACCGATGGCGACGGTTACCGCGTGTACGTCAAGGGCGCGCCGCAGGAACTCCTCGACCGTTGCGTCGCGGCCGACTGGGCGGGAGAGTGCCGCGCGTTGACCGAAGCGCTGCGGTCCCAGGTCGTCGCCGCGAACGACGAGCTGGCCTCCCAGGGGCTGCGCGTGCTGGCGGTGGCCCGGCGGCCTGTGCCCGACGCCCGTCCGCGCCAGGACACGGCCGAGTCGGAGCTGACGCTGCTGGGGCTCGTCGGGATGCTGGACCCGCCGCGGCCCGAGGTCAGCGAAGCGGTCGCCGCCTGCCAACGGGCCCGCATCCGGATCGTGATGGTCACCGGGGACCACCCGCTGACCGCCGAGGCCGTCGCCCGCAGGGTCGGCATCGTCACCGGACCCGCCCCCACCGTGGTGACCGGCGTCGAGTTCGAGGCGCTGGACGACGACGGCCTGGACACCCTGCTCGACCGGTCGGGTGAGCTGCTGCTGTGCCGGGTCAGCCCCGAAGACAAGATGCGGGTCGTGGGCGCCCTGCACCGGCGCGGCGAAGTCGTCGCGGTCACCGGCGACGGCGCCAACGACGCGCCGGCCCTCAAACACGCCGACATCGGCGTGGCGATGGGCGCCTCCGGCACCGATGTCGCCCGGGAAGCCGCGGTGATGGTGCTGCTTGACGACTCGTTCGCCTCCATCGCCGCGGCGGTGCGACTGGGCCGGTCGGTCTACCAGAACATCCGCAAGTTCCTCATCTACCTCTTCAGCCACAACATCGCCGAACTCGTGCCGATCCTCGCGGCGACCTTGGCCGGCTTCCCGCTGGTGCCGATCAGCGCCGTGCAGATTCTCGCCATCGACCTCGGCTCCGACGTCCTGCCGGCGCTGGCGCTGGGCGCCGAGCCGCCGGAACCCGACGTCATGGACCGCCCACCGCGCTCACGGAAGGAACAGCTGTTCTCCAGGGCCGTCATGGGCCGCATCCTGTTCCTGGGCGGCATCCAGGCTCTCGGCGTGACCGCCGTTTTTTTCTGGCACATCCACGCCTCGGGGATCGCGTACTCCGATTTCACCAAGGACGACACCGTCTACCGGGAGGCGACCACGATGGTCCAGGCCGGAATCGTGATCAGCCAGTTCTTCAACGCCCTCGCGGTGCGCACCGACCGGCAGAGCCTGCTGCGCGTCGGGCCGTTTTCCAACCCCTGGCTGCTGGCCGCCGGATGTTTCGGCATCACTCTCATGGCGGGCATCAGCTATCTGCCCCCGCTGCAGGCCCTGTTCAACACCGCCCCACTGGCCGCGGGGGACTGGGCCGTCCTCGCCGGGCTCGGCGTGCTGCTGCTGGTCGCCGAGGAACTCAGGAAGGCGTGGGTGCGCCACCGTACGCCCGCAGATCCGAAAGGAGGTACGCGATGAGAGCGATCATCGCCGGCTGCGGACGGGCCGGGTCCCTGCTCGCCGCCCAACTCGCCACCGAAGGCCATGACGTACGGATCGTGGACCGCGTGGCCAGGACGCGCAGGCTGCTGCCCGCCGGCTTCCCGGGCCAGTTCCACGTGGGCAACGGATACAGCCGTACGGTCCTCGATGCCGCCGGGATCGAGGACGCGGACGCGTTCGTCGCCGTCACCTCGGGCGACAACAGCAACATCGTCAGCGCGCGGACGGCCAAGGAGACCTACCGGGTGCCGATCGTCCTCGCCCGCATCTACGACCCCCGCCGCGCCGACATCTACCGCGAACTCGGCATCCCCACCATCGCCAGCGTCCGCTGGACGGTGCATGAGATCCACCAGATGCTGCTGCACCGCCACCTCACCCCCGAACTCACCTTCGGCAACGGCGAGACCCTGCTGGTCCGCTCGCAGCTGCCCGGCTACCTCACCGGGCGGCGCCTGACCGAGTTCGATGTCGACGGCGAGATCCGTGTCATCGAGGTCACCCGGGCGGGCCGCTCGCTCGTCCCCGCGCACAGCACCCCGGCCGAGCCCGGAGACCTGGTCACCTTCGCCGTCGCCGCCACCTCGCTCGGCAGACTGCGCGGCTTCCTGGACAAGGAGCTGGGGACTTGAAGGCGCTCATCGCCGGCGCCGGACGCCTGGGCACGCAGATCGCGCAGGTTCTCGCCACCGCCCGCAACGAGGTCACCCTCGTCGACATCGACGACGACCGCATCGCCGAGCTCGAAGGCCTTCTGCCCGTACGCCTCCTGGCCGGGGATGCCTGCGAACCCACCTTCCTGGAGCACGCCGGGGCACTCACCGCAGACCTCGTCATCGCCACCACCGGCAACGACGAGGACAACCTCGTCATCAGTCTTCTCGCCAAGCGCCAGTTCGCCGTGGACCGGGTCGCGGCACGCGTCAACGACGAGGAGAACACCTGGCTCTTCGACCAGAACTGGGGAGTGGACACCGCGGTCCCCGCCGCCACTCCCTTGATCTCCCTCATCGAGGAGGCCACCGGCGCCACCGACACCGTCGCCCTGCTGCGGCTGAGCAAGGCGGGCGTCGACATCATCGAAACCGCCATCACCCCGCAGTCCCGCGCCGCGGGCCGCACACTCGCCGAAATCTCCCTCCCCGCGGGCACCGTCATCGCGACCGTCATCCGGAAGGGCCGGCCCACGGTCCCCGCTCCCGGGATGCGGCTGCAACCCGGCGACGAACTCCTCGTCGTCTCCCACGCCGCCACCGAGCAGGAGATCCACGCGGCCTTTCAGTGAGGGCCCGTCAAACAGCCGGCGAGCCCGCGCGGGGAGGGCACTCCGGTTTCAGCCGTGCCTGGAGACGCATGACGACTTGACCGAGGCCCGACAGGGCGCAGGCGACCGCGAGCTCGGTGAGCGACAGCGGCTCGGTACCCAGCAGCTTCCCCAGCACGGGCACACGCACACCGACCGTCTGAAGCGCCAGAGCCGCGCCCACGGCGACCAGCAGAAAGGGATTGGCCAGACCTCCCGGAGGGGCGCGTGAACCGAGCACCGCGCCGAACTGCGTCGCACCGAGCACCAGGAAGACGATGAACTGCCATGAACAGCCTGACTCACGGGCCCACACGCCGACCACCAGGACACCACCGCTCTCGCTCGTGCGGGACCATGAGCACCGGGCAGCGCGCGTGGAGGACAGGGCGCCGGCTGACCACTACGGTGCCGATGCATGAGCAGAAGGCGGACACCAGAGCCATCCGGTGCCGCACGCCTGACAGGTGAGGGGTGTGTGCACCAACCGTGTGCGCGACCGGTGACACGGCGGCCGTGTACACGCCTGCCTGTCACCGGTACGGCACCACATCGCCGGTCCGCTCCACATCACTGATCTGCGCGGAGCTCCCCGGCTACAGCCGTCGTCCAGCTGTCGACCGCCTCCCAGTCACGGAAGTCGCCGAACCGTCCGCCCACCAGGCGGAACATGAGGCATCCGGCACGGGACAGCTGATTCCGTTCGACGACACCGAAGAACAGAGGGTGACCGCGGTATCGCAAATTTGGCGGCAGGCCCTCCTCGATGGCCGGCAACTCCTTGGGGGCCATGCGGTGCCACGGCCCCCGCAGCGCTGCCGGCATCCCGACGCTGAAGATCCACACGGGACGGGGGGCGAGTACATCCAGATTTTCCCGTATGAACTCCCTGGCCTGGGGCAGCCAGCTCTGTCCGTGCACAGCGCTGCCGAGGACGAACGCACGGTAGGCGTCGGCATCCTCGGCCTCCGGCATGGCTCTGGCCTCTGCGTTCAGTCCCGCGCCGCTCAGCACGGAAGCGATCCGCTCGGCGATCGTCCGGGTGGAACCGTGGACGGTCGCGTATCCAACGAGGACGTCCGTGGGAGGCACCTCCTTGTGGCGTGTTCGCAGCCGTAGGACGGCTCAGGACAGGGACGCCGGCCAGCCTGCTACGACTGCGTCGAGGACGCCGGCGTCCAGCACTCGCCGAGAGACGACAGCCACGGGGTGCACCAGAGCATGTTGAGTAGCAGGCGGACACAGGCCGCCCTGAGAGCCGCAGCTGACCACGGCTGCTGCCTACCGGGACGGCCGCCCCCCGCGAAGAAGGAGAGCATGGCCGACGACCGAGGCGAGACCGACGGCCACAGCGCCCGCCAGGCGAGGCCGGACACTCCCACCGCGGCTCCTGTACTGGCCGGTTGGTGAGGTGGCGTCAGCGTCGTTGGCGCGAGTGGTCCAGGCCCGGGGGTCGGATGGCTCGGTGGAGCCGCAGGTCCGCCTTCACGGCCGGTCACCGGAGGGGGTGCTCTCTTCGCGGTGCAGTACGACCTTGAGGGCGCCGGTGTCGGGGCCGTGGGAGGAGACCTCGTAGGCGTCCTCCATCTGGCCGAGGCCGAAGGTGTGGGTGACGAGCGGGGGAATGTGCAGGTGTCCGGACGTCACCAGGTCGAGCAGCCAGGGTGTGGAGGAGGTGTCGACCTGGCCGGTGCTGATCGTCACGTTCTTGCGCCACAGCGCCTCGAGATGCAGCGTGGCCGGCTTGCCGTGCATGCCGATGTTGGCGATGTGCCCGCCCGAGCGGACGACCCGGGTGCACAGGACGAAGCTGTCCGGAGCTCCGGCGGCCTCGATGACCACGTCGGCGCCGGGGCCGTCCGCGAGGTCGGCCATCAGCCGTCCGGGCAGCTCGGCGGCGTCGGCCCCCAGCCGGCCG
>NZ_JBHSOA010000004.1:0-21946 GCF_042655885.1 Streptomyces chlorus
AACTCGACACAGCAGTCCAGCCACGATCAGACTCGCCTCTACCGCTTAACTGAACGGCATTGGCCCTGGACCCGGCCACGTACGACTACGCCGGATCCGTCCTGTTCAACAACCACGCCGGACAGCTCTGGCAGCGCTTCACCACACGACTGCGCCGTGAACTCGCCGCCCGTGCCGGCCTTTCCCGCCGGGAACTCGCCGACCGCCTGCGGGTCTCGTACGGCAAGGTCGCCGAATTCCAGAAGCGTGGTGCCCTGCACTTCCACGCTGTGGTCCGGCTCGACGGGCCCGAGGGCGCTGAGTCGTCGCCGCCCGCCTGGGCCACGGTCGATCTCCTCGCCGACGCGATCCGTGCGGCTGCGGCGCACTCCTACACGTCGGTCTCGGTCCCGGCCGCCGGGGACCAACCCGCCCGGTCGTTCTGCTGGGGGACACAGCTCGACGTCCGCCCGGTGAAGGCGTTCGGGGACGGCTCCGACATCACAGAGCAGGCGGTCGCCTCCTACGTCGCCAAGTACGCCACCAAGGCCGCGGAGAACACCGGCACCCTCGACCGCCGCATCGGCGAACTCGCCGAACTCGACCGCCACGGCGTCCCCAACCACACCCGCCGCCTGATCACCGCATGCCGCGACCTCGACCCGCTCTATCCCGACCGGCGGCTGTGGGCGTGGGCGCACATGCTCGGCTTCCGCGGTCACTTCTCCTCCAAGTCCCGCCGCTACTCCACCACCCTCGGCGCTCTCCGTCAGGCACGCGCCGACTACCGGGCCGCACAGGATGCCTCCGCCTTCCGCCTGGACGACCGCGAGCCGGAGACCGTCCTCGTCCTGACCGACTGGCAGTACGCCGGCCACGGCCACACCCCCGGAGAGTCCGCCCTCGCGGCCACCATCGCCCGAGACCTCCAGCTCAACCGCGAGACCGCCCGCGAAGCCCTACGTGACCAAATCGCCCAGGAAGGAGCCGCAGCATGACCACCGCAACACCTGATCTGCTGACCGTGCCGGAAGTCATGACGCGGCTCAAGGTCGGACGCTCCAAGGTCTACGACCTGATCCGCTCGCGTCGCCTGGTCTCGATCAAGATCGATGGTGCTCGCCGGATCCCCACCGATGCCGTACGTGACTTCATCCTCGACCGGATCGAGGAGGCTGCCTAATGGCCGGCCAGCGCAAGCGCAATCCGAACGGTGCGGGCACCATCACCAAGCGCAAGGACGGCCGCTATCAGTGCGCGGTCTACGTCCTCCAGCCGGACGGCACCCGCGCCCGCAAGTTCGCCTACGGCAAGACCTGGGCCGAGTGCGACGCCAAGCGCCGGGAGCTGCTCGCCAAGGCCGACCAGGGCGTGCCCGTGCCCACCCGCTCGGCCAAGCTCTCCGAGTGGCTGCCGTACTGGCTGGACAACGTCATCAAGCCTCGGCGGAAGCTCAGCACCTACGACAAATACGAGGCACACGTCCGGCTCTACCTGGTGCCCCTGCTTGGCGCCAAACGACTCGAATCCCTCGGCGTCGCCGACGTACGCCGCTTCCTCGTCCGTCTGGAGAAGGAGACGACTGCGGCGACCGCCAAGGAATCCCACCGCGTCCTGCGATCGGCGCTCTCCTCCGCCTGCCGCGAGGAACTGATCACGCGCAACGTCGCCAAGCTCGTCGAGCCGCCCCGTACCGACAATCGCGAACTGAAGCCCTGGACCCTCGACGAGACACTCGACTTCCTGGCGGCCTCCCGTAGGGACCCGCTGTACGCGGCCTTCGTGCTCGCCATCGCCATGGGGCTCCGCCGGGGAGAGATCATCGGTCTCCGCTGGTCTGACCTCGATCTCGAAAACCGCGTCCTCTACGTCCGCCAACAAACCCAGCGGCGCCGTGGTGTCCTGTACGACGACGATCCCAAGAGCCGCCGTCGCCGCGTCGTTCCGTTGCCCGCACTCTGCATCGCCCCGCTGCGCTGGCACCGGATGCGGCAGTCCGCCGCTCGCGCCAAGGCGGGGGAGCAGTGGCATGAATCGGGCTACGTCTTCACCACCCGCACCGGTCGCCAGGTCGAGCCGCGGAACGTCTACCGCTCCTTCACCCGCGTCGCCGAGTCCGCCGGCCTTCGTGTGATCCGGTTGCATGACGCTCGGCACGGTACGGCGACTCTCCTCACAGCGGCCGGAGTCGCACCCCGCGTTGTGATGGAGATCCTGGGCCACTCCCAGATCAGCATCACCATGGACGTCTACACCCACGTCGTCCAGGACACGCAGCGCGAGGCCATGAGCCACATGGACCGGCTGCTCAGGAGGCGTCCCGGTCGTCAGTGACCGCCCTCGTTGATGTCAGAAGTGGATGTCAAAGGCCCCGGACCATGATCGGTCCGGGGCCTTTGCGCTGGTGCCCCCGGCAGGATTCGAACCTGCGACACCCGCTTTAGGAGAGCGGTGCTCTATCCCCTGAGCTACGAAGGCGGGGTTGCGGACCTGATCGGGACCTTAGGGAGGATCCGTGGAGTGGATCTTCTACGAGGAGGTCAAGCCCACTGGTCGGACATGGTGCGACGTGCTCCGCAGCCTCACTCGGTCGCGCAGTGCGGCGTACCAATGACCGACCAGGGACAGCGTAGCGGATGCGCGCCGGTGAGAGTCGTCGGTATTAAGGGCAGGAGCCGGGGTCGGGTGGTGGGGCGGCAGTGGTGCCAGGGGAGGGCGGGGCGGGATACGGCATCTGATCGGCTGGTCCGACCTGTGACTTGTCCGGTCAGTCACCTGGCGGTCAGTCACCTGGCGGTCGGCCGTTTGCCCGCCGGGCCCCCGCCGTGACGCCCCCCGCCATGCCGGGCCCCCGCCATGCCGGGCCCCCGCCGCGAGTAGGGCCCGTTCCGTCGTGTCGGACCGCCGGATGGTGGTGAAGGCCCGGCGGGTGGGGCCGGGCCTTCGGGCTATCGGTTGTGTCGGCCCCGGGCAGGAGGGGGGCTCACATCACGGTGTGACGATGATTTTGCGGCCCTGGCCGGAGGCGAACTGGGCCAGGGCCTCGGGGTAGGTGTCGAGGGGGAGGCGGTGGCTGATGAAGATCTGGGGGTCGAGTACTCCCGTGGCGAAGAGGTCGGCGGCGCGTTCGAAGCTGTGCAGGACGGCCATCGAGCCGGTGATGGTGATTTCCTGGTTGTAGATGCGGTATGGGTCGATCGTCACGCGGGTCGCGTAGTCGGCGACGCCGAACTGGAGGAAGGTGCCGGCCTTGGCGACGCGGTCCAGGCCGTCCTGGATGGCGGCGGCGTTGCCGGTCGCGTCGACGACGACCTCCCAGCCCTGCGGCCGCTCGAACTCGTCCGCCGAGGTGGCCGTCCGTGAGCAGCCGAGCTTTTCGGCGGTGGCGAGGCGCTCGGGGTTGACGTCGATGATGTCCACGGAGGCGGCGCCGGTGCGCTTGGCGAGTTCCAGCATCATCAGGCCCATGGTGCCGCTGCCGTAGATGAGGATGTGCGCTCCCAATCGGGAGTTGAGCACGTCGTAGCCGCGGACCGCGCAGGACAGCGGCTCGATGAGGGCGGCGTCCTCAGTGGCGACGTGGTCGGGCAGCTTGACGCAGTTGGCGACGGGGGCGACGGCGTACTCGGCGGCGCCGCCGGTGACGGTGACGCCGATCGCGGCCCACCGCTCGCACAGGTTGTTGCGGCCGTTGCGGCAGAAGCGGCACTCGTTGCAGTACAGCGAGGGGTCCACGGCGACCCGGTCGCCGACGGAGACCTCGGTCACCTCGGCGCCGATGCCGACGACCTCCCCGGCGAACTCGTGGCCGGGGACGATGGGCAGCTTCGGCGCGAACTCGCCCTGGAGGATGTGCAGATCGGTGCCGCACAGCCCACAGGCGGCGACGTCGACCACCACGTCGCGCGGTCCTGGGGTGGGGTCGGGGACCGTGGTGACGGTGACCTTGCCGGGGGCTTCGATGAGGGCGGCTTTCACTTGACTGCTCCTAGGGACAGACCGCGGACCAGCTTGTCCTGGGCGGCCCAGCCGGCGATGAGGACGGGCAGGGACACCAGGGTGGCGGCGGCGCACAGACGGGCGAGGAAGAGCCCCTCGTTGGTGATGAATCCGACGAGGAACACCGGGGCGGTGGAGGCTTTGGTGGCGGTGAGGTTGACGGCGAACAGGAACTCGTTCCAGCTGAAGATGAAGCAGATCAGCGCGGTGGCGGCGACCCCGGGCATGGCGACGGGGCCGACGATGCGCAGCAGCACCGTGGGCAGTCCGGCGCCGTCGACCTCGGCGGCCTCCAGGATCTCCTTGGGCACTTCGGCGAGGAAGGAGCGCATCATCCACACCGCGATCGGCAGGTTCATCGCGGTGTAGAGGATGATCAACGTCCAGACGTTGTCCAGCATCCCGGCGTCCTTGACGATCAGGTACACCGGCAGCAGCGCCGCGATGACGGGCAGGAACTTCGTCGACAGGAAGAAGAACATCACGTCGGTCCACTTCTCGACCGGCTTGATGGACAGCGCGTAGGCCGCCGGGATCGAGAGGGCGAGCACGAGCAGCGTCGAAATGACACTCGCCATGGCCGAGTTGAGCAGGAACGGCGTGATGTCGCGGCCCAGCAGCAGTTCGTACTGGTCCAGGGTGAAGGGCGCGAGCAGGCTGGGCGGGTTGGTGGCGGCGTCGGCCTCCTGGTGGAAGCTGGTCAGCACCATCCAGGCCACCGGTGCGAAGAAGGCCAGCGTGGCGAGCCAGGCGACGAAGGTCCATACCGGGGTCAGCCGCGGCGAGCCCTGGTCGCCCTGGGTGTTCTTGCGGCGGAACTTCTTGGGACCGGCCGCGGGGGCGGCGGCCGGCGCCGTTTGGGTGGTGGTCACCGGGAGACCTCCTCACGGAACAGGGACGCGATGGTGCGCAGGGCGAACGTGGCGATGACGATGGCGCCGATCACCACGACCACGCCGGCGGCGGCCGCCTCGCCGTACTCGTACTTGCGGAACATGGTCAGGTAGATCTCGTAGGGGAGGTTCGTGGTCTGCGAGCCGGGGCCGCCCTGGGTGATGGTGAAGACCGCGTCGAAGGTCTGCACGACGTAGATGGTCCCGAGCAGGACGCCCAGTTCGATGTACTGCCGCAGGTGGGGCAGGGTGATGTGGAGGAAGGTCTGCCGCGCCGAGGCGCCGTCGACCCGGGCGGCTTCCAGTACGTCGCCGGGCTGGGCCTGGAGGCCGGCCAGCAGGATGAGCATCATGAACGGCGTCCACTGCCACACCAGCGCGACGATCACGGCGGGCATCGCCGAGTTCGACAGCCAGTCGATGGTGGGTCCGTTCTCGGCTCCGAAGAGGCGGTAGACGGCGTTCAGGGTGCCGTTGAGGAGGCCGTAGTCGGGGTTGT
This sequence comes from Streptomyces chlorus, assembly GCF_042655885.1. Taxonomy (NCBI): domain Bacteria; kingdom Bacillati; phylum Actinomycetota; class Actinomycetes; order Kitasatosporales; family Streptomycetaceae; genus Streptomyces; species Streptomyces chlorus. The sequence continues at coordinate 5,371 of NZ_JBHSOA010000004.1, forward strand.
AGATGGCATGCTTCCATAGCAGTGCGGCGGCGACCGGCATGACCAGGAACGGCGTGATGAGCAGGGTGCGGGCCAGGCCCCGGCCGGGGAAGCGGCGGTCGAGGAGCATCGCCAGGCCCAGTCCGAGAAGCACACTGATGATCACCACCGACGCGGTGAGCAGGACGGTGTTCAGGACCGCCGCGCGCAGCCGCTCGTCGGTGAAGACGAAGGCGTAGTTGGACAGGCCGGTGAAGTGCCGTTCGCCCGGCTTGAGGATGTTCCACTGGAGGGTGGAGATCACGAGCGTGGCCACGAACGGCAGTTGCGTGACGATGATCGTGAAGATCAGCGCCGGCAGCAGCGGTACGCGGCGCCGCCACTTGTTCAGCGATTCGCGTCTGCCCGGCCGGTGCGGGGGGTCTTTGCGCACCGCGTTGGGTGCGGGAGTGAGCGTGGTCATGAGGGGTCCTTGAGCCGGCCGGTTGCGGCCGGGTATGGGGAAGCGGTGCCCGGTGCACCGGCCGAAGGCCCTCGTACGGGATACGGATGTACGGGGGTCCTCGGCCGGTGCGGGCGGGCGGTGTACGTGCCGAAGGCGTGCTCTGCCGGATGCCGTGCGACGGTGGACGTCGTGCGACGGTGGACGTCGTGCCGTGCCGGACTCTGTCTGTCGGTGCGCCGGTGCGCCGGTGTCCGACGGGCGAGGGGGTCACCGGAGGGACACCGGCGCGGTCACCGGGTCGCCGACTGGTGGTCACCTGGTGGCGGTCACCGACTGGCGGGTCACCGGTAGTTCTTGGCGACTTCCTCCGCGAGCTTCTGGCCGTTGGTCAGGGCCTTGTCCACGCTGGTCTTGCCGGCGATGGCCGCGGAGATGTCCTGCGTCACCTTGGTGCCGAGGTCCTGGAACTCGGGCACGGCCACGAACTGGACGCCGACCGTGGGCCGCGGCTGCACACCGGGGTTCGTCGGGTCCGCCTGCTCGATGGACTTGAGGGTGATGTCACCGAAGGCCGAGGCCGCTTCCTTGTACTCGGGGATCTCGTAGGTGCTGGCCCGCTTGCCGGAGGGGACGCGCGACCAGCCCAGCTTCTCGCCGACGAGCTTCTCGTAGTCCTTGCCGGACGCCCAAAGCATGAACTTCGAGGCGGCGTCGGCCTTCTTGGTGGTCTTCGGCATCGCCCACGCCCAGGTCCACAGCCAGCCGGAGCTGTCCGTCTTGTTCACCGGCGCGTAGGCGTAGCCGACCTTGCCCGCGATCTTGCTGGAGCTGGAGTCCTCCAGCGAACCGGCCGCGCTGGTCGCGTCGTACCACATGGCGACCTTGCCCTGGCTCATCGCGTTGAGGCACTCGGTGAACCCGGACTGCGCCGCGCCCGCCTGGCCGTGCTTCTTGACGAGGTCGACGTAGAAGTCGGTTGCCTTCTTGAACTCGGGGCTGTTGACCTGGGCGTTCCAGTCCTTGTCGAACCAGGTGCCGCCGAAGGTGTTGACCACCGTGGACAGCGACGCGCCGAGCTCGCCCCAGCCGGCCAGGCCGCGCAGACAGATGCCCTTCATACCGGGGCGTGCCCCGTCGGCCTTGGCGGCGATGTCGGCGACCTGCTCCCAGGTCGGCCGCTCGGGCACGGTGATGCCCTTCTCGTCCATGACCTCCTTGTTGTACATGAGGAAGGACGACTCGCCGTAGAACGGAAGCGCGTACAGCTTCTCGTCCTCACCGGACAGCGACTGGACCATGGGCTTGAGCAGGTCCTTCTTGTCGAAGGCGGTGTCCTTGTCGGCGTAGGAGCTCAGCTCGTGCAGCCAGCCGTTCTTGTTCCAGATGGGCACCTCGTAGGCGCCGATGGTGGCGACGTCGTACTGGCCGGCCTGGGTGGCGATGTCCTGAGTGACCTTGTCGCGCAGTTCGTTCTCGGGAAGGATCGTGAAGTTGACCTTGATGCCGGTGTCCTTGGTGAACGTGTCCTTCGTCAGCTTCGCTATGTCCTCCATCTGAGGGTTGCCGACCATGAGGACGTTGATGCTCTCGCCGCCGGCTTCCGGACTCGACCCGCCGGCCCCGCTGCACGCGGCCAGCAGTGAGCCCGCGGAGACGGCGACCAGCACGGCGCGGGTGCTTCTGCGGACCCGGGTGGTCTTCTGGTTGGGCATGGTTGGCTCCAGAGGTGTTCGTTCGAGAGCGCGGGAGGCCCGCGCCCGGTCGGGCGAGTGCGTGGTGAAGCGGTGGTGGTGAGGTGTATCGGGTGTGGCGGTGGTGGTGGGGCGGGGAGCCGTCGGTCAGACCCGGATGACCTGCGGCCCCAGGAGGACGTAGCGATGGGCTTCGGAGGCGGGAAGCCCGCTGTCGGTGACGATCGCCTCCAGGTCCCCGATCCCGGCGAACCGGCAGAAGCTGGTCACTCCGAACTTGCTGTGGACGCCGGAGAAGACCCGGCGCCGGGACACGGCCATGACGTGCGTCTTCACATCGCTCACCGCGGGGTTCGGAGTGGTGAGCCCCCATTGGCGGGAGATGCCGTTCGCGCCGACGTAGGCCAGGTCGATGACGAGGTCGGACAGCGTGTGGGTGGCCCAGTGGTCGACGGTCGCCAGGGTGGCGCCGCGGACGTGGCCACCGAGCAGCAGCACGGTGATGTTCTCGACGGAGGCCAGGGTGCCGGCCGCGGCGAGGGACGAGGTGATCACGGTCAGCGGCCGGTCGCGGGGGAGGGCGGCGGCGATGAGCCGCGGGGTGAAGCCCTCGTCGATGTACACCGTCTTCGCGTCACCGAGCAGGTCCACGGCCGCGGCGGCGATCCGCGTCTTCTCCTTGACCTGGCTGGTGGTGCGGTAGGAGAGGGTCGTCTCGAAGCCGGCGCTCTCGACGGGGTAGGCACCGCCGTGGGTCCAGCGCACCAGTCCGTGGGCGGCCAGCAGGTTCAGGTCCCGCCGAACGGTTTCCTCGGAGATGCCCAGTTCGGCGGCGGTCCTCGCGACATCCACCGCGCCGGTACGGCGCGTCACTTCCAGGATGGAGCGGCGGCGTTCTTCGGCGTCCACGGTGACACCCCCATTGCGCGACTCAGGCCGACACCCGGTCGGTCCGTTTGTGTGTGGCGCGTTCACGCCCCACCGAGTCCGGTCCGTTCGGACTCATGCGGACTATTTACGGGTACGCACACGGTGATGAACAGGTAAAACGCCACACGATCCATGACCGTATGTGCCCGATTCGCTGCGCCCGTTCCCGCAGGTAGGAGTGTTTTTCAGCCAGAAACCGAGCATGATCCCGACCCGGTACCCCCGGAACCGTGCCCGTTTCCTGTCTGCGCTCGGCGGTGGAGGGTGCCGATTCGGGTCCTCGGGCCGTCCGGGGAGGAGTTCGTACTGGCGCGTAACGAGGCCCTGGAGCGTCCCGGAGCGCTCCGGACGGGTGGAAAAAGAGTGGGAGGCGAGTCATGGCGCGTCATGGTGTCTTGTGGTGGCTCGCGGTGTCCTGTGATGTGTCCTGTGATCCGTCGTGGTGCGTCGTGGTGCGGCGTAACGGGGTGGGACGTCGGCCCGGGACCCTAGGATCAAACAGGTGTGCGCACATGTCGTAGTAGCCGAGGACGACGGGAAACAGGCGGAGTTGATCCGTCGCTATCTGGAACGGGAGGGTCACCGCGTCACGGTCGTGGGGGACGGTCGCGCCGCCCTGGAGGAAGTCCGCTGCGCGGCGCCGGACCTGCTCGTTCTCGACGTGATGATGCCGCGGACCGACGGCCTGGACGTGCTGCGGGTGCTGCGCGCCGAGGCCCGTGAGGTGCCGGTCCTGATGCTGACGGCCCGCACCACGGAGGACGATCTGCTCCTCGGCCTCGACCTGGGCGCCGACGACTACGTCACCAAGCCGTACAGCCCGCGTGAGCTGATGGCCCGGGTCCGCACGGTGCTGCGCCGTACCCGGTGGGCCGGCCCACCGGGTACGGCGGACGTGGGAGCGCAGGATCCGGGCGGGCAGGGCTCTGGTGCGCGGGACTCCGACGTGCTCACCGTCGGCACGCTCGCACTCGACCCCCTGAGGCACGAGATCAGCGTCGAGGGCAGGCCCGTGGTGTGCACCCCGAGCGAGTTCCGGCTGCTGGCGGCGCTGGCCGCGGAGCCCGACCGGGTCTTCGAGCGCCGGCGGCTCCTTGCCGAACTGCACGGCTTCGACAAGTACATCAGCGACCGCACGGTGGACATGCACATCATGAATCTCCGCAAGAAGATCGAGCCCGCTCCGCGCCGCCCCGTACGGCTGCTCACGGTGTTCGGGGTCGGCTACAAGCTGACCGACCCGGCCCGACGGACCGGCAGTGCCCCGGCGTAGAAGGGCGCCGGACCGGGCGCGTGAACGGGCCACGGACCGGCGTGGAGGGCGTGGCAGCCGCAGGCCGCCGTTGCGACGGAGCCTGCTCGGCCGGTTCCTGGGCGTGAGCGCGTTGGTCGCGACGTGCTCCGTGGCCGCGACCGCCTGGCTCGCCGTGCAGACCACGTCCGTGGCGATCAGACAGGAGGAGGGGCAGAACCTCGCGGACGACACGCGGATCTACAGCACCCTGCTGGGGTACGCGGCCACGCACCCGGACTGGGACGGGGTGCAGCCGACCGTACGCGAGCTCGCCCGGGAGTCGGGGCGGCGCATCACCCTGACCACACCGCAGCGCCGGCCCCTCGCGGAATCGGCGGGGCCGCGGGACCGGACGTCCCTCGCCGCGCGCGAGTCGGCGACCGTCGACCCGCTGTCCGTGGAGACCTCGCTGACCGGGGGCGGGCAGGCCACTTCGGGAACCGCGGCATCGCGCCGGGCCACGGACCGGATCGACGCACGGGCGGTGGGCCCGTTCCGCCTGCCCGCCGCCGAGCGGACGGCACTGCGTGAGGCCGCCGCCCACAGCCTGTCGTGTATGCGGTCGAGCGGAATCACCGCGGAGATCGTGGTGAGCCCGAGCGGACGCCCCGGCATCGAGGTCGGGGGAGCCGACGGAGACCTCACGCAGTACCCCGGGTGCGTGGTGCCGCCCCTGACCGAGCCCACACGGACCGAGGCCGTGGCGCTCAAGGAGCTGAACCGGCTGACCAACGAATGCCTGCGGCGTCGCGAACACGGCACCGAGGTCAGTCTGTCCCTGGACCTGACCTGGCGCCCGGGCCCGCTCCTGTCCGACGACGGCCGGGCCACCGTCGCCCCCGTCCCCGTACCCGTCCCCGCGGAAGCCGTCCCCGCGGAAGCCGTCCGCGCGGACGACGAGGTGGACTCCTGCGTGGGCACGGCCCGCCGCGAACAGCTCGCTTCCTATGTCGCCCCGCCCGCAATGCTGTTCATCGGGGACACCGGCGGCCGGACCGTGCCCGGCCTCGACTTGTCACCCGTCAACACCGCGAAGATCGCCGGAGTCGCCGCACTGGTCCTGGCCCTGACCGTCGGTGCGTCGATCTTCACCGGAATCCGGCTGGTAAGCCCGTTGCGGGCGCTGACGGGAGCGGCCCAGCGGCTTCGCGACGGCCGCGACATCCAACCCGTTCCGGTGACCACGGACAACGAGATCGGACGGCTGGCCGAGGCCTTTAACCAGATGGCGGCCCACCGCGAACGCATGGAGCGGCAGCGCAAGGCCATGGTGAGCGACGTCGCCCACGAACTGCGCACCCCGCTCAGCACCATCCGCGGCTGGCTGGAGGCGGCCCAGGACGGAGTGGCCGAAGCGGACCCCGCCTTTGTCGACTCTCTCCTGGAGGAGGCCGTACAGCTGCAGCACATCATCGACGACCTGCAGGACCTGGCCGCGGCGGACGCCGGGGCGCTGCGCCTGAACCCGGAACCGCTGCGGGTGCGGGATGTGCTGCACCAGGTCGCCACGGCCCACCAGCTTCGCGCGGACGCCGCGGGCGTCATGCTCCTGGTCGAGGACCCGGCGGCCCGGGTGCCGTCCCTGTCGGCGGACCCGGTGCGGCTGCGGCAGGCCGTCGCCAACCTCGTCTCCAACGCGATCCGGCACACCGGAGAGGGCGGCACGGTCACGCTCCGCGCCCGCACCGACGAACACCACACCGACGACGCCCACACCGACGACGCCCGCACCGACGACGCCCGCACCGACGACGCCCGCACCGGTGCCGACAGGGGCGTCGGCACCGGCACCGGCCGCACGGTGGTCGTGGAGGTCGCCGACACGGGCAGCGGCATCGATCCGGCCGACCTGCCCCACCTCTTCGACCGCTTCTGGCGCGCGGACAAGTCCCGCAACCGCCGCACCGGAGGCAGCGGCCTGGGCCTCGCCATCGTGCGCAAGCTCGCGGAGGCCCACGGCGGTTCGGTGACGGTGACCAGTACACCGGGCTCGGGTTCCGTCTTCGCCCTGCGGCTCCCCGTGCACCGGGAGGAGGGTGCGAGCCGGCCCTGATGCTCCCTGATGCGATGAGCACAGGAAACTGACAACTTCTTGACAACGGTGCGCCAGCCTGTCACTCGATTCCACCGCACGATCGATCAGGCATCGGAGAGGCACCATGACCTACCGTTCGTCCTTGCGTACTGCCCTCGTGACGGGAGCCCTGGCCGCCGGGGTACTCGCCCCGGCCGGCGTCGCCCTCGCCGCGACCACGACGGCCACCACTCCGGCGGCCGCCGCCTCCACGACGGTCGCCCCCGCGCCGGGAGACGCCACCCCGGAGCCGGCGGAGGACCGGGCCGACGTGGCCGCGTCCGCGTCGGCCGTGCCGGAGGTCGAGGAGGAGAGGAAGCGCCGGGCCGAGGAAGCCGGGAAACCGGGCGGTGGCGCAACGGTCATGCCGCGCGGCGGCGTCGCCGCCGGAGAGCGCCCCGGGACCGGCAGCAGCAACACGCCCGTGGCCCTCGGCTCCATGGCCGGCGCCGTGGCCCTGCTCGCCGGCGCGGGCACCGTGGTGTACCGGCGCCGTTCCACGCAGCACTGACCACCTCCCCGTGTCCAGGCGGCGCCCGCCGAGCGGGCCCCGCCGCAGGAGAAACCGGAAGCCCCATGCGCCGCATGAACACCCGCACGGCGGTGGCCGTGCTGCTCGTCACCCATGCCGCCCTGCTCACCGCCTGTGCCCCGGCCTCCACCTCCACCTCCACCTCCTCTGCCTCTGCCTCTGCCTCTGCCTCTGCCTCGGCCACGGAGGCGGGCAGGAACGGCGCGTCGCCCTCCGAATCCGCCGCGTCTGTCGACGTCACCACCACGACCGGGGTGCCCGTACGGGTGTCCATCCCGTCGCTGGGCGTGGACAGTTCGCTGCTGCCGCTCGGCCTCAACCCGGACGGCACCGTCGAGGTCCCGCCGGCCGAGAAGGGCATGACGGCCGGCTGGTACACCGGGGGTGCCGTGCCCGGTGAGCCCGGAGCGGCCGTCATCATCGGCCACAACGAGACCCGCCACGGCCGGGCGGTCTTCCACGACCTGCACACCATCCGTCCCGGCACCGGCATAGCCGTACGCCTCGACGGCGGCACCACCCGGCACTTCACCGTCACCGCGAAGGAAGCCGTTGACAAGAAGGCATTTCCCACGGAGAAGGCGTACGGCGTCACCGACGACCGCGTCCTGCGCCTGATCACCTGCGACGGCGCCTACGACGCGCAGGGGCACACGGTGGACAACCTCATCGTGTACGCGACGCTCGAACACGGCTGACGGCCGATGGGAGACGCGGTCCTGGAGCGGGAGTTCCGGCAGTTCGTCCACCAACGGCGGCAGGAGCTGGGACGAAGTGCCTATGCCTTGTGAGGGAATTGGCACGACGCACAGGATCTGACCCAGACGGCTCTGCTGGAGCTGTATGCCGTTTGGGGCACCGTGCGATGCCGGAGTACGGCGGTCACGCACGCGCGTGTCCTGCTCACCCGTGCCGACACCACCCACCGCCGTCGTGCCGGGGCCGGTGAGGAGACCGTGCGCGAGGTGCCGGAACCCGGCACGAGCCGGGACCCCGAGTCCGGGACGGACCTGAGTCTCATGCTGCGGGCGGCACTGATGACCGTGCCGCCGCGCTGCCGAGTTGTTCTGGTCCTGCGTTTCTGGGGCGACTGGAGTGTGGAGCGGACCGCGCGCACTCGGCATGTCGACGAGCACGGTCAAGAGCCATACCGCCAGGGGCCTGAACCGTCTGCGGCAGGTGGTCGAGCGGATGGACATCCGGGATGCGGGATGCGGGATGCGGGATGCGAGGTCAGGGATTCAGGGCCGGGGTCCGGTGTCCCGGGTCCGGGGGTACGCCCTTTCCCGCCGTGCTTCCTGACGGCGCACGGCGGGAAAGGGCGGTTCGGTCTCAGTCTTCGCCAATTCAAGGAATCCTCCATACCGGACCGTCACGACACACGACGGGCCGCCAGGCCCGCCGATCGTCGTGCAGGCTAGGCAGGGGAAAGAGGACTCGGGATCGGTTGGCGGCATACCGGCCACAGTTGGTTCCCCTGGGGCCGAACTGCCGTATGTGGTAGCCCTGGTGGCAGCGACAGCTGCGGGGTCTCGTGCCGTGAAGGCCGCGCTCCGGGCGGAACTTGGTGCCGCCGGTCCCGCTACCGGTGAAGCTGTCGAGCCCGTCCGTGAGTTGGCCGGATCACCGGTCTGCGGAGTAGCCAACTGCGCCTGGCTCACCGGTATCCGGGGCGGGCCCCGGCCGCCGGACTCAGGTCCGGGTGATCCGTACGCGGTACTCCGGCACTTCCGGGCCCGAGCCCGAGCCCGGGGTGGTCGGCTCCAGGACCTTGACCCGGATTCCCGCCGCGCGGTCGATGAACGTCTCGCCGGGCGTGAAGGGGGCGTCGGAGAGTTCCGCGTGGATGTTGGGGCTGCGGGTGCAACCGCCGCTTTTCTGGCGGGAGTCGTAGACCGTGACCGGTCCCATGCCGGTTTCGACGTCCGCGTCGACCTTGTAGATGAGGATGCCGGGCCGGCACACCGCCTCGTCGTTGCCGGCGCGGGTGCGGTACTCGACGGCGTATCCGGAACCAGCGTCCAGCGGGAGGAAGACGAGCTTCGGGCCGCCCCGCTCGGCCAGCGGCGTCAGGGTGTACTCCCGTGTGCCCGTGCTCGCCGCGCAGTGCACCTGGCGTGCGTCCAGCCAGCCCATTTTCCACTTGTGCCAGCCGAGCAGGTCGTTGTTGGCGCCCCAGTCCTCGCTCATGATGTCCCAGTGGCCCACGGCCGCGCCGCCCTCGGCGGTGTAGAGGTCGGGCAGGCCGAAGACGTGGCCGTTCTCGTGCGGGAGGACCCGGTAGCCGGTGCGGTCCAGGGAGCCGGAGCCGTCGTCCTGGCGGGAGTAGATGAATGACGCGTTGGAGACCGGGACACCGTCCGCGGTCGGGGCCTCCGGGTTGCCGGCGAAGGTGACCGACAGGACGGTGTCCAGGGCGGAGGGGCCCACATTCGGGGTCATCAGTATGTTCACCAGGTCGTACGACCGGAAGTCCGCCTTCGGGTCCGCCGCCGCCACGATGTCGTCGACCAGCTTGCGGTAGCCGGGGTCGAACGGGGCGCCGCGCTCTATGCCGTACTCCTGAAACGACTTGGGCATCCGCAGCCAGTTCGGGATCGGGATCTCGGGGCGGTAGTCGAGGCGGCCGTACGAGCTGGTGCGGAACCACTGCTGGGTCTGCGGGAAGAACTCCCGGTAGCGGTCGAGGGCCTTGCCTTCGCCGGGGGCGTCCGAGAAGTCGACCATGAGGGTGAGGGCGCGGACGGTGCCGGTGGAGCGGGCGTACCCGGCGATCGTGGGGATGCCCTCCGACATCTGGACCTCGCGGGTGCGGCCGATCATGCAGGGGCCGTGCGCGGAGGAGCGGGACAGGGCGCTCGGTCCGGCATCGAGGGCCGAGAGGTACGGGGAGAGGTGGCCGTTGCCGTCCGACGCGGCGACGGCGAGGGTCAGGGCGGTCACGGACGCCAGGGCGGCCAGTCGGCGCGGGGGTATCCGGCTGCTGGGCGACTGCGGCTGCATGTGGGGGACCTCCGCTCCACGCGGCAGCCGCCGATCTCCGGCTGCACCCTCTTGGTCACCCTCCGTCAAGGGGTGCGCGGGCGCGCGTTGGAGGGGCCGATCGTGCGAGGGCTCCGGCAGGCATGCGGGAGATGTGACTCGGGTCACATGAAAAGCTTCCGGTGGAGGGAAATAACCGGGGACCTCTTCCCCGTTTAGACCTGTGTTCGCGAAACGGGGACTCCTTCCCCGGATCGCGACAGCAGTAGTAACGGCAGCAGTAACAGCAGCAGTAAGAGCAGTAAGAGCAGTACCAAGAGCAGTGACAGTGACCTAGGAGTGCATCGTGCAGACCGCCGCTTCCGTATCGCCCAAGGCGTCCCGGCCCCGCGCCGATGCCCTGCGCAACCGGGAACGGATCGTCACCGCCGCCCGGGAGATGTTCGTCGAGTTCGGTGCCGACGTGCCGTTCGACGAGGTCGCCCGCCGGGCCGGCGTGGGCAATGCCACGGTGTACCGCAACTTCCCCGATCGTGAAGCGCTGGTGCGCGAGGTCGTGTGCTCCGTGATGGACCGTACGTCGGAGGCGGCCGAGCAGGCGCTCGCCGAGACCGGGGATGCCTTCGCGGCGCTGGAGCAGTTCGCGCACACGGCCGCCGAGGAGCGGATCAGCGCGCTGTGCCCGATGCTCTCCAGCGCCTTCGACCAGCACCACCCCGACCTGGAGGCCGCGCGGGTACGCGTCGAGACACTCGTCGCACGGATCATGGACCGTGCCAAGGCGGCCGGTCAGCTCCGTGACGACGTGGGCTCCGGTGATCTGCTGGTCGGCATCGCCCAGCTCAGCCGGCCGCCGGCCGGTACGGGCTGCCTGAGCGCCGACCGGTTCGTCCATCGCCATCTTCAGCTGTTCCTGGACGGGATGCGGGCCCCGGCCCACAGTTCCCTCCCGGGCGCGGCCGTCACCGTGGAGGGCCTGCGCGCGAGCTGAACGATCCCTGACCAAGATTCAGTTTCAGGTTCGGTTCCCGATCCCGATCCCGATCCCGATCCCGATCCCGATCCTGATCCCGATCGAGCCTGACCCAGCCCGAACCGCCTCAGCCAATAGCTCAGCAACCACCTCAGCGGCCGTCCCGCGGACGAGTCGTTCCCTGAAGACACCGTTTTTTCGTCGCAAACTCCGAATTTTTCCGTCATGAAATCCCGAAGTCCCGAAGTGGGTACCCCCATGTCTGAAACAGCCTCAAAGGCTCCCGGCGTACCGGACAACAACCGCTGGAAGGCGCTCGTCTTCATCGCGCTCGCCCAGCTGATGGTCGTCCTGGACGCCACCATCGTGAACATCGCCCTGCCCTCCGCCCAGCAGGACCTGGGCATCTCCGACGGCAACCGGCAGTGGGTCGTCACGGCCTACGCCCTCGCCTTCGGCGGACTGCTGCTCTTCGGCGGCCGGATAGCCGACCTGTGGGGCCGCAAGCGGGCCTTCCTGCTCGGTCTGGGCGGCTTCGCGGCGGCCTCCGCGCTGGGCGGCGCGGCCACCAACGAGGCCATGATGTTCGGCGCGCGTGCCCTGCAGGGCGTGTTCGGCGCGCTGCTCGCGCCGGCCGCGCTGTCCCTGCTCGCGGTGATGTTCACCAACGGCAAGGAGCGCGCCAAGGCGTTCGGCATCTACGGTGCGATCGCCGGTGGCGGTGGTGCCGTCGGCCTGATCCTCGGCGGCTTCCTCACCGAGTACCTGAACTGGCGCTGGACGTTCTTCGTGAACATCCCGTTCGCCGTCGCCGCCGCGCTCGGCGCGTACTTCGTCGTCCGTGAGCCGCGGGGCGGACGCAACCGCTCGCCGCTGGACATCCCCGGCGTGGTGCTGTCCACCCTCGGTCTGGTCGCCCTCGTCTACGGCTTCACCCGCGCCGAGTCCGAGGGCTGGAGCGACTCGCTGACCATCGGCATGTTCGTCGCGTCGGCCGTCCTGCTCCTGGCGTTCGTCCTGGTCGAGTCCAGGGTCAAGGCGCCGCTGCTGCCGCTGCGCGTGGTCACCGAACGCAACCGCGGCGGGGTCTACCTCTCGCTGGGCCTGGCGATCATCGCGATGTTCGGCCTGTTCCTCTTCCTCACGTACTACCTGCAGATCGTGCAGGGCTACTCACCGGTGAAGACCGGGTTCGCCTTCCTGCCGATGGTCGCGGGCATGATCACGGGTTCCACCCAGATCGGCGCCCGGCTGATGACCCGGGTTCCGCCCCGGCTGCTGATGGGCCCCGGCTTCCTGGTCGCCGCCGTCGGCATGCTGCTGCTGACCCGGCTGGAGGTCGACACGTCCTACGCCGCGGTGCTGCTGCCCGGCATGCTGCTGCTCGGTCTCGGGATGGGTACGGCGTTCATGCCGGCCATGTCGCTGGCCACCCTGGGCGTCGAGCCCCGGGACTCCGGTGTCGCTTCCGCGATGGTCAACACCTCGCAGCAGGTGGGCGGCGCGATCGGTACGGCCCTGCTGAACACGATCGCGGCCTCGGCCACCACGTCCTACATCGCCGACCACATCGGCGGCGCCGCGAGCCGGTCCCAGCAGCAGCTGGTGCAGCTCGAAGGCATGGTGCGGGGCTACACCAGCGCGATCTGGTTCGCCGTCGGGATCCTCGTCCTGGCCGCGGCCATCGCCCTGACGTTCATCAACGCCGGCCGCCCGGGGAGCACGGTCACCGGGTCCTCCGACGAGGGCTCCGGGGTCACCGAGGGCGCCAGGGAGGACGTGGCGGTGCCGGTCATCGCCCACTGACGGCCTGCCGCGCGGCCTTCACCGCCGACCGTCGACCGCCGGCCCTCACAGGTCGGTTCCTTCGGGCCACCCGTACGGAGGGGGAGGGGACGCCTCGTCCGTACGGCTTCCAGGACCTGCCCCGGCTCCGCGCTCAGCGGAGCCAGGGCAGGTCCGCCCCCGCTTCGCTGGGCTGGAGCCCCTCGGCGATGATCTCCATGATCTCGCCGAGGGCCTTCTGCTGTTCGGGGGTGAGCCGGTCGAGGAACGCCTGCCGCACGGCCTCCACGTGACCCGGCGCGTTCCGGCGCAGCACCTCGAAACCCTCGTCCGTCAGTACGGCGAACTGGCCCCGCTTGTCGGACGGACAGTCCTCGCGGCGCACCCAGCCGCTCTTCTCCAGGCGGGCCACGGCGTGCGAGAGCCGGGAGCGGGTGATCTTCGCCAGCATCGCCAGCTCGGTCATGCGCAGCCGCCGTTTCGGTGCCTCGGCGAGCTTGACCAGCAGACTGTAGTAGAGGTGCGGCATGCCCGCGTCCCGCTGGAGCTGGCGGTCGAGGTGGTCCTCCAAGAGGGTGCTGGCCTCGATGTACGAGCGCCAGACGCGCTGCTCCTCGGCGCTGAGCCAACGGGGTTCGTCGGTGCCTGCCGGGCCGGATGCCGAGCCCGGTGCCGCTGCGGGAGTGGGTGCCGTCGTCATGTGCTCCACTGTAAAGCCCTTCTCCTTGAATGTTAAACAAAATTGCGCTAGAGTTAGCGCAGAGGTTGAGGTTTCAAGTAAAAAGCTTCATCCGTCACCAGCCAGATCTGCACCGATCGCCGGAAGGAGTCGCAGCCATGACCGCCGCCACTCAGGAACGCATGCCCGCGCTGTACCTCAGCCATGGCGCCCCGCCCCTGGCCGACGACCCCATCTGGCCCGGTGAGCTGGCCGCCTGGTCCGCCGGACTGCCCCACCCGAAGGCGATCCTCGTCGTCTCCGCCCACTGGGAGGAGGCCCCGCTCGCCCTCGGCGCCACCGAGACGGTCCACCTCGTCTACGACTTCTGGGGCTTCCCCGAGCACTACTACCAGGTGAAGTACGGCGCCCCCGGAGCTCCCGCGCTCGCCGACTCCGTACGCAAGCTGCTGCGTGCCCCCGGCATCCCGGTACAGGACGTTCCCGACCGAGGGCTGGACCACGGCGCCTACGTCCCGCTGGTCGAGATGTTTCCCGAGGCCGACATCCCGGTGCTCCAGGTTTCCATGCCGACCCTGGACCCGGTGAAGCTCATGGACATCGGACGCAAGCTCGCACCGCTGCGCGACGAGGGCGTGCTGATCATCGGCTCCGGGTTCTTCACCCACAACCTGGCCGCGCTGCGGCAGGGCGGCATCCCCAGGTGGTCGACCGAGTTCGACGACTGGGGGCACCGGGCGCTGGACGCCGGTGACGTGGACGGGCTGCTCGACTTCACCCGCAAGTCCCCGGCGGGCATGCTCGCCCATCCGCGTACCGAGCACTTCGCACCGCTCTTCGTGACCATGGGCGCGGCGGACGCCGCCGGTGACCTGGACACGCAGAAGTCCGTGATCGACGGGTTCTGGCTGGGGCTGGCCAAGCGGTCGGTGCAGTTCGGCTGAGGAGATTGGGGCCGGGCACAGGAGGGTCTGTGCCCGGCCCCCGTGCGCCCGGCTCTCGGCGGTCGCCGGACCTCGTGCGCCGGACGCCCGACGGCTCCCGGTCGCGGCACCTGGCGACCGTCGGCTACAGCTCCTTCTCGTGCCAGGCCACGTCCCAGTAGCGGCCGAACGTGCGGCCCACCTCGCGGTACGTGCCCGTGTGCCGGAAGCCGAAGTGCTGGTGCAGCCGCGTGGAGGCCCCGTTCGGCTGGGCGACGCCCGCGTAGGCGTGGTGCAGGTCCTCGCCCGCCAGGGCCTCGAACAGGGCCGTGTAGAGCAGCGTGCCGATCCCGCGGCCTTTGGCGTCCGGGGCGACGTGGACCGTCGTCTCCACCGATGTCGCGTAGGCGGGCTTCGCCCGGAAAGGGCTGGATGTGGCGTAGCCCAGAATCTGCTCGGAGTTCCCGGGTGCGGGTGCGGGTGCGGGTGCGGGTGCGGGTGCGGTCGCGGCCGTGGCAACCATCAGGCGGTACGGGCCGTCTACCGGGTGGGAGAGCAGCCAGGGGCGGCGTTCTTCGGGGGTGAGGAGCGTGGTGTCGAACGTGATGGCCGTCTCGCGCACGTACTGGTTGTACAGATCGGTGAGCGCTGTCAGATCGCCCTCGGCCCCCGGCCTGACCTGGGCCTTCGCGTAGTCCGACGCCATCTCGCCCCCTGTGGCCCGACAGGGTACTGCATGATCAGAAAATTCGGGGGGCGAGTGGGGAATTCTGTCCGGATTCCAGTCGTTGTTTCCAACAGATGCCGGGCACCCGAGCAGAGTCCGAAGTGAGAGACCGAGACCCTGACGTACGTGCCGGGCATCCGCAGAACCACCCGCCGACCTCATCATCGTAAGGGAGCAAGCATGGCAACCCGTGCCGTCGCCCGTCGTAAGTCCGCCTCCGGCGAGACGGCCGACTCGGCAAGCAATGTTCGCGCCCATCGTGGCGAGATCGCCGACCGCGACCTGGTCGGCATGTACCTCGACGAGATCGCGCGCACGCCGCTGCTCGACGCCGCCAAGGAGGTCGAGCTGTCCCAGATCATCGAAGCGGGTGTGTTCGCGCGGCAGATCCTCGACGGCGCCGAGGAGAACACGGTGGGGGCCACCACCGAGGAACTCCAGGTGCTGTACGACGCGAGCGAGCAGGCCAAGGATGTCTTCATCCGCTCCAACCTCCGCCTGGTCGTCGCGGTGGCCCGCCGCTACCCCCGCAGCGGTCTGCCCTTGCTCGACCTGATCCAGGAGGGCAACGCCGGCTTGGTGCGCGCGGTCGAGAAGTTCGACTACCGCAAGGGCTTCAAGTTCTCGACCTACGCCACCTGGTGGATCCGTCAGGCCATCACACGGTCGATAGCCGACCAGTCCCGCACCATCCGCCTGCCCGTCCACCTGGTGGAGGAGCTGGGCCGGATCCGGCGTGTGCAGCGCGAATTCAACCGTGAGCACGGGCGGGACCCGGAACACGGGGAGATCGCAGCCGAGCTCGGTTCCACCCCGGAGCGGGTGACGGATGTGCTCGACTGGGCCCGCGACCCGGTCTCGCTGAACATGCCGGTGGACGACGAGGGTGAGACCCAGTTCGGCGACCTCCTCGAGGACACGTCGGCGGTGTCGCCGGAGCAGTCGGTGATGACGCTGCTGCGCAGCGAGGAACTGGACGACCTCATCGGCCGCCTCGACCAGCGCACGGCCTCCATCATCAAGATGCGGTACGGCATCGAGGACGGCAGGGAGCGCACCCTGACGGAGGTCGGCAAGCAGCACGGCCTGACCCGCGAGCGGATCCGCCAGATAGAGAAGCACGCGCTGATAGAGCTGAAGAAGCTGGCCCGCGACACCGGGTTCGACGCGGCGGCGTAGAGCCGACGCGGGGCCGGTGCAGGGCCCTCGAAGGCGCCGGGTGATGAAATACGGCGCAAACATGACGCCCTGACACTGCTTCAACCCGCTGGGCCAGGGAACAAGAATCCAGAGCGCAGGAGTTCGGGTCCCGAGATCCGGGGGATGGGAAGATTTCCGTCGAAAGATCTCCGGGCCTCGGCCTCCTGGACGACTCTCCTGAACCACGTCCCGTCGCACCACCCCCGGCGCCGGGACTTCCCAAGCCGGGTCCGGCACCCTCCCCCCGGGTGCCGGGCCCGGTTTCCCCTTGTGCGGGACAGGAAAGCGGGTCACCCCGAACCTGAACCCCGGGGTGGCCCGCCAGATGGCAGATTGTGCCACATGGGCATAGCTTGCCGGGC
>NZ_JBHSOA010000004.1:22010-105121 GCF_042655885.1 Streptomyces chlorus
TCCTCCTGTCCCGCCGGCCGAGCGGCGCAAAGCCGGGACCCGTATGGAGATCGCCCGCGCGGCGGCCGGTCTCTTCGTCCGCCAGGGCCTGAAAGCCACCCGTGCCGAGGACATCGCCTAGGCGGCGGGTATCGCCCTGCGCACCTTCTACCAGTACTTCGCAGCCAAGGAAGAAGCCGTCGCCCCGCTCTACGAGGCCGACGCCCGGCGCTGGGTGGAAGTGGTGCGGGCAGCGCCGCCCGGGACGTCCGTGCCGCAGGCCCTGGAGGGCGCCGTGCGGTCCACGCTGGGGCCGGGCGCGGGGGTGTCGTCGGATTCCTGGGTGTGGGTGCGCACCCTGATCCGGCCGGCCCACTCGAACCCTCTCCCTGAGCAGGGTGTGGGCGGAGGTCTGCCAGACGTCGGAACGTGCGCCGGCGGAGGTCCTGGCGGCGCGGGTGCCGATCGGCACGGCGGCTGACAACGATGCCGGGCATGCCGACCGCGCAGCGCACGTGGACGACACAGGCAACGCTGACAGCGGCGCCGGCGGCGCCGGCAGCGCTGCCGTGGACGCGCGGCTGCGCTTTGCCGCCGCCGTCGCGATCGCCGCCGTACGCGCGGCCGTCGAGGGCTGGGCGGCGGGCGACGGTACGGGCGAGGACCCGCAGGGGGCGGCGGAGCTGGCCGTGGCCCACCTCGCGGCGTTGCGGGACTTCCCGTGGGACGTCCTGACGTGGTCCTGACGTGGTCCTGACGTGGTCCTGACGTGGTCCTGACGTGGTCCTGACGGTGCCCTGATGACGCTCTTATGGCCGCTCTGACGAGCCGGCCTGGCCGCGCGCCCTGACGGCCGCCCGGCAGTGACCTCCTCATGCCGTCCGTGATCCGCCCGAGTCGCCTGAGTCGCCGAAGTCGGCGGACTCGCTGATGGTGGGGATGGGTGGATCGAACTCGTGTCCTGCCTGAATTTTGGCCGTCTCGGCCGTTCTGGCCGTTCTGGTCGGTGCGTCGGAGAGGAAAGGCATCGGGCACGATCCCCATGCCCGCCCATGCCCGTTCATGCCCGATTGAGCCCGTTCCTGTTTACTTCCTGAGTTGCCCGGCGTACCCTTTGGGGAAAGCCACACGTTCGGGCACGGTTTGGAGGTGAGTGGGCATGTACGCACCAGAGCGACAGCAGGAGATCCTGCGGCTTGCCCGGGACGGCGGCCGGGTGGATGTGGTCTCGTTGGCCGAGCAGTTCCAGGTGACGGCGGAGACGATCCGTAGGGACCTGAAGGCCCTCGATCGTGCAGGAATGGTCCGCAGGGTGCACGGCGGGGCCATTCCGGTCGGACGCCTCGACTTCGAGCCGGACCTCGCCGAGCGCGAGACCACGGCCGCCGACGAGAAGGACCGCATCGCCAGGGCCGCCCTCGCGGAGCTGCCGAACGGGGGCACGATGATCGTCGACGCCGGTTCGACGGTGGCGTTGTTCGCCGCCGCCCTGCCGGTGGAGTTCTCGCTCACCGTCGTCACCCACAGTCTGCCCATCGCGGCCCGTCTCGCCGACCACCCCGGTGTCCAGCTGCACCTGGTCGGCGGTCGCGTACGGCATCGCACGCGTGCCGCCGTGGACGCCTGGGCGCTGCGCGCGTACGGCGAGATCCGCGCGGACGTGCTCTTCGTCGCGGCCAACGGTTTCTCCCTCGAACGCGGTCTGACCACCCCCGACCTCGCCGAGGCGGCGGTGAAGCGCGCCGCCATGGCGGCCGCCCGCCGTGTGGTGCTGCTCGCGGACTCCTCCAAGTGCGGCCAGGAGCACTTCGCCCGCTTCGGCGGCCTGAGCGACGTGGACCTGCTGATCACTGACAGTGGGCTGAGCCCCGAAGACGCCCTCGCGATCGAGCGCGGCGGCACGGAAGTAGTGCGTGCATGATCCTCACCGTCACTCCCAACCCGTCCCTGGACCGTACGTACGAGGTTCCCGCGCTGGAGCACGGCGAGGTCAACCGGGCCACCGGCGAACGCGTGGACCCGGGCGGCAAGGGCGTCAACGTCTCGCGTGCCGTCGCCGCGGCCGGCCGGCGCACCGTCGCCGTCCTGCCCCTGGGCGGCGCCCCGGGCGCCGTGGTCGCCGAACTGCTGGACGCGCAGGGCATCGAGGTCGCTCCGGTACCGATAGCCGGGGCCACCCGTTCCAACATCGCGCTCGCCGAGGCGGACGGCGTCCTGACGAAAATCAACGCTCCCGGCCCGGAGCTGACCGCGGCCGAGCAGGAACTGCTCCTGGAGACGGTCCACCGGGAGTCGCGGGGCGCCGACTGGATCGCCTGCTGCGGCAGTCTGCCGCGCGGCCTCGCGCCCTCCTGGTACGCCGAGCTGGTCGCGCGGGCGCACGCCGCCGGCGTACGCATCGCCCTGGACACCTCGGGGCCGGCGCTGGCCGCGGCGCTGCGTGAGCGGCCCGACGTGGTGAAGCCGAACGCCGAGGAGCTCGCCGAGGTCGTCGGATGCCGGCTGACCACCGTGGGCGACGCGGTGAAGGCGGCCGAGGAACTGCGCGGAATGGGCGCCCGTACCGTGCTCGCCAGTCTGGGCGCCGACGGACAGGTGCTCGTCGACGAGTACGGCGCCTGGTTCGGCACCGCCCGGGTGGAGGTCGTCCGCAGCAATGTGGGCGCGGGCGACTCCTCGCTCGCCGGCTTCCTGATCGCCGGCGGGCACGGACCGGAGTCGCTCGCCTCGGCGCTCGCCCACGGAGCGGCGGCCGTCCAGACTCCCGGCAGCGTGATGCCCACGCCGGGCGACCTGGACCCGGCCGCGGTGACGGTCACGCCGACGGTGCCGTTGGACCGCGTACTGAAGGAGCCGGTGACATGAACACCGACATTCGTACCGCTTCGCTTCCCGGACCGGCCGGCACGGCCGGCGCCTTTGCCCTCACGCATCCCACTCCCCTCACAGGCCCGTCAGTTCCCACACGTGCCTCAAGTTCCGCAACTCCCGCCATCCCCCACCGCACCACCACCCCCGTTCACCCTTCCGCCCACCCCACGTCAAGGGCGATACGCGTGCAAAGGAGCCCGCGATGAGCGAGATGATCACCGCGGACCTGGTCGACCTCGACCTGTCCGCCAACACCAAGGAAGCGGCGGCGCGAGCCCTCGCCGAGCGGATGGTGGCCCTGGGCCGGGTGACCGACCTGGAGGGCTTCCTCGCCGACGTGGCCGCCCGTGAGGCCCAGATGCCGACCGGCCTCGACGGCGGCATCGGCATCCCGCACTGCCGCAGCGCGCACGTGACCGAGCCGACGCTGGGCTTCGGGCGCAGCGCCGCCGGGATCGACTTCGGTGCCGCGGACGGGCCCGCCGACCTGATCTTCCTGATCGCCGCTCCGGCCGGTGCGGACGACGCTCATCTGACGATCCTTTCCTCGCTGGCCCGGAAACTGATGAACTCCGAGTTCACCGACGGGCTCCGGGCGGCCGGCGACGCAGCGGGCGCCGCGGCGCTCATCCGCGGTGACGAGCAGCCGGCGGCCGACGGGACCGGGGCCACGGCGGACGCGGCCGGCTCCGGGAGCTCCGACAGCTCCGGCGACCTCGAAGGTTCTGCGGGTTCCACAGGTTCCACGGACTCCGTGGCGGCGCCGGTGGCGGCCTTCACAGGTACCGCCACGGGCACTTCCGGCGAAGGCGCCACGGGCGAAGGCGCCACGGGCGAAGGCACCACCGGCGAACGCGCCACCGGCGAACGCGCCACGGGCGAAGGCACCCCGCACGCGGCCACGTCCGGCGAGGGCGCGCGTCCCTTCCGGATCGTCGCCGTCACCTCTTGCCCCACGGGCATCGCCCATACGTACATGGCGGCAGAGGCGCTGGAGAACGCCGGCCGGGAAGCGGGCATCGAGATCGCGGTCGAGCCGCAGGGCTCGGCGGGCTTCACCCGGCTCGCCCCGGCCGTGATCGCGGCGGCGGACGGCGTGATCTTCGCCCACGACGTGCCCGTCCGGGAGAAGGAACGCTTCGCGGGCAAGCCGACCGTCGACACCGGCGTCAAGGCGGGCATCAACCGCCCCGCCGAACTGATCGACGAGGTCCGCGGCAAGGCCGAGCGCGGTGAGGCCACCGCCGCTGCCGCATCGGGCGACACCCCCGTGGACCGCACCGGCGAACCCGGTGAGGGCTACGGCACCAAGCTGCGCAAGTGGCTCATGTCCGGCGTCAGTTACATGGTCCCGTTCGTCGCGGCGGGCGGTCTCCTCATCGCCCTCGGCTTCGCGATCGGCGGCTATGAGATCAACAAGGCGCCGTCGGTGATGGAACACTTCGTGTGGACCCAGGCCGACAGCTGGGGCGCCCTGCTCTTCCAGATCGGCGGCGTGGCCTTCGGGTTCCTCGTCCCGGTCCTGGCGGGCTACATCGCGTACGGCATGGCCGACCGGCCGGGACTCGTGCCCGGCTTCGTCGGCGGTTCGATCTCCCTCACCATCAACGCTGGCTTCCTCGGCGGCCTCGCGGCCGGTCTGATCGCCGGTGCGGTGGTGCTGGGGATCCAGCGGGTGCGCATTCCGGTGGCGCTGCGCGGCATCATGCCGGTGGTGGTGATCCCGCTGATCTCCTCGGCGGTGGTCGGCTTCCTGATGTTCGTGGTGATCGGCAAGCCGATCGCCGAGGCACAGAACGGCATGACCGACTGGCTGAACGGCCTCACCGGCACCAATGCCATCCTGCTCGGCACCCTGCTCGGCCTGATGATGTGCTTCGACCTCGGCGGCCCCGTCAACAAGGTCGCTTACACCTTCGCCACGGCCGGTATCGCGGTCGCCAGCCCCAGCGACTCCGCGATGAAGATCATGGCCGCGGTGATGGCGGCCGGCATGGTTCCGCCGCTGGCGATGGCCCTGGCCACCACGGTCCGCGGCAAGCTCTTCACCCGGACCGAGCGGGAGAACGGCAAGGCCGCCTGGGTCCTGGGCGCCTCCTTCATCTCCGAGGGCGCGATCCCGTTCGCGGCGGCCGACCCGCTGCGCGTGATCCCCGCCTCGATGGTGGGCGGCGCGGTCACCGGAGCCCTGTCGATGGCCTTCGGCGCCACCCTGCGCGCGCCGCACGGCGGCATCTTCGTGGTCCCGCTGATCGGCAACCCGCTGCTCTACCTGGTCGCCATCGCGGCGGGCGTCTGTGTCACGGCGGCTCTGGTGATCGTCCTGAAGGGCCTGCGCAAGCCGGTTCCGGGAGCGCCCGGCGCGACCAGCGGCGAGGGCTCGGCGGCCTCGGCGGCGGAATCGAAGCAGCCGGTCGCCGCGTGACACGGGAGCGGACAGCACGGAAGCCGGCAACGACGGAAGACGGCAAGAGTGGCAAAGTTTCCCAATAGGTACATGTGAGACTTTCGCAGGCAAACGAGTCAACTGCGATATAGATCACGTTCATCACGGTCCGGGACCAAAGTCCCGGACCGTGATGTGTACTGGGCCCATGCCTGAGCACGACTCGATCTTGAGGGTGACGGGCGCCACCGTCCTCACCCTGGTGGCGGTGGCCTGCACAGTGGGCCTGGCCGGTGTCCTGCGGCGGGACCGCAGGCGGGTGCGGGGGAGTGGCGTCGGCTTGCGGACGCGGATGCGGACGCTGGCCCGAGCGGGAGCGCAGTGGGGGCCCGGAGGGCCGGGACGGCGGGACGAGGATGTCGGCCCTCGCCCGCATCAGAAGTCGCATCGGAAGCCGCATCCGGAGTCGAAGCCGGGGCGCGACGTTCCGGGGCCGCAGGAGCCGCCGGCACTCCGGACGATTCCGCGTCAGCGGCGAACGGGCCCACGGGCGGAGCAGGTGCGGCTCACCCCGGCCGAGCGTGAGGCGTTCGCCGTCCTGGTGCGGCGCTTCACCGGTGGCAGGGAAGGGCGATGACAGCGGGTCGGGCGGTCCGGCCCCGATCAGGGCGCCTGTGTCGCGCGCCGCTCCATCGCGTCCCGGGCGGCGTCCTCGGTGACGTACACCTCGCACATGTGCCGCCCGTCGGGCGTGGCCGTGTGCTCCACCTCCCAGAGGGAAATCTCCACACCGTCACGCAGCAGGAACGCGTGCTCGTACAGAGAGAAGGACAGCCTCGAGCGCCCCGGCCCTCCCGCGGCGGACGGGCGGCCGAAGGCCTGGGTGATCTGGTGGGCGGACGCCGTGGTCAGCAGCGCGGCCGTCCGAGGTCCCGGACGGTCCGTGTTCTCCGCCCGGCGCAGTAAGCGGCGCGCGTGGTCCGCCGAAGCGTCGGGGACGTAGACGGGCAGGGGTGCGGGGATCTGGGACAACTGCACCGCCACCGGCAGTTCGAAGTCCGGGGTCTCCGGCGGCAGCGGCAGCCGGGCGGTGGCGACGCCCAGTTCCTCCTCGTCCGCATACACCTCGTGCTGGGGCTCGCTGCCCGGGGTCGTGTTGTGGACCAGCTCCCAGAGCGTGAGCGCCGAGCCGTCGGCGAGCAGCCAGGTGTGCCGGTACGTCTCGCGGTGCAGGCCGGCACTGTGGTGCGCGGAGTGCAGCGAACTGTCGTACGCCAGCGCGCAGTCGAGCAGGCGTACCGCCTCGTCGGGCAGTTCGAAGGAGTTCAGGGCACGGCCGAGCAGTCGCGCGAGATGCTCCTCAGGAGACTCGGGCGAGTCGGCTGGTTCGTACGCTGCCGTCTCGTACGGAACGCTCAAGGTTTCTCCCGGCGTCGCTGCATGTCACCTTGTGGGTGCATACCGTAGCCCTTCGGGCGGACATCATGTCCGGGAACTGAGAAAACGTACGGCGGTAAAACGAACGGATCGCGCGAAGAATTCCCGTCCGTCCCCGGCGGACGCCCGTACCCCCTGCTCAGGCGCCGCTCCTGCGCTCGTCGCCGGGTCGGCGGCCGTTGATCACGCACTCCGCTCAGCGGTTGACCCCCTCCGTTCACCGGACGTCCCCGCTGTCCCGCCCGACTCCCCTACGCTTCCCCGTCCGGGGCGCCACACGCCTCCCTGCCCGGTTCGCCATACAACTACCCGTGCGGCTACCCGTGCAACTACCCGTACAACTCCTCGTACGACGGCCAGACTCCGCCCGGTCCGTCCACCGACCCGGCCGTGCGCAGAGCCCGTACGATCGCGCGGGTCACCAAGTCGGCACCCGCCGCGAGGATCTCGTTCAGGGCGAGAGGGTTCGCGGCGTCGAGCGGGTGGATACCTGTGGCGAGGGCGAACACCGTGTCCCCGTCGTTGAGCAGATGCACCGGCCGCACCGCCCGCGCGATGCCGTCGTGCGCGGTACCGGCCAGCTTCTGCGCCTGGGCCTTGGACAGGTCCGCGTCGGTGGCGACCACCGCGAGCGTGGTGTTGAGCGGCTGCGGCCCGTTCCGCTCCGCGATGCCGGCGAGCCGCCGGAGCGCCGCCGCGTGTACCTCCGCGTCGGGATGACGTACCCGGCCGCCCCGGAACAATTCGCCGTACAGCGTCCCCGTTTCCGGGTCCAGCGCCGACCCCGCCGCGTTGGCCACCACCAGCGCGGCCACCGTGATCCCCGATTCCAGCACCGTGCTCGCGGTGCCGATCCCGCCCTTCACCGCTCCGACCACGGCCCCCGTACCGGCGCCCACGCATCCCTCCGGTACCCGCGCCCCCGGCGCGGTCGCCGCTGCCGCCTCGACCGCCGCGCGCCCGGTGGCCGCGTCCGGCCGGGCCCGGAAGTCTCCGCCCCGGCCCAGGTCGAAGACACAGGCGGCCGGCACCACCGGCACCACGTGCGTGGGATCCGGGCCGACGCGTACCCCGCGCCCCTGCTCCTCCAGCCAGGCCATCACCCCGGACGCCGCGTCGAGTCCGTAGGCACTGCCACCGGTCAGGACGACCGCCTCGACCCGCTGCACGAGGTTGCGGGGATCGAGCGCGTCGGTCTCCTTCGTACCGGGACCGCCGCCCCGCACATCCACGGCGGCCACGGCCCCGCCCTCGGGCGCGAGCACCACCGTGGTACCGGTGAGCAGGCCGTCTCCGGTACGGGTCGCGTGTCCCACGCGCACACCGGCCACATCGGTCAGAGCGTCGACAGTCATGGCGCCAGTCTCGCGCGGTCACCGCCGGAGCAGGGAGCCGCCATCAGGAAGCAGTCGCCAGGAAGCAGTCGCCAGGAAGCAGTCGCCGTCGGGGGAAGGTTCCGCCGGAGCCGTACTCTGGTCGTATGAGCACTGCCTCCGATCCCCGGCCCCGCGAGCCGAAGCCCGCGCTGGTCTTCGACGATCCGCTGGACCAGCAGTCCGCGGACGACACGGACCGGGGGTGGGGCGACCGCCCGTCCGGCGACAGCGCGTCGGACCTGAAGCGCTTCCTCGACGAGAAGCCGCCCCACCACATCTGACCGGAGTGCCGTGCAGGCCGGTGCCGGCTATCGCTCGCTGTGCCCCGGGTCCCCGCTGCGATCCGAGCCGCGCTGCGCGACCAGCTCGTCGCGGATCTCCTTGAGCACCTCGAGCTCGGAGAGCTCGACGAGTTCCTGCGTGCCTTCCTTCGCCTTCCTGCGGGCCTCGATCCGGGCCAGATACCGGGCCATCGGCATCACCATCAGGAAGTAGACGACCGCAGCCGTGATCACGAACTGGAGCGTCGCGCCGAGGACCGAACCCCACAGGATCCTGACGCCCGTCGCAGCATCGCCCGTGCCCGTGCAGCGGCCCTTCAGACACGAACTGTAAGTGTCCAGGTTCTGCGTGCCGAAGGCGCCGACCAGCGGATTGATCACCCCCTTCACCACCGCGTTGACGATGTTGGTGAAGGCGGCGCCGATGACCACGGCCACAGCCAGGTCGATGACGTTCCCACGCATCAGGAAGGCCTTGAAGCCCTGCCAGACGCTGGTTTCGTTCTTCTCGCTCACCCCGGGGCTCCATCTTGTACGCGTGACATGGGAAATCAAACGCTCCGCAACCTATGCCAGCGCCCCGCCGAACCGTCCACTGGGCCCCTCGAGCGAGATACTTGACACGACACCCGCGCCATCGGCCGGGAAGGACCCGCTCACCACAGGGTCACCGCCAGCCGTGCCGTGGCGCTCGCGCCGGCGAGGTCGGCCGCGGCGGCGCGCGGAACCGACAGCACCACCAGGGCCCCGCCCGTGCCCGTGTCCTCCAGTGGCTTCGGCACCTCGGTGACCCGCGCCCCACGCGCGACCACGCGGGCCTCACCGCCTGTCACCCGCTCCTCGGCGGCGATGACATCGACCCGGTCGCCCGGCCGCAGCAGTCGCACGGTGGCGGCGTCGGCGATCCGCACCGGCGCCGTGACACGCGCTCCCGCGCGCCGTTCCCGTGCGACACGGTCTCCCGTGGAGGCCGGCCCGGCATGTGCGCTCGAAGCGGCCTCGGGACGCCCGCGCGACCGGTCCGCCTCCCGGGGGCCGCCCGCCGCCACCAGCGCCACCGCCGTGACGGCGAGACCGGCCGCCGCCGCCCGCCTCCGGTGCCGGACCAGCCGAGCCGACCGCAGCAGCCCGCCACGCACCCGCACCGGCGCGAAGTGCGGCACCTCGCACCGTGGGGGGACCCCGGCCCAGGGCGGGTGCGGGACTACGGCGGGGCGGGAGGGAGAAGCCGAGGGAACCGGTGAGGGGGAGGGGGACTGGGGGGAGTAAGGGGAGGGGGACTGGAGCGATGGCTGACGCAGAGACGACGGAGGGAACGGGGGAGGGGACGAGGGCGGGAACGACACGGGACCACCACCTGCGACGAGGGATCGGCTTGCGGATCCCACGATGAGGCTTCCCGCCGTTCTCCGCCGGAGCCTGTGGACAGACCACGGCCTGTGGAAAACCCTCTCACCCGACCGTGCGCCGCGACCCGACCGTGCGCCACGAGCCCCGCGCCGGCATCCCTACGGCAGAGCCCCGCGCCGACAGCCCTACGGCAGCGCGAACCCCGGATCCATTCCGCCCAGCGCCGAGGCGCACAGGCAGTCCCGTTCCTGGGTCGCCGGCAGCGCCGCCACCGCGTCGAAGAGCACGTTCCGCAGCCGGTCCACGTTGTCCGCGAACACCCGCAGCACCTCGTCGTGCGAGACGCCCCCGCCGCTCTCGGCACCGGCGTCGAGGTCGGTGACCAGGGTCAGGGACGTGTAGCAGAGTTCCAGCTCACGGGCGAGCGCCGCCTCGGGGTGGCCGGTCATGCCCACCACCGACCAGCCCTGCGCCTGGTGCCACAACGACTCGGCCCGGGTGGAGAAGCGCGGCCCCTCGACCACGACCAGCGTGCCGCCGTCCACCGGCTCCCAGTCCCGCCCACGCGCCGACTTCAGGGCGGCGGCCCGGCCGGCGGGGCAGTAGGGGTCGGCCAGCGACACGTGCACGACGTTCGGGACAATGCCGTCGGGTCGCGGCAGTCCGTCGAAATAGGTGCCCGCCCGGGACTTCGTACGGTCCACGAGCTGGTCCGGGACCAGCAGCGTCCCCGGCCCGTACTCGGGTCGCAGTCCGCCCACCGCGCACGGCCCGAGCACCTGGCGCGCGCCGACCGACCTGAGTGCCCACAGGTTGGCCCGGTAGTTGATCCGGTGCGGCGGCAGATGGTGGCCGCGTCCGTGCCGGGGGAGGAAGGCGACCCGCCGGCCGGCCAGTTCACCGAGGAAGAGGGAGTCGCTGGGCGCCCCGTACGGGGTGTCCACCTGGACCTCGGTCACGTCGTCGAGGAAGGAGTAGAAACCGGAGCCGCCGATCATGCCGATCTCGACGTTCGCCTTGTTCGCCATGCTCCGCACCCTAACCGGCCCCGAAAACGCCGAGGACCCTGTCGTCGGACGACGACAGGGTCCCGTAAGGATTCGGCCTCAGGCGGCGGTGCTGCCGGCGGTGCTGCTGGAGCTGCCGGACCCGGACGACGAGCCGGAGCCGGAGCCCGAGCCCGAGCCGGAGCCCGAGGAGGACGAGGAAGAAGACGAGGAGGACGAGGACGAGGAAGAGCTCGTCGACGAACCGGACGTCTTCGACGCCGAAGTGCTGCTCGACGAGGAACCGCGGCTGTCGTTGCGGTAG
Organism: Streptomyces chlorus; assembly: GCF_042655885.1. Taxonomy (NCBI): domain Bacteria; kingdom Bacillati; phylum Actinomycetota; class Actinomycetes; order Kitasatosporales; family Streptomycetaceae; genus Streptomyces; species Streptomyces chlorus. Next base: position 33,002 of record NZ_JBHSOA010000004.1, read on the forward strand.
AAGCCGGAGCCCTTGAAGACAATGCCGACCGCCGAGAACACCTTCTTCAGGCGCCCCTGGCAGTTCGGGCACTCGGTAAGAGCGTCATCGGTGAACTTCTGCACCGCCTCGAGGCCCTCGCCGCACTCGGTGCACTGGTACTGATAGGTGGGCACTGTCTTCCTCCTGGCACTCTCACTCGATGAGTGCTAACGATCGTCAATGGTAACCCGTGCCGCAAGTGAGCGGCGTAACGTGCGTCACCCCGCCACGGGCGGCCGCCGGAGTGTGACCGTCATGAGGGCGGGCCTCCGTACGTGCTCAGCGCGTGTTCCGGACGCGCTTCGCGGCATGGCTTCCCAGGCGGGAAGCCATGTCCACGGCGTCGCCATGACCCCGCGCGTGTGCGCGGGCAAACCTGGCGGGGGCCTGTGCGACGGCCTGCGAGTGCGTCACATCTCACTGATCGCGACGGGATCGCGCCGGGCTGCGCCGCGCGTGACCTCGCGGGACGCCCGGGGCGGTGCCAGCCGTGACCGCAGGGCCAGCAGCGTCACCAGGGCGAGCAGTGTGCCGACCATCGGCACCAAGAACCCGGCGCCGGCCCAGAGGCGGTCCTCCAGCTGTCCCGAGACCGTGACCGCGGTCGCCTGGCCGAGTGCCACCGCGCCGGTCAGCCAGGTGAAGGCCTCGGTGCGGGCGCCGGCCGGGACCAGGTCGTCCACCAGGGTGTATCCGGTGATCAGGGCGGGCGCGATGGACATGCCGACCAGGAGGCCGAGCCCGGCGAGGAGCAGTGCCGAGTGGGCGGTCCACAGGGCGGAGGCGGTCACCGCGAGCGCCACGTACCCGATGACCAGGCGCCGCTGCGGGGCGGCCTTCCAGGCGATGGCGCCGCAGGCGATGCCGGAGAGCATGTTTCCCGCGGCGAAGACGCCGTACAGGATGCCGTTCAGTCCGGGTTCGCCGATCGACTCGGTGTATGCGGCCAGTGACACCTGCATACCGCCGAAGACGGACCCGATGCCCAGGAAGATGACGATCAGGACGCGCACCCCGGGGACGCGGAGTGCGGAAACGTGTTCCACGCGCGCGTGCCCGCGAGCGGCCACTTCGGGCTGTGTGCCCTTCTGCGCGGCGAACAGCAGACCGCCGATCAGGGTCAGCGCGGCCTCGGTCGCCAGGCCCGCCGCCGGGTCCACGGCCGTGCACAGGACGGTGGCCAGCAGCGGTCCGACGACGAAGGTCAGCTCGTCGGTGACGGACTCGAAGGCCGCAGCCGTGGTCATCAGTGGGGAGTTCTTGAGCTTCACGCCCCAGCGGGCGCGCACCATGGGCCCGACCTGGGGCACCGAGGCGCCGGTGGGAACAGCGGCGGCGAACAATGCCCACAGCGGGGCGCCGTTCAGTGCCAGCACGGTCAGGGTCAGCCCGGACACCGTGTGCACCAGCACGCCGGGGACGAGGACGGCGCGCTGCCCGTAGCGGTCGGCGAGGCGTCCGCTGTACGGCGCGAACACGGCCATGGATACGCCGGTGACCGCCGCGACGGCGCCGGCCGCGCCGTACGAACCGGTGGTGTGCTGCACCAGCAGCACGATGGAGAGGGTGAGCATCGCGAACGGCTGGCGTGCCGCGAAGCCGGGGAGCAGGAACGTCCAGGCGCCGCGCGTACGCAGCAGTCGGCCGTATCCCGGACGGGAGGTGGCCGCAGAGTCCTTCGACGTGGTGACCGTGGATGCCACGGCCCGTGCCTTTCTGCCGCCTGGTGGCGCGTGGGCCCCTGGTGTCGGGCGCGCCGAGAGCTGTCCTCTTGCGCTGACTGCGGTAGATGCCGGTGCCACAGCTCAGGGCGTGCCGGCCGCCATACGGTCGCGCCAGCTCTGCGTCAGGCAGAGTTGGTTCGATCTGGGTACCGTTTGCATGGTACAGACGGTTCCAGGCATACACAGGCGCCAGGTGCTTGTGATCCTGTGAAAGCGAGCACAGGGAGGCTGTGGCCCTGTGAAGGACGGGTCGTGGCTCGACCCGACCCGCACGCTACAGCGCAAGCAGCGACGAACCATACGGTGCAAGAGACAGCACAAGAAGCGGAGCGAGAAACCGCGCGAGAAACCGCGCGAGAGGCGACGCGAACGACGCCGGAAGTGGCGTTTCAGCCTCAGCCTCAGCCTCCGCCTGCCCCCCGGTCAGCCCCCGGGCCTCGCCCCGTCCGTCCCCAGCCAGCCGGCCAGTTTGCCGCCGCGGCCCACCGCGCGGAGGCGGCGCTCGGCGGAGTCCCGGACCGGGTCGGTGGCGACGACGAGGAGTTCGTCCCCGCGCCGCAGCATCGTCGTCGGCCCCGGAACGAACGAGGCGCCCCCGCGCACGACGAGCGTGACGGCCGCCCCTTTCGGCAGCCGCAGTTCGCCGACCTCCACGCCGTGCATCCTCGACTCCTCCGGGATGCCGACCGACAGCAGGTGTCCGCGCAGCCGCTCCAGGGGCGCCGACTCGATGCCCAGGTCGGCGGCCTCCGCGCCCTCGCCGAGGCGCAGTTTGCGGGCCAGCCAGGGCAGCGTCGGCCCTTGGACGAGGGTGTAGACGACGACCAGGATGAAGACGATGTTGAAGATCGACCGGCTGCCGGGGACGCCCTGCACCATCGGAATCGTCGCCAGGATGATGGGCACGGCGCCGCGCAGCCCCGCCCACGACATCAGCGCCTGCTCCTGCCAGGGCACCCGGAACGGCACCAGGCTCAGCACGACGCTCAGCGGGCGGGCCAGCACGGTCAGCACCAGCCCGATGATCAGTGCGGGCACGATGTCGTCGCCCAGTTCGTGCGGGGAGACCAGCAGGCCGAGCAGGACGAACATGCCGATCTGCGCGAGCCAGCCGAGTCCCTCGGCGAACCCGCGCGTGGCGGGCCAGTGCGGCAGCTTGGCGTTGCCCAGCACCATCGCGGCGAGATAGACGGCGAGGAAGCCGCTGCCGTGGGCCATGGCGCCCGCCGCGTACGCGGTGACGGCGATGGCCATGACAGCGATCGGGTAGAGGCCGGAGGCCGGCAGCGCCACGTGCCTGAGCCCCAGGGAACCCAGCCAGCCCACCGCGAGTCCGATGACGGCGCCGATGGCCAGTTCCAGGGTGATCTCGCCGAGCAGGACGTACCAGTGCTCGATCGGGCCGGCCGTGGAGAAGGCGAGCACCAGGATGACCACGGGGGCGTCGTTGAAGCCGGACTCGGCCTCCAGCGTGCCCGTCACCCGCGAGGGGAGCGGGATGCGCCGCAGTACGGAGAAGACGGCCGCCGCGTCGGTCGAGGACACCACCGCGCCGATGATGAGCGCCTGCCGCCACTCCAGTCCGATCAGGAAGTGCGCGGCCGTCGCGGTGACACCGACGCTCGCCGCGACACCGATGGTCGCGAGGGCGGCGGAGGCGGGCAGGACGGGTTTGATCTCCGTCCACTTGGTGCCCAGACCGCCCTCGGCCAGGATCACGACCAGGGCCGCGTATCCGATGACCTGCGTCAGCTCGGCGTTGTTGAACTGGATGTCGCCGAGGCCGTCCTGGCCCATGGCGACGCCGATGCCCAGATAGACGAGCAGGCTGGGGAGCCCGCTGCGCGAGGAGATCCGGACCGCCGCGACGGCGATGAGCAGGACCAGCGAGCAGACGAGCAGGAGCTGGTTGAGGTGGTGGACAGTCGTGGCCGTTCCCTTCCCTGGCACCCGCGCGGTGCGCCCGAGCTCCTGTCCGGGGCCCGGGTGGCCGGCGCGTTCACGGCGAACTGCTTCGTTACCTTACCTAACTCTTGACGCTTTCTTGACGCGTACCCCTGGCATCATCGAACGTCCGTCCGTGCTGGTATCCGACTCCGCGTCAAGTGGCGGAGGGCCCTGCGCCTATCGTGGCTCCAGCGCTCAGTTAAAAGCACAGCCCGCCCTGCCGCTCGCGTAAGGACAGCAAGGACAGCGATGCCCCCCAATACCACCGCCTCCACGGGTCAGCAGCCCGGCAAGTCCGGCAGGAAGAAGGGGCGCAAAGCCCGTCTGGTCGTGTTCGTCCTGGTGCTGGCACTGATCGGCGGTGCCGTCTACGGGGCGTACTGGTCGGTCAGCACCGTGCGTGCCTCCTTCCCGCAGACCAAGGGCTCGATCACCCTCGAAGGCCTGTCGGGCACCGTCGACGTCAAGCGTGACGGCTACGGGATCCCGCAGATCTACGCCTCCTCCGACGAGGACCTGTTCATGGCGCAGGGCTACGTCCAGGCGCAGGACCGGTTCTACGAGATGGACGTCCGCCGGCACATGACCTCCGGGCGTCTGTCGGAGATGTTCGGCAAGAGCCAGGTCGAGAGCGACGAATTCCTGCGCACCCTGGGCTGGGACCGGGTCGCGAAGGAGGAGTACGAGAAGAAGCTCTCCCCGGCGACGAAGAAGTACCTCGACGCCTACGCCAAGGGCGTCAACGTGTACCTGGAGGGCAAGGACGGCGCCGACATCTCCCTGGAGTACGCGGCGCTGGGCTTCACCAACGACTACAAGCCCGGCGCGTGGACGCCGGTGGACTCCCTGGCCTGGCTGAAGGCGATGGCCTGGGACCTGCGCGGCAACATGCAGGACGAGATCGACCGCGCCCTGATGACCAGCCGCCTCGGCCCGGAGCAGATCGCCGACCTGTACCCGGCGTACCCGTACGGCCGGAACAAGCCGGTGGTGCAGGAGGGCCAGTACAACGAGCTCACCGGTACCTACGAGTCGGGCGGCGGTGAGAGCGGCACCGGCACGGGCGACGGCACCGGCACCGGCACGGGCGACGGCACCGGCACCGGCACCGGCACCGGCACCGGCACCGGCACCGGCACCGGCGTGGAGGGCGCGTCCGGAGCAGGCACCGCGGACGGCACCGCGGGCACCGCGGGCGGCCTGGAAGGCCAGCTGACGGGTCTCCAGCAGATTCTGCAGGACCTCCCGACCGCCGTCGGCGTCAACGGCGACGGCATCGGCTCGAACTCCTGGGTCGTCTCCGGCAACCACACCATCACCGGTGAGCCGCTGCTGGCCAACGACCCGCACCTGTCGCCCGCACTGCCGTCCGTCTGGTACCAGATGGGCCTGCACTGCCGCAGCGTCTCCGCCACGTGCCAGTACGACGTCTCCGGCTACACCTTCGCGGGCCTGCCCGGCGTGATAATCGGCCACAACGCGGACATCGCCTGGGGCCTGACCAACTCCGGGGTCGACGTCACCGACCTCTACCTGGAGAAGATCACCGGCGAGGGCTACCAGTACGGCGGCAAGGTGGTGCCGTTCACGTCCCGCGAGGAGACCATCAAGGTCGCCGGCGGCGCCTCCCGGAAGATCGTCGTCCGGGAGACCAACAACGGCCCGCTGCTCTCCGACCGGTCCAAGGATCTGGTGCGGACCGGCAAGAAGGCCACCGTCGACTCCGCCGCGCCCGACCGGGGCGACGGCTACGGCGTCTCCCTGCGCTGGACCGCGCTGGACGCCGGCCGCACCATGGACTCCGTCTTCGCGATCAACCGCGCGAAGGACTGGGACGACTTCCGCGAGGCGGCCACCCTGTTCGAGGTGCCTTCGCAGAACCTCGTCTACGCGGACACCGAGGGCCACATCGGCTACACGCTGCCCGGAAGGATCCCCACGCGCGCGAAGGGCCACGACGGTTCCATCCCGGCGCCCGGCTGGAACCCCGCGTACGAATGGACCGGCTGGATCGAGCAGGACGAACTGCCCTACGAGTTCGACCCCGCCCGCGGCTACATCGTCACCGCCAACCAGGCCGTCGTCGACCCCGACGCGTACCCGTACACCCTGACGACCGACTGGGGCTACGGCGCCCGCAGCCAGCGGATCAACGATCTGATCCAGTCGAAGATCAAGGACGGCGGCAAGATCTCCACCGACGACATGCGGCAGATGCAGCTCGACAACAGCAGCGCCATCGCCAAGCTGCTCGTGCCCGAGCTGCTCAAGGTCGACATCGACGACCCGGACGTACGCGAGGCGCAGAAGCTGCTGGAGGGCTGGGACTACACCCAGGACGCCGACTCGGCGGCAGCCGCCTACTTCAACTCCGTCTGGCGCAACATCCTCAAGCTCGGCTTCGGTCACAAGCTGCCCAAGGAGCTGCGGGTCAAGGGCCAGTGCCTGTGGGTCGACCCGGTCGACCCGACCGGGCCCGCCGAGGAGCGGGTCAAGGTCCGCGAGTGCGGTCTGCGCGAGGCGGACCAGGCCCAGCCCGACGGCGGCGACCGCTGGTTCGAGGTGGTCCGCACGCTGATGGAGGACAAGGACAGCGACTGGTGGACGACCCCGAAGTCGGGCACCCGTCCTCCCGCGGAGAACCGTGACGAGCTGTTCGAGCGCGCCATGATCGACGCGCGGTGGGAGCTCACCGCCAAGCTCGGCAAGGACATCGACACCTGGAGCTGGGGCAGGCTGCACCGCCTGTTCCTGAAGAACCAGACCCTGGGCACCGCCGGCCCCGGCTTCGTGCAGTACGCCCTCAACCGCGGCCCCTGGAAGCTCGGCGGCGGCGAGGCCACGGTCAACGCGACCGGCTGGAACGCCGCCGGCGGCTACGGCGTGGTGTGGGTGCCGTCGATGCGCATGGTGGTCAACCTCGGCGACCTCGACAAGTCGCGGTGGATCAACCTCACCGGCGCCTCCGGCCACGCCTACAGCTCCCACTACGTCGACCAGACGGACAAGTGGGCCGACGGCGAACTGCTCGAGTGGGCCCACTCGGAGAAGGCGGTCGAGGAGGGCACCGAGGACACCCTGCTGCTCAAGCCGTGAGCGGGCTCTGAGGGGGCTCTGAGGGGGGCTCTGAGCGGGCTCTGAGTGAGCCGCTCGTCCGATAGGAAAGCGGCCTTCACGCACACGCGTGGAGGCCGCTTCTCGTGGGCCGGCTCAGCCGAACCGCCGGACCCCCGACGGCGTCACCACCGCGTGCACCGGATGGTCGTGGGGCTCCTCGGGAACCCGCTCGACGACCTCCGTGTCGTACAGCAGCACCACCAGCGCCGGGTGCGCGCCCGCGCGTTCCAGCCGGGCCAGCACCCGGTCGTACGAGCCCCCGCCGCGCCCCAGCCGCATCCCGCGCGCGTCGACGGCCAGGCCCGGCAGCAGCACCACGTCCGCTCCGGTCACGGCGTCCGGCCCGAGGCGTTCCCCGGACGGCTCGAGCAGCGTCATCCGCCCGCCGCCGTGCCGCACGCGCGCGAGGGACTCCTCGCCGGTGTACGGGCCCCAGTCCAGGTCGTTGTCGGGGAGCAGAGCCGGCAGCAGCACGCGGACGCCCCGCGCGCGCAGGGCGTCGAGGAGTGCGGGCGTGCCGGGTTCGCTCCCCACGGAGACGTACGCCGCCACCGTGCGCCCGTGCGACAATTCGGGCAGTCCGAGCGCGCGGCCGGCCAGCGCGGTCGCGGACTTCCGTACGTCATCCGCCGTCAACCTTCCTCTCGCCAGGAGGATTTCCCGTCGCAACGCACGCTTGCCATGATTGTCCACGCGTTCGTTCTGTCTCAACTCTGTCCCCGTAACGTTCCAATATGCTCATATGAGCATTAAATGTGCGGAGCCCCAGATTCCCTGCGAAGGCAGCGGATATGGTGGCGGGCATGATTCAGTCGCACCCTCGGATCAGCAAGGCTGTCATCCCCGCGGCGGGCCTCGGTACCCGGTTCCTACCGGCCACCAAGGCCACTCCCAAGGAGATGCTGCCGGTCGTCGACAAGCCGGCGATCCAGTACGTGGTCGAAGAGGCCGCCGCCGCAGGTCTCGATGACGTCCTCATGGTGACGGGCCGCAACAAACGCCCCCTGGAGGACCATTTCGACCGCAATTACGAACTGGAGTCCGCCCTCAACAGGAAGGGTGACGCCGCCCGCCTCGCCAAGGTCCAGGAATCCAGCGACCTCGCGACGATGCACTACGTCCGCCAGGGCGACCCCAAGGGCCTCGGCCACGCCGTCCTGTGCGCCGCCCCGCACGTCGGCGACGAACCCTTCGCCGTCCTCCTCGGCGACGACCTGATCGACCCCCGGGACCCCCTGCTCCAGCGCATGGTCGAGGTCCAGGAGCAGCACGGCGGCAGCGTCGTCGCGCTCATGGAGGTCGACCCGGAGCAGATCCACCTCTACGGGTCCGCCGCCGTCGAGACCACCACGGACTCCGACGTCGTCCGGGTCAGCGGCCTGGTCGAGAAACCCGACCCCGCCGACGCCCCCTCCAACTACGCCATCATCGGCCGCTACGTCCTCGACCCGGCCGTCTTCGACGTACTGCGGAAGACCGAGCCGGGCCGCGGCGGCGAGATCCAGCTCACCGACGCCCTCCAGCAGCTCGCCGAGGACGAGGAGATCGGCGGCCCGGTGCACGGCGTGGTCTTCAAGGGCCGCCGCTATGACACCGGCGACCGAGGCGACTACCTGCGTGCCATTGTCCGACTCGCGTGCGAACGTGAGGACCTGGGCCCGGACTTCCGGACCTGGCTCCGCCGTTACGTCACCGAGGAGATGCAGCAGCCTTGAGCACCGCCGCGCCCCGCACCGCAGGCCCGGACCACCTCTGGTCGGTGGACGAGCACCTGGACGACATCCTCGCCACCGTCCGCCCCCTGGAACCCATCGAGCTGCAGCTCCTCGATGCCCAGGGCTGCGTCCTGGTCGAGGACGTCACGGTGCCGGTGTCGCTGCCGCCGTTCGACAACAGCTCCATGGACGGGTACGCGGTACGGGTCGCGGATGTCGCGGGCGCGAGCGAGCAGTACCCGGCGGCCCTCGAGGTCGTCGGTGACGTCGCGGCCGGCCAGGCCGGCCTGCTCCAGGTCGGTCCCGGCCAGACGGTACGCATCATGACCGGCGCCCCGCTCCCGCCCGGCGCCGAGACCGTCGTCCCCGTCGAGTGGACCGACGGCGGGCTCGGCGAGGGCCCGGTCACCGGGATGCGGGCCCGCAGCCTGGCCCCCGAGGGCGCCACCGGCCAGGTGCTCGTGTACCGCCCGGCCGGGGCACGCGCGCACGTGCGCGCCAAGGGCAGCGACGTACGGGCCGGCGACCGCGCCCTGGAGGCCGGTACGATCCTCGGCCCGCCCCAGATCTCCCTCCTGGCCGCGATCGGCCGCGGCTCCGTACGGGTGCACCCGCGCCCGCGCGTGGTCGTGCTCTCCACCGGCAGTGAACTCGTCCAGCCCGACGAGGAGCTGAGCGCCGGTCAGATCTACGACTCCAACAGCTTCTCCCTCACCGCCTGCGCCCGCGACGCCGGCGCCATCGCCTACCGCGTGGGCGCCGTCGCCGACGACGCCGACACCCTGCGCGACACCATCGAGGACCAGCTGGTGCGCGCCGACCTGATGGTCACCACCGGCGGCGTCAGCGTCGGGGCGTACGACGTCGTCAGGGAGGCGCTGTCGTCCGTCGGCGACGAGGACGAGCCGGGCAGCGGCATCGACTTCCGCAAGCTCGCCATGCAGCCCGGCAAGCCGCAGGGCTTCGGCTCCATCGGCCCCGACCACACCCCGCTGCTGGCCCTCCCCGGCAACCCGGTCTCCTCGTACGTCTCCTTCGAGCTGTTCGCCCGTCCCGCCATCCGTACCCTGATGGGCCTCACGGACGTCCACCGGCCGAGAACCCGCGCCACCCTCACCGCGGGCGGGGCGCTGACCTCGCCGAAGGGCCGCCGCCAGTTCCTGCGCGGCCGGTACGCCGACGGCGAGGTGACCCCGGTCGGCGGCGCCGGATCCCACCTGGTGGCCGCTCTCGCCCAGGCGAACGCGCTGATCGTCGTCCCCGAGGACGTCGAGTCCATCGCCTCCGGCACCGACGTCGAGGTGATCCTGCTCGGCTGACCCGCACGGGTTGGCGGTACCGTGTCGCGCACAGCAGGCCCGCGCGCCGCACCGCGGCGGGCCCGGACCGGGAGCGCCACACTCATGACCGTGCCTTCCCGGGGGGAGACCCCCGGACCTCCAGCGCAGGACGACCGTACGCAGGACCGTCTGACGCATCTCGACGAGGCGGGCGCCGCCCGTATGGTCGACGTCTCCGGCAAGGACGTGACCGCGCGCACCGCCCGCGCCACCGGCCGCGTCCTGGTCTCGCCCCGTGTGATCGAACTGCTCCGCGGCGAGGGGGTCCCCAAGGGAGACGCCCTGGCCACCGCGCGGATCGCGGGCATCATGGGAGCCAAACGCACCCCCGACCTGATCCCGCTGTGCCACCCTCTCGCCCTCTCCGGTGTGACACTGGACCTGTCGGTCGCGGACGACGCCGTGGAGATCACGGCCACCGTGCGGACGACGGACCGCACGGGCGTCGAGATGGAGGCGCTCACCGCGGTCTCGGTCGCCGCGCTCACCGTGATCGACATGGTGAAGGCGGTCGACAGGAAGGCGGTCATCACGGCCGTGCGGGTGGAGGAGAAGACGGGCGGCACGTCGGGCCACTGGAGCAGGGCATGACACTCGACGCATCCATCGGCGGCGCACTTCCCGCGCCGTACAGCGCCCTGGTGGTCACCGCCTCCAACCGGGCCGCCGCCGGCGTCTACCAGGACACGGGCGGCCCGCTGATCGCCGAGGGCCTGCGGCGCTTCGGCTTCGCCGTCGACGGCCCCCAGGTGGTCCCCGACGGTGATCCGGTGGAGGCCGCGCTGCGCGCGGGTACGGAGGCCGGGTACGACGTCATCGTGACCACCGGCGGCACCGGCATCTCGCCCACCGACCGCACCCCCGAGGCGACCCGCGCGGTGATCGGCCACGAGGTGCCCGGCATCGCGGAGGCCATCCGGGCGTACGGCCGGGACAAGGTGCCGACGGCCGCCCTTTCCCGGGGCATCGCGGGGGTCGCGGGCGGCGGGACCCTGATCGTCAACCTGCCGGGGTCCAGGGGTGGGGTGAAGGACGGTCTCGCCGTCCTGGAGCCGCTGCTGAAGCACGCGGTCGACCAGTTGCGCGGTGGTGACCACCCCGGACCGGGGGCCGGTGGCGGGGGTGTGAGCTGAACGGCTCGGCCTGGCCCGTGGAGCTGGCGGTCGGTGACGTCGTCCTGAGGCCCATAAAGATGCGCGACCAGCGGGCCTGGCGCGAGGCCAACCGCCGCAACCGTGACTGGCTGCGGCCCTGGGAGGCGACCATCCCGCCGCCCACCCCCGCCGGTCCGGTCGTGCACCGGCCGACCTACCGCCAGATGGTCCGTCATCTGAGGGCCGAGGCACACGCGGGCCGGATGCTGCCGTTCGTCATCGAGTACCAGGGACGTCTGGTCGGCCAGTTGACAGTCGCGGGGATCACCTGGGGCTCGATGTGCTCGGGTCACGTCGGCTACTGGGTGGACGAGGCGGTGGCCGGCCGCGGAGTGATGCCGACAGCCGTGGCGATGGCCGTGGACCACTGTTTCCGTACGGTCGGGCTGCACCGCGTCGAGGTGTGCATTCGCCCCGAGAACGGGCCCAGCCGACGGGTCGTGGAGAAACTCGGATTCCGCGCGGAGGGGCTGCGCCCGCGTTATCTGCACATCGACGGAGCCTGGCGCGACCATCTCGTCTTCGCGCTCACAGCCGAGGAAGCGCCCGAGGGGCTGCTCGGCCGCTGGCAGCGGGAACGCTCCCGGCGTGAGCGGCCGGAGGACGAGCGGCGTAATCCCGGAATCCCGCACAGCCCCGGTAATTGAATAAATGTTCGAATTTGATCGCCTGGTGACCGGCTGAAGCATGTGAAGGCAGGGAATTTCGCATCTCGAGTGGTCTGCTGATCACATGGATCCAAAAAAGTTCGAGATATCAGCCGGATCGTGCGACACACCGGCTCAATTGGCGGATGGCCCCACCTAAACCCCTCTACCGTGTGAGGCGTGAGCAGCAGCGGCCTCATCTACGCAGTCATTGTCGGGGCCTGGGCCGCCTACTTGGTGCCGATGTGGCTCCGTAGGCAGGACGAGCTGAACGAAGCCCGTCCGACGGAACGCTTCAGCACCGCCATCCGATTGTTGTCCGGACGGGCGGGAATGGAGCGCCGGTACGCCAAGGACCTGCGGGAGCGCTCCACCGACGAGGAGGAGCGGAGCGCTCACGACCCGGACGCGGTCACCGATTCGGTGGACGTCCGGGCTTTCGCCGTGTCCCAGACCCGTCCGCAGGTACAGGCCCCCGTACGGGAGCAGCCCGCGCAGCGGCCGGACCGGCGCGGCTCCGAACCCGGTCCAGGCCCCGAACTTGGTCCCGCGCGCGAGCGTGTCCCGTCCGCCCGCCGTGAACGGGACCCCCGACGGGCACAGCCCGCCGGACCGGCCCGGTCCGCCGCCCAGCAGTCCCGGTCGGCGCAGGCCTCCGCGGCGCGCGCCCGGCGCTCGAAGGTGCTCGCACGCCGTCGGCGCACCACCACCCTGCTGTTCGTCGCCTTCACGCTCGGCGCGGTCGTCGCGGCGATCGGCGGACTCGCGTTCCTGTGGGCACCCGGAGTGCCGGCCATACTGCTGAGCGCCTACATCGTGTACCTGCGCTCCCAGGAGCACCGCCGGTTCGCGTACCAGATGGACCGCCGCCAGGCGGAGGCCGCGGCGCAGCGGCTGCGTGAGCGCGAGCGCCGGCCGCGCCGCCGCCCGTCCGTCGGCGACGCGGACACCGACGAACCGGAGGGGCCCGGGCAGGGCTTCGAGCCGGCCGTCGAACCGGACCAGGAGACCGACCCCGGCCTCCTGGCGCTCGCCGCCGACCGGCGGGCGCTCGTGGAGCAGACCGACCATGCCGAGTGGGTCGACCAGCAGCGCGAGCGCCAGCGCCGCCCCGGCCAGGGCGGCGACAGCTGGGACCCGGTCCCGGTCCCGCTGCCCACGTACGTGACCGCCCCGGTCGCCCCGCGCGCCACCAGCGACGTGGACCTCGGCGCCCCGGACACCTGGAGCTCGGCCCGCTCGAGCTCCATGGCCCCGGGCCCGGAGGAGGCCGCCGCGTCCGACGACGCCGAACCCCACGACGCGGGCGCGGAGAGCGACCACGACGACCGCCTGGACGACGACGGCCGCACCGACGCCCTCCCCCACGCTCGAAGGCGCTCGCGCGGGGGAACCCCCACGGCGGCCTCGGCCCGCCGGGCGCGCGAGCGCGGCCGCACCCCGCTGTTCGACCAGTACGAGGACGGCGACCGGCCGCGCGCGGCCAACGAATGACCCCCGAAACCGCAGGTGACCCCCCACCCGCAACGGATTTCCGAGCACGCCGATCGGGATGCTAAAGTTTCACTCGTCGCAAGGGCCTGTGGCGCAGTCTGGTAGCGCACCTCGTTCGCATCGAGGGGGTCTGGGGTTCAAATCCCCACAGGTCCACCGCAGCTGAAAGCCCCCGCCGGGAAACCGGCGGGGGCTTCTTCGTGTTGGCGCGAGGAACTTCTGCCGGCCGGATCCCTGCGCGCCATCGCTCGAACGGACCGTGAGACGCAGGATCCGGCACCCCTGGCCGGTGCCGTCGGCGTGGATCTGATGGGCCGGTCGCTCGCGCCCCATGCCTTGGAATGATTCATCTAGGATGCGGTGCGAGCCTGGGACAAAACACGATCAAGCGCGCGGGTGCGAAGCCGCTCGTGGTTTGTGCGTCAGGCCGACGACGTGGGTACCATGCCTGCCTCTCTGCGCCGACGATGATCATTCCGGGAGGTTTCGGTGACGCCAGCCGTGCGGCCGTCCGCTCCCGAATCAGGACCGCCTCCGGCCCGTGAGCGCTGGTTCCAGCCGAGGCGCAGTGGCCACGCGTGGGAGCAGGACGGGCTGGACCATGTCCGGCAGCGGATGCCGAAGGCCGAGCCGTACCGGGCGTGGGCGACGTTCCAGTTCACCGGTCCCTCGGGCCGCGTGAGCGAGTGCGACCTGTTGATCGCCGTACCCGGCGGGGTGTACCTGCTGGAGTTGAAGGGCCACCCGGGCCGGGTGGTGAACCACGGGGACACCTGGCAGTTCCACGACGACCGGGTGCGCACGATCAAGAATCCCCTGCACCTCACCGATCTCAAGGCCAAGGAACTCAAGGAGCAGCTGGCGCGGGCCGCGCGCGCCCTCAAGCAGGACCCCAGGCGGGTCCCCTTCATCAAACCGGCCGTCTTCCTCCACGATCCCGATCTGGTGAGCGGCCTCGACGAGTTCCAGCGGACCGGCGTCTACGGGCGCGACGGCGGCGGCAGCGGGCTGCCCGGTATCTGGGACGGGCTGCTGAGCCTGCCGCCCGAGCGCGAGAGCTGGCGCGTCACTCCGCAGACCGGCCTGCTGCTCGAAGAGCTGATGAAGCGCATCGGGGTCAGCCACTCGACGGCTCACCTGCGCTTCGGTGACGACTGGCGGCTGGAGCCGCGCGCGCTGGACGCGGGCCCCGGCTGGGAGGACCGGCTCGCGCAACGCGACGACGGGCTGGTGCGGGAGAACGGCCGGGTGCGGATCTACCTGGCCGGAGAGGCGGCGTCGCAGCACCAGCGGCACCAGGTGGACCGGGCGGCCCGCCGCGAGTACCACGTGCTGCAGGGCATCAACCACCGCGGCATCGTGCAGGCGGTGCAGATCCAGGAGCACGCCGGCGGCCCGGCGATCCTCTTCCGGCACCGCGCGTCGGACCTGCGCCTCGACGCCTACCTCGACGCGTACGGCGGCCGGCTCACGCCGGAGGCCCGGCTGGACCTGGTCCGCCAGCTCGCCGAGGCGGTCCGGTACGCCCACAACCGTTCCCTCTACCACCGGGCCCTGTCCGCCCGTTCGGTGTATGTGTCGGCGCGGGAGGACGGCAGCGAGCCGGTACTGCGCATCGCGGACTGGCAGACCGCCGCCCGTGACTTCAAGACCACGATGCACCACACGCTCGGGGACACTCCGCTGGACGCGGACCTGATCGCGGACGTCGCGCAGGTGTACCTCGCTCCCGAGACCGACCAGGAGTTCGCGGATCCGATCGACCTCGATGTGTTCGGGCTGGGCAGCCTCGCTTATCTGCTGCTCACCGGGCGCCCGCCGGCCGACCGGCGCAGCACCTTGGTGGACCGGCTGCGGGAGGAGGGCGGGCTGCACTCGTACGCGGTCGCCGACGGCGTGTCCACCGCGCTGGACTCCCTGGTCTTCCGCGCCACCGCGGCCGACGTGCAGGACCGGCTGACGTCGGCCGAGGAGTTCTTGCGGCTGCTGGACGCGGCCGAGGCCGATGCCGCGGCGCCCGAGCCCACGGACGCGGCGGTCCTGGATCCCCTGACGGTGCAGCCGGGCCAGTCTCTCGACGACACCTGGACGGTGGCCCGGGTGCTCGGCACCGGTGCCACGGCCCGTGCCCTGCTGGTACGCCGCACGGAGGGCGAGCCGGGCGGCGAGGCGGACTCGCCCCGCGTCTTCAAGGTCGCGCTGGACCATGACAAGGATGCCCGTCTCACCGCGGAGGCCGCGGCGCTCAAGGAGGTCGGCGGCGGACGCATCGTGAAGCTGCTGGCCGAGCCGCGCGAACTCGGCGGGCGGATGATCCTGGAAATCGAGTACGCGGGTGGCTTCCGGCCTCCCGGCGACCGGGAGGCGGTGAGTCTCGGTTCCCGGCTGCGCGGCGAGGGAGCGCTCGGCTACGACCAGCTGGAGCGCTTCGGCAACGACCTCTTCGAGGCTTTGGACAGTCTCTCGGCGCGCGGGGTGCGGCACCGGGACATCAAGCCGGACAACCTGGGCCTGTTCAAGCGCAGTGACGGCTCCTGGCAGCTGATGCTGTTCGACTTCTCGCTGGCCGACGCACCCGACCAGGATCTGCACGCGGGGACGCGCGGCTATCTCGACCCGTTCCTGGGCGGGAGCCGGCGTGAGCGCTACGACGACCACGCCGAGTGGTACGCCGCCGCGGTGACCCTGCACGAGATGGCTTCGGGCGAGCGGCCCGTGTGGGGCGACGGCCAGGGCAGCCCGCTCACCGTCGCCGATGCCGAACTGCACGTCGCCGACGAGTTGTTCGACCAGGCGCTCCGCGACGGGCTGAGCACCTTCTTCCCTCGTGCCCTGCACCGTGACGTCGAGCAGCGCTACGACAGCCTGCGTGAAATGCAGGAGGCGTGGCGAAGGCTGTTCCGCACGGCGGACAAGGCGCCTCCGGCCACCACGCCCGCCACGGTCGGGATGACCGTCGAGGACATCGAGGAGGCCAGGGAGCAGGCCGCCGCGGCGGCGGAACCGAACACCCCGTTGGACGCCGCGGGTCTGTCACCCCGCGCGGTGTCCGTCGCCGCCGCTCTCGGCGCGTCGACCGTGGGGGCCCTGCTCGACATCGCCCCGCACACGATCTCCCGTGCCCGGGGTGCGGGCAATGTGATCCGCAAGGAGCTCAACCGCCGCCACCGCCAGTGGACACATGCCCTGCGCAAGCGCCCCGCCGCCCGCCCGGCAGCGGACGTTCCGGCGGAGGCGCCCGAGGACGCGCTGGAGCCGGTGGAGACCCTGGCCGTGCGGCTCACCCCGCAGGAGGGCAGGCGTCGCACGAAGCCCCGCCCCGATGTCGTACGGGCCATGCTCCAGCTGCCCGGCGCCGAGCGGCTGGAACTGTGGCCCGCCCAGTCGGCCATCGCGCGCGCCCTGGGCATCACCCAGACCACCGTTTCCCAGCATCAGCAGGCCGCGATCGAACTGTGGTCGGAGCTGTCCTGGCTGCGTCGCGTCCGGGACGAGATGGTGACGATCCTGTCCAACCGGGGCAGGATCATGACCGCCGAGGAACTGGCCGTCGATCTGCGTGCCCGGCACGGAGCGGGTGATGGGGACCCCGGCGACACGCTGGCTCAGGCGCTGGCCGTGGTCCGGGCCGCGGCGGAGGTGGAGTTCCGCAAGCGCGAGGAGAACACCGGTCCCGACGCGGAGCCCCCGGTCCGGCTGGCGGTTCTGCGGCGCGGCGGACGGGTGCTGCTGGCCCTGGAGGACCAGCCGGGCACCGACGACCCCACCCCGGCGGAACTCGCGGACTACGCCGCCCTCCTGGGCGAGGCGGCGGTGTCGGTCGCCCGCCGCGATCCGCTGCCGGGCCGGGCGACGGTGCTGCGCGAGCTGCGCGCGGTGCCCGCGCCGGAGGGCATGGCGGCGATCGCGGACACCCGGCTCGTCGACCTGGCGGCGGCCATGGCGCCCGGCGTCGCCGTCTCCCCACGCCTGGAACTCTTCCCGCTGGATCTGGACCTGGTCCGTGCCCTGCGCATCTCCCAGGCCCCCGCGGGTGTCCGCGCCGACACCGGTATAGGCGCCGCGGACCTGATCACCCGTGTCCGGGCCCGCTTCCCCGGACTGGCGGTGCTGGCCGACACCACCTACGTGGAACTTCAGGAGGCGCTGGCCCAGACCGACTTCCCGCTCGCCTACGACCACCAGCGCAAGCGGTTCATGCCGCGGGTCCGCGAGACCGTCGGCTCTCACTACGAGCCGTCGGTGTCCATGCTCACCAGCACCGGCACCCTCATCGCGGCCGCGCAGAGCGAGCTGGCCCTGGGGAACGACCCACGCCGGGTCATGACGGCGCGGCTTCAGGCGGCCCGTCGGCGCGGTGGTTTCCTCGCGCTCACCGTCAAGGCGTCCGAACTTCCGGGTGTCGCCGAGCAGTTGGCGACACGCTTCGACGTCGTGCCGGTCTCGCTGGACGACCTGTTCCTCGACGCGCTGAGGGGACTGGCCGCAGAGAACGGTGTCGCATGGCAGGCGCTGCTGCGCGCGGACGCCGCGTTCGCCGCCTCGGGGTCACTCGGAGCGGGCCTCGCCTCCTACGCGCGGGCCGCGACCGAGCGGGTCACCGAACGCGCCGTCGCCCTCGCGGAGAGGACCGGTCCGCGCACGGTGCTCTTCGCTCACGAGGCCGCGCTCACCGCCCGCTACTGGACGGCCGGCGGCCGTGAGCTGCTGGTGGCGCTCCAGGAGGCTGCCCGACGTCCGTCCGATGCTCCGCACGGCCTGTGGCTGCTGGTTCCGATGGAGGACCCGGACGCGTCGCCCGCGCTGGACGGCCGCACGGTGGACATCGTGGACCGGATGAGCGAATGGGCGCGGGTGAAGGGCCTGTTCCTCAAGGAACTGAAGTCCCAAGGGGCAGCGACGGATGAGCCGGTGAGGCGAGTCTGACGCGTGATGCGGTCGGTCGGCCCGGCTCTGGCTGCCTTGGGAAGCGACGGAATGCCGCTCGTACAACCAGAGCCGGACCTTCAGCCCGATGTGCTGTTCGGCAGGAGGCCGACCCCCGATGCCGGGGAGGTCAGGGGAGGCGGTGTCCCAGCTTCGCCGACCGCCGGTTGTGTCCCTTCGTGTCCCACCATTCCTCCAGCAGGGCACGAACGAGGTGCACGAGCTGCCGCAGCCGCTCGGGGTCCGGGGCCGGCGAGTCGAGGACATCCGCGAAGGACCTGTCCTCCCAGGGCAGGGTGACGGCCCAGTGCTCGTCCGGCAGACCCGGACGCTCCACCCTGAGCCGGTAGGCCAGCAGGGCGTGGCCCCCGGGGAGGCGGTCGACCGACAGGTCGGCGACGTCGAATCGCACGCTGCCGTCACCGGTGGTGTACGAGCGAGCCAGCGCCTGCTCGGCCGGTGTCTGCGCCGTCATGAGTGCCTTCCTTCCCTGAGCCATCCGCGTAGGCCCGCCTCAAGCTCTACCCGGTCCTCAGCACGTGGCGACGACGGCAGGCTGGTCGACCTTGTACGCCGTCAGCAGGTCGTTCGTCCCGGCCGGGGTGCCGATGATCGTCCGGAACTTCTCGATGCGCGGGCAGGTGTTCGTGTAGGTGGAGAACCCGCCACGGCCGTTCGGGCTGCCGGACCAGATGGCCGTGCTGATCTTCTTGTCCATGGTCTTGTTCCAGCCGTGGCGGGCCTTGATGTGCTTCCATCCCCACGTCTTGGTGCCGCAGCGCAGAGTGGAGAACTCCGGGCCACGGTAGTACGTGCGGACTATGTGATTCCGGCTGCGGCTCTTGCATGTGGCGTCAATGCTGTCGACGGCGACGCCGGTGGCCCTGTCACCCGAAGCGGGTGCGGCGGACGCGGAAGCGGCCGGCACCAGCAGAATGGAAGCGGCAACCGCGGCGGTCAACGCTGTGTTGACGGTACAGAAAGCGATGCGACGCAAGCCTTCCCCCTTGTGAAGTCGCCTCCGTGGTCAGCGGAGGCGCCATTTCTCGGACCCCTGTTCTAGGGACGCATACAACCCAACATGTCCAATTAAGGGGCAAACAAGGGGTGTTCAAGACATCGTGGATCTTCGTGGCCTCGGAGTGGCCCCCATGGACCGGTACTCGGCCGAGCCGTCGGCCCTCCGCCGGAGGCTGCCGGTTCAAGGCTGTTGAGCAGGAGGGCGTGGCTAAGATCCGTGATGTGCCGGAGACCTTACAAGAGGATCATTTCGCCAGGGCGGCGAAGCGTCACTTCGACGACGCCGCCTACGTCCACCGCGACAGCCGCCTGCCGACCGCCGACCATCTCTACGGCTTCGCCGCGGAATGCGCGGTCAAGAGTCTGCTGCTGCGCTTCACGGACGTGGCGATGGGCCCGTCCA
Source organism: Streptomyces chlorus (assembly GCF_042655885.1). Classification (NCBI taxonomy): domain Bacteria; kingdom Bacillati; phylum Actinomycetota; class Actinomycetes; order Kitasatosporales; family Streptomycetaceae; genus Streptomyces; species Streptomyces chlorus. The sequence continues at coordinate 52,510 of NZ_JBHSOA010000004.1, forward strand.
ACAAGCCGGAGGTCGCGCACCCGGAGCCGCCGGACGATGATCCCGAACGCACTCTCCAGTTCGGTCACATCAACCAGCTCGTCAGGGAGATCAAGCTGCTGGCGCGTGGCCGGAGCGGGGCGCCTCTGCACGCGGCGCTCGACGGTGACCTGCGGGTCTTCAGGGGATGGCACGTCAGCACCCGCTACTCGGACGGGACTTACGCGCAGGCCGAGGTGGTGGAGCGACGCCGGGACGCGGCCCGCCGCATACTCACCCTGCACGAACACGCACTGCTCCACGGAAAGCTGACGTGATGTCCGTCGAGATTCCGGTCCGCTTCGACCAGGCCCGGCACCGCGCCTTCGAAGCCGCCCGTGACGTTGCCGGGCAGGGATTCCCCGTCGTGCTGGTCCGCGACGTACTCGGCCGGTTCTCCCTCGTCGTCGACGACGCCGGGAAGGAGAAGGCGGCGGTACGCGGGCTGATGGCGGACTGGGAAACGGCGTTCTCCGACGGCCTGGGCCCGTACCGGTCCGGCCAGCCGGTGCTGCTGGCCTCGGACATGTTCTCGGCGGATGCCCTGCTGGGTTCCGTGCGGGCGGTGGCGGACCCGGACGGCACGTCAGGTCCGGGCTCCGTCCGCTTCCTCGACAACACCGTCGTCGGCGAGGACTGGGCGATGGTCTCCACGCCCGGGTCCGGTCCCGACGGCGTCCGCGCCCACCGCACCGCGCTGTACGGGTTCAAGGGCGGGGTGGGGCGTACGACGGCGATGGCCGTGCTGGCACGCCATCTGGCCGACCGGGGCCATGCCGTCCTGGTCGTCGACCTGGACCTGGAGTCCCCGGGCGCGGGCCCGCTGCTCATGGGCCGCGACCTGTCTCCGCACGGCTTGGTGGACCACCTCGTCGAGGACGCGGTGGGCAACGCGGACGGCCTGGACATCGTCATCCGCTCCCCGTACGACCCTCCCCGGGCGGCCGACGGCCGGTTCGGCGAGCTGTGGGTGGCTCCGGCCCGCGGCAGGGGCACGGACGGCCAGGCCCGGTACTCGTATGCCGACAAACTGAACCGCGTCTACGCGGACACCGCCGACGTGAGCTTCGCGGACCGGCTGGAGCGGGCGGTGCGGGCCTGCGAGGACGCCGTGGAGCGGGACAGCGACACGGGCCGACGCCCGGACGTCGTCCTCCTCGACAGCAGGGCCGGTATCCACGACGTGGCGGCCGTGGCCATCTCCCGGCTCTGCGACCTCGCCCTCCTCTTCGGCAGCCACAACGAGCAGACATGGATGGGCTATAGCGACCTGTTCGCCACATGGTGGTCCTCCGGGCAGGCGCCGCGCATCCGCGAGAAGCTGCGCATGGTCGCCTCGATGGTGCCGGACTCCGTGCACTATCCGATGGACGGCTATCTGGAGGCGTTCCGCAGGCGGGCGTTCGAGTGCTTCGAGGTGCTGTACGACTCCGTCGACCCGGTCGACGTGGGGGAGGACGGCGCCGTCGCCACGCTGGGGGACGAGGTGTTCTCTCCCGCCCTCGCCGACGACCTGGCGCCGCACTCTCCGCTCCCCATCCTGTTCGAACCGGGCCTGGTGGGCATGGACGCGATCAACGCGCCGGGCTGGCAGGACCGTGCGTTCGTGCGGGCCGCATACGGTGACTTCCTGGCCGGAGCCACCCCGCTGATCGAGCAGGCGCTGACGGCCGGCCGGAACCAGGAAGGAACGCGAGACACGTGACGAACGAGGCCGGCCTCACCGCCCACGAGTACCGCGACCTGCTGACGGCGGCACTGCGGGAGTCCGTCTACGCCGACACCCGCCGGCCGACCGCCCACACCCTGTTCATGCCGGACTCGCACCGCACCGCCCTGTACGTCGACAACGTGGTGGTGCCGGGCGGGCGGGGCGTCGGCAAGACGTTCTGGTACCACACGCTCCTGGACGAGCGGCTGCGCGAGCTGGCTGCCGACGAGTACCGCATCAACCGCCTGCGCCACCTGAAGGTCCACCCCGGGCACGGGCTGGACCTGAACTCCGAGCGCTACCCGGGGCCGCCCGACCTGAGGGGGCTGGTCGAGGCGGGGGAGGACCCGTACGACATCTGGTACGCGGTGCTGTTGACGGCGCTCGGGCAGGAGGAGCTGCGCGGACTGCTGGAGTGGCGGGACAAGGTCGCCTGGGTCCGTGCTCACACCGGTGCGGCGCAGCGCACGCTGGAGCGGGCGGACCGCGAGGCGTACGAGGCGAACGTCGTCCATCTACTGCTCTTCGACGCTCTTGAGCATCTGCACCCGGACCGCGCGCGGGCGGACCTCCTGGTCGGCGGCCTCCTGCGGTTGGCCCTTCAGATGCGGTTCGGTACGCGCAACATCCGGCTGAAGGTGTTCATCCGCCCGGACATGTTCGAGGCCGCGAAGCTCGCCTTCGCCGACGCCGCGAAGCTGTCGGGGTACGCGGCGGCCCTGGAGTGGACGCAGACGGATCTGTACGGGCTGCTCTTCCACTGCCTGGGCAATGAGGACGAGGAGCAGGTCGAGCCGGCGCAGCGGTTCCGCCGGATCACCGGGGGCTGGGACACCGACGACGCGGGCACGCGGCATGTTCCGCCGATGCTGCTGCGCAACGATGCTGCGAGGCAAGAAGAGCTCTTCGCGCAGATCGCAGACCCGTTCATGGGCGGCAACTACCGCAAGGGCAGGCCCTACACCTGGCTGCCGAACCACCTCATGGACGGCAAGGGGAAGACCAGCCCGCGCAGTTTCCTCCAGGCCCTGGCCACGGCAGCCGACGTGACTCGTTCGACCCACCCCGGGCACGACCGCGCCCTGCACCACGAGGCGATCCGCGCCGGGGTGCAGGATGCCTCGAAGCGGCGGGTGAACGAGGTGAGCGAGGACACGCCGTGGGTGAAGCTGGCGATAGAGCCGCTCGTCGGCTGCCAGGTGCCCATCGAGGAGGAGATGGTCCTCAAGCTGTGGCAGGACGCCGACCTGCCCAGCGTGCTGGCCAAGGACGCGGCGCGGTACGTGCAGGCCGACCGGCCCGAGCTGGTCCGCACCGGCCCACGCCACCCGGACGACCTGCCACGCCTGATCGCCGAGCTGAGGGAGCTGGGCGTGATGACGGATCCGCGCAGCGACGGCCGGCTGGACCTGCCCGACGTGTACCGGATCGCGTTCGGACTGGGACGCAGAGGCGGTGTTCCCAAGCCGAGGGCGTAGTCGCCGCCCGGTTCGCCGTCTCCGCACGTCCCGTGCGCTCTATAGCACTCTCACTTTGCAAAGTCGACCTGGCAGGATGGGCGGGCACGCCGTGCCACACGGCGGGTCGGTCGGGATGGAGAGTGTGCACCGGTGTCATCTGCGGAAGTCCACGGCGTGGAATCGCCCGCATCACCTGCGGAGGGTGCCTCGCCGCGCCACGAGGCGCTGCTGAAGGACCTGCAGAAGCAGGTCGCCCTGCTGGAGCAGGATCTCAGGGAGCGGGCGGCGGGCGAGGAGTTCGCGCCGTCGCTGCTGGCCGAGTACCAGCGCGCCGACGGCGAGGGCCGTACGGGCGTCGGCTACGAGACCTGGCTCGACGACCGGCTGGTGCAGGTCGCCGCCGCGTGGGTGCTGGCCTGCGTCTTCGTCCGGTTCAGCGAGGACAACGGACTCATCCCGGATGCCTGGCTGTCCGGCCCCGGTGAGCGGCTGGCCGAGGCGCAGGACCGGCACGACGACTACTTCCGCCTGCACCCCGAGCGCAACGACCGCGACTGGCTGCTGGAGTCGTTCAAAGGGCTCGGTGAGGCCCACACCACGGCCGAGGGTCTCTTCGACCGGCGTTTCAACCCCCTGTGGGAGGTCACCCCGTCCTACGGTGCCGCGACCCGCCTCCTCTCCTTCTGGCGCGAGCGCGACGCCGAGGGCCGGCTCCGGCACGACTTCACCGACCCCGAGCTGAACACCCGCTTCCTCGGCGATCTGTACCAGGACCTCTCCGAGCATGCCCGCAAGACCTACGCGCTGCTCCAGACGCCGGTGTTCGTCGAAAAGTTCATCCTCGACCTGACGCTGGAACCGGCCGTGGAGGAGTTCGGCCTCGACCCGGTGTGGAAGCACCGGCCCGACGGCTGGCGGGGCGAGATCGACGAGGACGGCCGGGTGCGGGGGCTGCGCTGCATCGACCCCGCGTGCGGCTCCGGGCACTTCCTGCTCGGCCTGTTCGAACGGATCCTCACCAAATGGCGTGAGCTGGAGCCCGGTACGGACGGGTGGGTTCTCATCCGGCGCGCGCTGGAGTCGGTTCACGGGGCCGACAAGAACCCGTTCGCAGCTTCCATCGCACGGTTCCGGCTGCTTGTCGCCGCGCTGAAGGAGGGTGGGGTACGGGAGCTTCAGCGGGCGCCGGGATTGCCCATTCGGGTGGCGGTGGGGGACTCGCTGCTGCACGGACGGGATGCCGGGCAGGAAGCCGACCAGACGTTTGACGACCTCGCCCGCAGAGAGGTCTTCACGTACCGGACGGAAGACGTCAAGGAGTACGTGACGGAAGTCGACCTGCTGGGGCGGGGGTCGTATCACGTGGTGGTGGCGAACCCGCCCTACATCACGGTCAAGGACAAGCAGGAGAACCAGAATTACCGGGATGTGTACTGGGCCTGCTCTCGCCAGTATGCGCTGTCAGTGCCATTCGCCCAGCGGATTTTTGAGCTTGCGCTGAGGGCGAGTGGAAGCGGTCAGGATGGTGGCTTCACCGGGCAGATCACGGCGAACTCGTTCATGAAGAGGGAGTTCGGCAAGGTTCTGATTGAGTCGTTCTTCTACGGCGGCCCTTACAAGGACCCCAGGAACAAGCGGAAACGTGACTTCGGTGGCGTAGATCTCACGCACATCATCGATACGTCCGGGGCTTATATTCCGGGACACGGTACGCCGACGGTGATTTTGGCCGGGCGTAATCAGGTGGCTCGTCAGGTCAAGCCCATTCGGGCTGTGCTAGGTGTTCGGGGTGAGCCGAGCCAGCCGGACGACGCTTCCCGGGGGCGTGTTTGGCAGGACATCGTAAGGTCCGTCGGCAAGCCTGGGGCGGAAGAGGGGTGGGTTTCGGTTCTTGATGCCGAACGGGAACGGTTCCGAAGTTTCCCTTGGTCGTTGCAAGGGGGAAGTTCTCACGGTCTTATGGCCCAACTTCATCGGGCGTCTCCGCAACGTTTCGGTTCCATTGTGCAACTCATTGGGCGTACAGCTCACACCGGTGCCGACAGTGCCTACTTTGCGCCGCCGGGGGCCTGGCGCCGCCAGGGGGTTCCTCGACAGAGAGTTGTCCCGCTCGTTGAAGGGACAGTGATTCGAGATTGGTTCCTTTATCCCGAAACTGAAGCGCTTTTCCCGTACGGAAGTGAGCTCTCAGCTGACCTGGGTGACCCCTCCCTCGAACGACTTCTGTGGAAACTTCGGTCAGAACTTCGCGAACGCCGGGAACCGGGCGGTACTCATGAAGAGATCGGGCTGACCTGGTATGAATGGAGTCGGTGGCATCCCGAGCGATACACCAGTTCTCTCGGTATTTCTTTCCCGTTCGTTGCTACGCATAACCATTTTGTGCTAGACCGGGGTGGAAAGGTTTTTAAGCAGACCGCTCCGGTGATCAAATTGCCTGGAGGGGTGAGCGAAGAACGGTACTTGGAGTTGATGGGAGTACTGAACTCTTCAGCCGCCTGCTTCTGGCTGAAGCAGGTTAGCCAGGGCAAGGGTGGGAGTGGCCTCGGGCGTGGCGTGCAAGATGAAGAGTGGGAAGAACGCTACGAGTTCACTGGAACCAAGCTTGAGGAGTTTCCTCTTCCTGAAAGGCTTCCCCTCGCTCTTGGTTACGAACTTGACACCCTTGCTCAGGAACTGGCCAGGCATGAGCCCTCCGTGATTGCCACGTCTGGGCCTCCCACCCGAGCTGCCCTCCACGCAGCAAGCAAGGCGCAGGCCCGCATCCGTGCATGGATGATCCTTCTTCAGGAGGAGTTGGACTGGGTTGTTTACGGGGCGTATGGGTTGCTCACGGCCAAAGAGGTCGAGGCGGCCACCCTGCCTGGTGATCCCACCGAGCTGAGCGACGAAGCCGTTCCGCAACTCGCCCTAGGGCAGCGGGCCTTCGAGATTGTGCTCAAGCGGACGGTTGACACCAGTGAGATCGAGACCGCCTGGTTCGACCGGCACGGGTCCGAAGAAACTGCCGTCTCCGGCATCCCCGCCGAATGGCCCGAAGCATACAAGAAGGTCGTGCAGGCTCGACTCGATCTCATCGCCTCCAACAAGGACATTCGGCTGCTCGAACGCCCTGAGTACAAGCGGCGTTGGTCCACCGAACCGTGGGGCAAGCGCGAGGCCGCCGCGCTGCGGGCCTGGTTGCTGGACGCAGCCGAGCGCAAGGAACTGTGGTTCGGCGAGCGTGGTGAGTACACCGCACCTCGCGCTCTCACCGTGTACCAGCTTGCCGACGTGCTGCGGCACGACGAGGACGTTCAGGCTGTCGCCGCGCTCTACGCGGCCGACCACCTCAACAAGCCCGAGGCATCCCTCGCCACCGTGCTCCAGGCCGTCATCGAGAACGAGCACGTCCCCTACCTTGCCGCCCTCCGCTACAAGGAGACCGGCCTGCGTAAGCGTGCCCAGTGGGAACGAGTCTGGGAAGAGCAGCGGGAGGAGGACCACGACGGTGTGCGACGGGATATCAAGCCTGCTCCGAAGTACTCCGGCGCTGACTTCCTCCGGCACTCCTACTGGTCGAACCGCGGCAAGCTCGACGTGCCGAAGGAGCGGTTCATCTCCTACCCCGGCGCCTCCCCCGACAGCGACCCCTCCCTGCTGCTGGGTTGGGCCGGCTGGAACCACCGGGATCAGGCCGAGGCCCTCGTCAACCTCATCACCGACCGTGCCGACCAGGATGGCTGGAAGCGGGAGGACCCGCGGTTCGTGCCGCTGCTGGCCGGGTTGCTGGAGATCATGCCCTGGGTCCGCCAGTGGTACGACGAGCACGATGAGGAGTGGGGTGACAACCCGGCCCGTGAGTTCCAGACCGCGCTGAAAAAGGGCTGCACCGACCGCCACCTCGCAGAGTCCGATCTCCGCGACTGGCGTCCCGAGAAGAGGCGTGGCGGACGTACGAAGACTGCCGAGTAGCGATACAGCGCATCAGGACGGGAGCGTCAGTCGGCGGTCCCGTCCTCGTCTGCGGGCGCGCTGGTTGGCGGCTGCTCCACCACGAAAGAGCCCTTGCCGCGCACAGTGACGATGAGTCCTCGTTCGCGGAGTTCCTGTGCGGTCCGACGAGCGGTGAGTCGTGCCACTCCGTACTCGTCGGCGAGATGGTTCTCCGACGGGATGGGTCTGTCAGGCGCCAGTTCCCCCGACTCGATCCTCTTCGCGATGACGTCGGCCAGTTGAACGTAGAGCGGTCTCGCGCTCATCGGGTCCAGAGCTGTCGGGTGCTGTGTATCGCTCATATGTCCAACGTAGGCGTGCCCTGATCTGCGCGTTCGAGTAGATCCCTCTGTACTTGTATGCAGAGGGCTGCATATCGGTGTAGTTTCAGCAATGCAAAGACCCCGGCGAGGTGGCTAGACCTCCCGGGGCACGGCCAACGCTTAACAGGAGCGTCGACATGCAAGACCTTATCCACCGCATCGCCCATTGGCTGAGCCTTCTCTTCGGCCCCGGCACCGGAGCCCACCGCGCCGGCGTCCCCCGCCACCGCGCCCAGCGCCCCCCGCACCTCACCCCGCACCTCACCGCCCCCGCACCCCACCTCCCCCTCCTCCACTCCCCGTACTGCCGTCACCTTCCCCTCGACGGCGCCGCCTCCCGCCTCGTCCGTCCCTACCTCGCCGCCCATGAGCAGGAGCAGGCGCTTCGGCGGAACCGGCGCCGGATCGTCGTGCTCGCCGCCGGCTTCGGGATCGACCTCGACCTCGCCCAGCACACCGTCGGCGCGCGGAGGGTGGCCGCGTGATGAACTCGCTCACCGCGCTCCGGCTGCTGCCCTGGCTGTCGGCGGAGGGCAAGCCCTGCTTTCTCGTTCCCGGTGAGGACGGCGGGATCGTGTCCCGGTTCGCCGACGCGACGGAGGCCCGGCAGCTCGCGGACGGGCTGGACGTCCTCCGCGCCGCCCGCCGGATGCTGGACGACCCGCTGACCCCGAACGTCGAGGTCCGCTACACCGCGATCAGGCTGGCCGAGTGCCTCGCCGACGCGCTGCGGGTGGCGGAGTCCCGCGGCCGACGCCTGCCCGCGGCCGACGTCGATGCCGACGACGTGGAGGACGCCACCGACCATGAGACCGGCAACGAGACCGGTGACCGCGACTCGGGAGCGTGCTCATGAGCCCCGCGCCGGGTACCTGGCCCGGCGTCCGGGCCTCGGGGACGAACGGGTCATCCGGCCCGACGAGACGGACTATCGTCGTAGGCCCGGTGCGCCGAAGGAGCAAAAAGGAGTACGTCCGGTCATGACCGCACACGCCCCAGAACCCACGCCGGTCGTTCCGCCCATGCCCGAGCGGAACCCGAAGGCACTGCGTGCTGCCATCGCCCAGCACGCCCCCCAGCTTCTTCCGGACTTCGACGACCACTGGAAGTGGGCCGTCGCGGACACGTACGACATCAGTACAGTGCCCGCGTTCATGGCCCGTTGGTGGGGTGAGTACGCGGTTGCCCGGGATCCGAAGCTCGACGCGCACATGGCTGATCTGCATCATCGTGCGGCAGAGGCCACCGACCTTGCCGAGGCGAAGGCGCTTCTCGAAGAGGCCTCCCACATCCGATACGAGGCACAGCGACTGGAGCCCGGCCTGTGACCGACGACGGGTTCATGGGGCCGCCATGGCAGATGGACTGGACGCTCAAGGCTCAGGCTGCCCGTGACGCCCTGCCCGAGCAGGTACGGAAGACCGTCGACGCCGCGCGGGCCGAGCTGGTCACGGCGAAGGATCCCTACTACCGGGGAATCGAGGCGGATGCGGACCTTCCCGCAGGTATGAAGGTCCTGCCGGCGCGGTCCGATCTTCCGAAGGGTTCTCGTATCTTCCACTTCGACCACGGGCACGGCTGGCTGCGTTACACCTTCGTACCGCGCACCGAGGACCCCCAGATCATCGTGGAAGAGGTCTTCTGGCAATGACCGACGGTCACAGGCGACGGTCTGAAATCAATCGCGTCAGGTGACGACCGGCCCCCGGGCATCGCTCGTGGCCCCGCACATGCCAACCCCACCCGTCCCGTCCCGCCGAGCTGGCAGGATGGGCGGGGTGTGTGCGGGGCCCGGGTGACCGTTGGGCCCCGCCGGGCAGCCGGCCGGGTGGCGGCCGGGCGGGACGTTGTGGGAAGCAGGGGCGGCTGATGGCCAGGGGCGGCGGAAATGTCGTACTGAAGGACGTTCTCGACATCAGGGAGGACGCCCACGCCGGTGACTTCAAGATCGAGTTGTCCCGTGGGTTCGGCGACGACTCGGCCGGCTCCGTGGCGGACTACGTCGTCACCGAGCAACTGGCGAAGGAGTTCGACAAGGCGCTGCGGCTGATCCGCGGCGCCGTGCGGAAGAACAGCTCCTACGCCGCCTACCTGCACGGATCGTTCGGTTCCGGTAAGAGCCACTTCCTGACCGTGCTGCACGCCGTGCTGAACGGCGAGCCGTCCGTCCAGGCCAAGCCCCGGCTGCGCGAGGTGGTCGCGGAGCACCGCGAATGGCTCGGCGGCCGGAACTTCCTGATGGTGCCCTACCACCTGATCGGCGCCGTCAACCTGGAGTCGGCGCTGCTCGGCGGCTACGTCAAGACCGTACGGTCGCTGCACCCGGACGTGCCCGTGCCGACCGTGCACAAGTCGGACGCGCTGCTGGCCGACGCCCGCGCCCTGCGTGAGTCCATCCGCGACGAGGCGTTCATCCGGCTCCTGGACACCGCGATCACCGCCCCCGCGGCGGGAGACGGTCTGGCCCCCATCGGATCCGGGTCCGGACCCGCCGCCGGAGGCGGCCTCGCGCCCCTCGGTGCCGGGGCCGCCGCCACGGCGTGGACCGGCACCGACCTCGACGCCGCGTTCGCCGCGCCCGCCGGTGACAAGGGCCGCGAGCGGCTGGTGTCCGCCCTCGTCAACGGGCCCATGAAGTCGTACGCCGGTGGCGCGGAGGGGTTCCTGTCGCTCGACGACGGACTCAGCGAGATCAGCAAGCACGCCCGCGGCCTCGGCTACGACGGCGTGGTGCTGTTCCTCGACGAGCTGATCCTCTGGCTCCAGGCCCGGATGCGGGACCGTACCTGGGTCAACGAGGAGATCCAGAAGCTAGTCAAGCTGATCGAGTCGGACAACCCCGACCGGCCGGTGCCGATCGTCTCCTTCATCTCCCGCCAGCGCGACCTGTCCCAGCTCGTCGGCAAGGACATCCTCGGCTCCGACGTGCAGAACATGGAGCAGGCGCTGGAGTACCTCAAGGAGCGCTTCACGGTCATCAACCTGGAGGACCGCAACCTCCCGGAGATCATCAAGGAGCGGGTACTCAAGCCCAGGCCGGGCCAGGAAGAGGTGCTCGAGGCCGCCTTCCGGGGCATCGACCGGTCGAACCAGCAGGTCAAGGACGTCCTGCTGGACGGCAAGGGCGTCACGCACGCCGACTGGGACGACTTCCGCGCCGTCTACCCGCTCTCGCCCGCCCTGCTGAACGTCCTCGTCGCGCTCTCCGGCGCGCTCCAGCGTGAGCGCAGCGGCCTGAAACTCGTCCAGCAGCTGCTGGAGCGGAACGCCGACGCCCCGCTCGGCCGGCTCATCCCGCTCGGCGACCTGTGGGACGTCCTCGTCGACGACACGGGAGCCGCCTTCACCGACCAGCTCGCGCACGAGGCGGACGGGGCGAAGAAGTTCCACACCAAGGCCCGCCAGCACCTGCTGAAGAAGTACGGCCGCGCGGACCATCCCGACTTCCTCGCGGACGACCGCTTCGTCAAGACGCTGCTCCTCGCCGCCCTGGCCCCGGAGGTGCCCGCGCTGCGCAGGCTCACCGGCGGACGGCTCGCCGCCCTCAACCACGGGTCCGTGCACTCGCGGACCGTGCCCGTGGGCGACAAGGTCGTCGAGCGGATGGCCGCCCTGCAGGGCGAGTTCATCACCGAGGTGCGCACCGAGGGCGACACCGACCCCGTGTTCTCGCTGCAGCTGTCCGACCTGGACATCGAGCCGCTGCTCGGCGCCGTGGCCGGCGAGGACAAGGACGGGGTGCGCCGGGTATGGGTGCGCGACCGGCTCTGGGAGCTCTTCGGCGTCAAGCAGGGCAAGCAGGACGAAATCATCGATCAGAAGGACATCGTCTGGCGCGGGACCAGGCGCACCGTGGAGTTCGTCTTCGGCAACGTCTGTGAATCCCGGAAGCTGTCCGACGAACAGTTCGGCCCGGCGACCACCGGCAACATCCGCTTCGTCGTCGACTACCCGTTCGACGAGGACAACGACCGCACCCCGTCGTACGACTACCAGCGGGTCAAGGAACTCTCGGACAAGGACGTCGAGGAACCCACCCTCGTCTGGCTGGCCGACTTCTTCTCCGAGCAGCGCAAGGCCCAGCTCGGTCAGCTGATGCGGATCAACTTCCTGCTGGAACGCAACCGGCTCGACGAGTTCACCCGCAACTACGCCCCCGACGACCGCGCCAAGATCCGGCGGCAGCTGGAGAGGGGCCGCGACAACCTCACCACCATCCTGGTGGACTCCCTCGGCGAGGTGTACGGCATCTCCCAGCCCAGGGAGGACACCAAGGGCGCCGAAGTGGTGGGCGGCCGGCACGTGCTCTCGCTGCTGCCCGAGTTTCCGCGGCCCGAGCCCACGGGCGGCAAGACGTTCGCCGACAACGTGCTCCACCTCGCCGACGGCGTCTTCGGCGCGCTCTACGACAAGCACCCCGACTTCGGGCCCGACCGCACCGGGCAGCGCAAGGCCGTCACCGCCGGAGAACTGCGGACCACACTGGAGTGGATCACGCGGGCGATGGACGAGGAAGGCCGCGTGGAGATCGACAACAGGAACGATCTCTTCACGGTCAAGCGCATCGTGGAGCCCCTGGAGATCGGCACCGTCCACGAGGGCCCGCTCGTGCTGCGCGCGGACTGGCGCACCCGCATCAACCAGGCCGCCGCCAAGCACGGCGAGCGGGAACTGCTGGGCGTCGAGGACATCCGCCGCTGGATCGCCAAGGACCTCGGCTACACCGGCCTGGACCGGCAGGTCGAGAACCTCCTCATCGCGGTGTACGCCCTGCTGGACGACCGCGCCTGGGAACGTTACGAGAAGCCCGAGAGCACCGCGCCCGACCTGACGGCGATCGGGCCCGGCTGGTCCCTGCGCGCCCAGCCGCTGCCCGACAAGGACGTGTACGAGACCGCCCGGGACCAGGCGGCCCGCCTGTTCGGCGTCCCCTCCAAGCCGAACCCGTACGCGCGCCACGTCAACAAACTCGCGGACGAGGTCCGTACCCGGGCCGGGAAGCTCGAGGACGACGTGGCCGCCGTACGCGCCACCCTGGACCGGCATGCCACCCTGCTCGGGCTCGACGGGCCCGACCCGGCCCCGCGCACGGTGATCCTGCGTGAGGCCGCCGCACTGCTCGCCCGGCTCGGCCGGCACGCCACCGACGCCACCGCACTGATCGAGGAACTCGCCGGCCTCTCCTACGAGACGCCCGCACGGGAACTGGCGCACGCCATGGAGTCCTCCGCGGCTGTCCTGACCGCCCTGGACGGCACCGACTGGCGGCTGCTGAAGAGCGTCCGCGAGCTGACCGGCCGCGACGACAGCGTCGGCGACCGGGCGAGCCGGCTCCTCGCCCAGCTCACCGAGGCCGGCCGGGCCTCGGAGTACGACCGGTCGCTGGTGCCGGTGCTGGACGGCGTACGGGAGACGGCGATGGCCGTCGTCGACGCGGCGCTGAAGGTGGAACGGACCGCCCCCCTGGTCCCGGAGCCGCCCGCCCCGGGGCCCGAGCAGGTGTCCCTGACCCAGCACGGGAAACCGGCAGTGCCCTCGCAGTCCGTCCCTCCGCGCCCCACCGACGGGGAGCCGGACGACTCGGCACCCGGAGCGACGGAGGGCAAAGGCTCCACGTCGGCCGGTGCGTCCACCAGCGGTGTCCGCCGGGTCATCGGCGCCGGGACCAGCGGCCTCGAGACGCTGCTGACCGAACTGGCCGCCGTACGGCAGGAGATCGAGGAGTTCCGCGCGGGGCACCCGGACGCCGAGGTGGAGATCATCTGGCGGACGGCCGACGGCATGGACCGCACCGGCCGGGAGACCGGCGGCACCGATACCGGAGGTACTCGTTGACGACTACGCGTCCCGTCGTCGGCCGGCGTGCGATCGAGGTCCTGCTGCAGGCCGAACTGCCGAAGGCGCCGGACCGGCGGCTCGTGCTGGTCGACGCCGCGTACGAGGCCCGCGGCCAGGAGGCGGAGTTCGGCCTGCGCGTCGACGGCCGGACCTACTGGGTCCGCGTGAGCGACCAGGACTCGGTGCTCGGCATCACCGACGCCTGGCGACGCCACCGCGCCGAGGCGAAACCGGACGGCAACGACGTCCTCGTCGTCACCGGGCAGGTCCCCGCCGACCAGCTCGGCTGGGACCTCAGGGCCCACGCGTTGCGCCACCACCCCCTGGCCGTCGACCGCGCAGACATCGTCAAGCAGCTCTTCGGCGTCGCCGACCTCGACACCCGCATGGCCGGCGAGCGCTGGCTGCTCGACGCCCTGCTGGAAGCCGAACCGGTCGACGGCTGGCCGCGCGCCGGTGCCGTCCTGACCCGCGACCGCGCGGTGCGGGCACTGATCGCCGTGCGTCTCGGACTCGGTGACACCACCGCCGACACCCTCGACCTCGACGCCGACACCCTGTTCACCTGGTCCCGGAACCCGGCCGGTCCGGCACGCTTCGCCGCACTGCCCGCGGCCGAGCGCGACGGCATCGGCGCATGGCTCGCCCTGACCGTCGGCTTCGCCGCACCCACCCTGCTGGCCCTCGCCGCCGACGGGCGGGGCACCGACGCGCTGCCGCTGGGGGCCCTCGCCTCGGCCGCGCTGTCCTCCACGGCGGCCGAAGCGGCCGGGTTCGCCCTCGGCACCCTCTTCGGCTCGGCACTGGACTCCTTCGACGCCCTGCAGCCCTTCGCCAACGCCGCCACCGGCGTTCTCAGCCGGTGGATCGCCCAGGCCGAAGGCAGCGGAACGCAGCGCACCGAAGCCCGCGACCGCGTCCTCGACGTCCTCGACCGTGCCGACCGGCTCGCCGCGGACGCCCGGCTCAGCCCGCTGATCGGCACCGACCGGCTGCTCCCCTCCGGATACCGGGCACGGCTGCGCACCCTGGGCACCCTCCTCGACGGACCCGCCGCACCCGCCGAAGCCGCGCTCCGCGAGCTGACCGGACACCAGCTCAGCGGGCTGTACGCCGAGTCCACGGAGAGGGCGCGTACCGCCGTCCGGCTCGTGCGCTGGATGCGGGCGCCCCTGCCCGAGGTGGAGTCGGTCGCCCAGGGCGTGCGCACCCACCTGGCCTCCTCCGGCTGGGCCGACCTGGCCGTGGGCGTCCTCGCCGAAGGAGAGACCTCCCGGGACCCGGCCGTCGCGGACGCCTACCAGCGGCTGATAGGAGCCGTACGCGCCCGCCGCACCCGGCTCGACGAGGCATTCGCCCACCGGCTCGCCCGGTGGACGGAGACCGCCTGCCAACAGGCACCCGGCGGCGCCCTGCTCATCGAGGACGTCCTCGCCCAGGCGGCGGCACCGCTCGCCCGTGACGGCGGACGGCCGCTGATCCTGGTCCTGGACGGCATGAGCGCGGACGTCGCCGTCCAGCTCGCCGGAGAACTCGACCGGCGCGTGTGGACCGAAGTGGTGCCGAAGCCCCGGGAAGGGGACCGGGCGGCCCGTCAGGCGGCGGTGTCGATGCTGCCGTCCGTCACCCGGACCAGCAGGACCTCCCTGCTCTGCGGACAGCCGACCGAGGGCGGACAGGACAAGGAACGCGCGGGATTCGGCACGTTCTGGAAGAAACGCCACCGAGGCGCGCACCTCTTCCACAAGGGCGGATTCGAAGGACCTCCCGGTCACCGGCTGGCCCCGGAACTGCTCCAGGCACTGGCCGCCGACGACATCGTCGCGGTCGTCGTCAACACCATCGACGACGCGCTGGCCGACGGCCGGGAAAGCGCCCGCGGACGCTGGTCGCCGGCCGACATCGCCAGGCTCCCCGACCTGCTCAACGCCGCCCGCGACTACGGCCGGCCCGTCATGCTCGTCTCCGACCACGGCCACGTCCTCGACCGCACCCCCCGCGGACAGCAGCCGCCCCCGGCCGACGGAGCCGGAGGCGCCCGGTGGCGCACCGGCACCCCGGGCGACGGCGAGATCGCGGTGGAGGGGCCGCGGGTGCGAACCCCCGGCGGCCGGGCCGTCCTGCCCTGGCGCGAGGACCTGCGCTACACGGCCCGGCAGGCCGGGTACCACGGTGGCGCCTCCCTCGCCGAGGTCACCGTCCCCGTGATCACCCTCGTACCGTCCGCCGACCAGATCCCCAGCGGCTGGACACTGCTGCCCGTCGAGGGCATCGCACCCGGCTGGTGGCACGGCGGGGACGAGAACGTGCCCGCCGACCCCGGACCCCTGTCCGCCCCCGGGACCGTCGCAGGCCCCACGCGTGGGCAGAAGCAGAAGCAGAAGCGGGAGCCGCAGGACGAGGGCATCTTCATGGTGCCCGGCCAGGGGACGCACGGGGAACGGACCGTGCAGTCGGCCCCGTACAAGGCGCAGCGCGAGTTCGTGCGGCTCGCCCCGGCGGACACGGCGGTCGCCGCCGTCATCGACGCACTGCTCACGGCGGGCGGAAAGCTGTCGCCCGGCGCGGTGGCGGCCGCGGCACAGGCGGCCACCGGGAAGTCGCAGCGCAACCCCGAGCGGTTCGCCACGGTACTGGAACGCCTCCTCAACATCGACGGCTACCCCGTCCTCCAGCTCGTCGAGTCCGGACGCACCGTCCAGCTCGACAAGGCGCTGCTCGCCCAGCAGTTCCTGGGAGACCCGGCATGAGCGGCAGGCCCGCACCCGGAACGGACATCAGCCTCGCCCGCAGACGCGACGTGATCGACGCCCTGCGGCGCGGCACCGTGCCCCAGGCCGGCCTCGGCCTGTTCGCCGTCGGCCTGGAACGCTTCGAGGCCGCCCTCGACGACGACCTCGCCACCGTCGCCCGCGGCGGCTCCGCCTTCCACGCGCTGCGCGGCGAGTACGGCTCCGGCAAGACGTTCTTCGCACGCTGGCTCGCCGAACGGGCCAAACGGCACGGCCTCGCCGTGAGCGAGGTGCAGATCTCCGAGACCGAGACCCCCCTGCACCGGCTGGAGACGGTCTACCGCCGACTCGGCGAACGCCTCACCACCGCCACGCACCCGCCCTCCGCGCTCCGGGCCGTGATCGACTCCTGGTTCTACGCGCTGGAGGAAGAGGTCCTCGACGGCGATGAGATCGCCGAGGACGACGAAGCCGCGCTGACCGAGGCGGTCGACGCACTGCTGGAACGCCGGCTCGCCGACGTCGCCCGCACCACACCGGCCTTCTCCGCGGCCCTGCGCGGCTACCGACGGGCCGTGGCGGCCGGGGACGGGGCGGGCGCGGAGGCGCTGATCGCCTGGCTCGGCGGGCAGCGGTCCGTCGCCGCGTCCGCCAAACGCGCCGCGGGCGTGCGGGGCGACCTCGACCACTTCGCCGCCCTCGGCTTCCTCCAGGGACTGCTCACCGTGCTGCGGGACTGCGGCCACCCCGGACTGCTCCTCGTCCTCGACGAGGTCGAGACCCTCCAGCGGGTACGGAGCGACGTACGGGAGAAGTCCCTCAACGCGCTGCGCCAGCTCCTCGACGAAATCGACGCGGGCCGGTTCCCGGGACTGTTCCTCGTCATCACCGGCACGCCCGCCTTCTACGACGGGCAGCAGGGCGTGCAACGCCTGGCACCGCTCGCCCAGCGCCTGGCCACCGACTTCACCACCGACCCGCGGTTCGACTCCCCGCGTGCCGTACAGCTGCGCCTGCCCGGATTCGACCTGACGTCGCTCGGCGAGCTGGGGCGCACGGTGCGGGACCTGTACGCGGGGGCCGCCCGCCACCCCGAACGGCTCACCGAGCGGGCCGACGACACCTACCTCGACGAGCTGGCGCGCGCGGTCACCGGCTCCCTCGGCGGCAAGGTCGGCATCGCGCCCCGGCTGTACCTGCGCAAGCTCGTCGCCGACGTCCTCGACCGGGTGGACGAGTTCGCCGACTTCGACCCGCGCGTCCATTACGCGCTGACTGTGAACACCGCGGAACTCACGGAGACCGAGCGGAACGCGGCCACGAGCGCCGCGGACATCGCGCTGGACCTGTCATGAGCGAAACCGGTGCCGGAGGGCTGCCGGGCAGGGAGGGGTCGGGCGGCACGGACGACGTGTTCGACCTTCTCGACCCCGTCCTCGGCCACCACATCGTCAACGCCCTGGGGTGGCGTTCCCTGCGCCCCCTGCAGGAGGCGGCGATCGAACCGCTCCTGGGCGGGGAGGACGCACTGCTCCTCGCGCCCACGGCCGGCGGCAAGACGGAAGCCGCCATGTTCCCGCTCCTGACCCGGATGGGCCGGCACGGCTGGAAGGGCACCAGCGTCCTGTACATCTGTCCGCTCAAGGCCCTGCTCAACAACCTGCACCCGAGGCTGCGGACCTACACGGAGTGGCTGGGCCGTACCGCCGAGCTGTGGCACGGCGACGTCACCACGCCACGCCGCCGCCGCATCCTCGCCCAGCGCCCCGACGTCCTCCTCACCACGCCGGAATCCCTGGAGTCCATGCTGGTGAGCACGCATGTCGACCACCGTGCCTTCTTCTCGGGACTGCACACCGTCGTCGTCGACGAGGTGCACGCCTTCGCGGGCGACGACCGCGGCTGGCATCTGCTGGCCGTGCTGGAGCGGCTGAGCCGTGTCATCGGGCGCCCACTCCAGCGGGTCGGTCTGTCGGCCACCATCGGCAACCCGCACGAGCTGCTGACCTGGCTTCAGGGCTCGGGACAGGGGCGGCGGCCCGCTCGCGTCGTGGCCCCTCATCCGGCCGGCCGGCCCGGCCCCGGTCCGGCGCTGTCCACCTCATCGCCGTCCGGGGACATCGAACTCGACTACGTCGGTTCGGTTACGAACGCCGCGACGGTGATCGCAGCCCTGCACCGGGGTGAGAAGCGCCTCGTCTTCTGCGAAAGCCGCCGCACGGTCGAGGAACTCGGCGAACAACTGCGTGCCAAGGGCGTCACCACCTTCCTGTCCCACGCCTCGCTCGCGGTCGACGAGCGGCGACGCGCCGAGGCGGCGTTCGCTGAGGAACGGGACTGCGTGATCGTCTCCACCAGCACCCTGGAACTCGGCATCGACGTGGGAGACCTGGACCGCGTCATCCAGCTCGACGCGCCCTCCACCGTCGCCTCGTTCCTGCAACGCCTCGGCCGCACCGGCCGACGTCCCGGCACGACACGCAACTGCCTCTTCCTCGCCCTCACCGGTGAAGGGCTGCTCTCCGCGGCGGCGCTCCTGCTCCAGTGGTCCCGCGGATGGGTGGAGCCGGTCGTCGCACCGCCGGAACCCCGCCACCTGGTCGCCCAGCAACTGCTGGCGCTCTGCCTCCAGGAACAGCGGGTCGGCGAGAACCTGTGGCAGGAGTGGTGGAACGGCATGGGCCCCTTCGGGCCCGGCGCGGCGCCCGTCGTACGCCACCTGGTGGAACAGGGGTACCTGGACGAGGACGGCGGACTGCTCTTCATCGGCCCCGAGGCGGAACGCCGCTACGGATACCGCCACTTCATGAACCTGACGGCGGTCTTCACGGCTCCACCGGAGTTCACGGTGTTCAACGGCCGCACCGAGATCGGCCGCACCGACCCCGACCTGCTCACCGAGCACATCGAGGGACCACGCAAGCTGCTGCTCGCGGGACGCAACTGGCTGGTGACGTACATCGACTGGAGCCGCAGACGCTGCTTCGTGGAACCGGCTGACGAGGGCGGACGGGCACGGTGGAGCGGCTTCGCCGCCGAGCGCGTCCGGTCCTACGCCCTTGCCCGTGCCGCCCGCGACGTCCTGCTCGGTGAGGACCCGCCCGTGCGTCTGACGCCCCGAGCGACCACTGGGCTCACCGAGGCCCGCGACAGGCACCTGCACACCGTCCACCCCGGCGGCAGCCTGATCACCCGGCATTCCGACGGCGATGTCCGCTGGTGGACCTGGGCCGGACACCGGGCCAACGCCACGCTGGCCGGCTCGCTGCCCTCGGTCGTAGTCCCGCACCGGCGCGTCAACGGCGAGTGGCTCCGCCTCCGCGACGATCTCACCGCGGAAGGCTGGAAGGCCGCCCGCGCGGACAGCCGCACGGGCCTGTGCCTGCCCGAGGTCGACGAGCACGCCGTACGCGGCCTGAAGTTCGGCGAAGCACTGCCGCCGCGACTCGCCGAAGCGACTCTCGCCGCGCGAGGTGCGGACGAGGAGGGCGCCGGCAAGGTCCTCGCGGAGCCGGTCCGGTTCGTCACGCTCACCGGCGCCTAGCAGTCGATGTCCCGCTGCTACAGCGCCTTCGCATAGCAACGGCTGTTCTCGTGGAAGCGGTAGTAGCCGAACTTCTCGCAGGGCTCGTAGCCGCTGGAGGTGTACAGGGCGATGGCTTCCGGCTGCTCGGTGCCCGTTTCCAGGACCATGCGCAGGCGGCCGGCCGCGCGGGCGTCGTCCTCCAGGGCGGCCAGCATGCGGCGGGCCAGTCCCCGGCCGCGCATCTGCTCGATCACGTACATCCGCTTCAGCTCGGCGTCGCCGTCGAGGTTTCCCTGGCCGTTGGAGTTCTGGACGCGCCAGCCGCCGGAGGCGACGGGGGTGTCGTGCTCGTCGTAGGCGATCAGGTAGACGCCGTTCGGCGGCCGGAAGTCCGCGGGGTCCATGGGGGTGGAGTCGCCGCCGTCGCCGTAGCGGACGTCGTACTCGGCTTGGACCTCGTCGTTCAGCTTGACGGCGTCGGGGTGGTCGTAGGAGACGTGGCGAATATTCATGCGCAGTAAAGTATATCAATCCGGTAAGGGTGAGGGATCCGTTTTTCGGACCCCGTCCAGTGTGCCGGTATCGTGCCCGGATGCTCACTGTGACCTCCGTCAACGTCAACGGACTGCGCGCCGCCGCCAAGAAGGGCTTCGCGGAGTGGCTCGACCGGACCTCCGCCGACGCGGTATGCCTGCAGGAGGTGCGCGCGGAGCCGCAGCAGCTGCCCGAGCACGTCCGGGAGCCCGAGGGGTGGCATGTGGTGCATGCGCCTGCTGCGGCGAAGGGGCGTGCCGGGGTTTCGCTGTACACCCGGCGTGAACCCGATCGCGTCCAGGTCGGGTTCGGGTCGGCCGAGTTCGACGGCAGCGGGCGGTACGTGGAGGTGGATCTGCCCGGGGTCACCGTCGCCTCGCTCTACCTGCCCTCCGGCGAGGTCGGTACCGAGCGGCAGGACGAGAAGATCCGCTTCATGGGGGAGTTCCTCGCGTATCTGAAGGGCCTGCGGGAGCGGGCCGCCGCCGACGGCCGCGAGGTCGTGGTGTGCGGGGACTGGAACATCGCGCACGAGCAGGCCGACCTGAAGAACTGGCGCGGCAACACCAAGAACTCCGGGTTCCTGCCCGAGGAGCGGGAGTGGCTGGGGCGGGTCCTCGACCCGGCCGACGGCGGTTACGTGGATGTCGTACGGGCGCTGCACCCTGAGGTCGACGGCCCGTACACGTGGTGGTCGTACCGGGGGCGGGCTTTCGACAACGACGCAGGGTGGAGGATCGACTACCACGTGACGTCCCCCGGGCTCGCCGCCCGTGCGGTCGAGGCGTACGTCGAGCGGGCCGCCACCCATGCGGAGCGCTGGTCGGACCACGCGCCGGTGACGGTGGTCTACGACCGCTAGCGGCCCTCAGCCCCGTTTGTGCAGTCGGCGGTCCAGCGCCAGGGAGAGTTCCGCGTCGACCACGCTGCGGGCCAGGGGGCGCAGGCGGTGCACGGCCTCCTCGGGAGCGTGGCGCAGGATCAGTTCGGCGAAGAAGTCGGCCATGGCCTCGGTGTGGGTGCGGACCTCCCGGCCCGCGCGCAGCACCTCCGCGAGCGGGATGCCCTCGCGGACCAGGGCGGACGAGACGTCCAGCAGGCGGCGGCTGATGTGGACGATCTCCCCGCCGTCCGTGCCGAGGTAGCCGAGGTCCATCGCGGCGGCGAGGTTCTCCGCGGTGACCTCGCCGGCGAAGTGGTCGGCGAGTTCCTCAGGGGTGAGGCGGACGGGGATTTCCTCGGTGGGGGTGTCCACGCCGAGGAGCTCCCCGACATCGCGGCCGTGGTCGAAGGCCTCGGCCAGTTCCGCTATGCCGTTCAGGGTGTGGCCGCGTTCCAGCAGCGCCGTGATGGTGTTCAGCCGGGCCAGGTGGTGGTCGTCGTACCAGGCTATGCGGCCCTCGCGGCGGGGTGGCGGTATCAGCTTGCGTTCGCGGTAGAAGCGCAGCGTGCGCACCGTGATGCCGGCCAGCCGGGCCAGCTCCGCCATGCGGTACTCGCGCCGCTCGCCCCTGGGTCCTGCTTCCTCTGCCACGGCAGCAGCCTAGGGCGTACCGACGGTAACTTTCCTTGTGTGCCCCCTACCCATCAGTAGGCGACTGCCCTACTCTCCCCATTGCGCCAGTGGTCACTGGCAAGGTTCTCGGCGGTGCGCAAGGGCTGGAGGCTTCGGGATGGCCGAACACGAACACGAACACGAGCACGAGCACGTACGGGTCGCGGTGGTGGGGTCCGGGTTCGGCGGGCTGGGGGCCGCCGTGCGGCTGAGGCGCGAGGGGGTCACCGACTTCGTCGTCCTGGAGCGGGCCGGCAGCGTCGGAGGCACCTGGCGGGACAACAGTTATCCGGGGTGCGCGTGCGACGTGCCGTCCCATCTGTACTCGTTCTCCTTCGCGCCCCACCCCGAGTGGCCGCGCTCCTTCTCCGGGCAGGAGCACATCCGCGCCTACCTCGAGCACGTCACCGACGTCTTCGGGCTGCGCTCGCACATCCGCTTCGACTCGGAGGTGAAGCGGATGGTGTGGGACACGGAGCGGCTGCGCTGGGACATCGAGACCAGCAGCGGCAGCCTCAGCGCGGACGTGGTCGTCTCCGCCACCGGGCCGCTGTCCGATCCGAGGACCCCCGACATCCCGGGGCTCGACACCTTCCCCGGCAAGGTCTTCCACTCCGCACGCTGGGACCACGACTACGACCTGCGCGGCAAGCGGGTCGCCATGGTCGGCACGGGAGCGTCGGCGATCCAGATCGTGCCGTCCATTCAGCCGCTCGTCTCCCGGCTCACGCTCTTCCAGCGCACCCCGCCCTGGGTCCTGCCCCGCCTCGACCGGGCCATCGGCGGCGCCGAGCGGGCCGTGCACCGGGCGCTGCCCTTCACCACCCAGCTGCGCCGCGGACTGCTGTGGGGTGTAAGGGAGTTGCAGGTCCAGGCGTTCACCAAGCACCCGGGCGAGCTGGGCTTCGTGGAGCAGCTGGCCAAGCGCAACATGGCCCGCGCCATCAAGGACCCGGCCCTGCGCGCCCGGCTCACCCCCGACTACCGCATCGGCTGCAAACGCATCCTGCTGTCCAGCACGTACTATCCGGCGCTCGCGCAGCCCAACGTGGAGGTCGTCGACGGCGGCCTGAGCGAGGTCCGGGGGTCGACGGTCGTGGCGGCCGACGGGACCGAGGCCGAGGTCGACGCCATCGTGTTCGGGACCGGGTTCCACGTGACCGACATGCCCATCGCCGAGCGGGTCGTCGGCGCGGAGGGGAAGACCCTCGCCGAGACCTGGACGGGCGGGATGGAGGCACTGCGCGGTGCCTCGGCGGCCGGGTTCCCCAACTTCATGACGCTCATCGGGCCCAACACCGGCCTCGGGAACTCCTCCATGATCCTCATGATCGAGTCCCAGCTGAACTACCTGGCCGACTACCTCCGCCAACTCGACGTCCTCGGCGGCCGGGTCGCCCTCGACGCCCGCAGGAGCGCCGTCCGCGTCTGGAGCCACCGGGTGCAGGAGCGGATGAAGCGCACGGTGTGGAACACCGGTGGCTGCACCAGCTGGTACCTGGACGCGGACGGCCGCAACACCACCGTCTGGCCGGGCACCACCGGCGAGTTCCGGCGCGCGACCCGGCGCGTGGACATGTCCGAGTACGCCGTCCTGCGCGCACCCGCGGAGAAGACCGCCGCGCCCCACGAGAACGCCGAGGTGGTCGCATGAGCAGGGGCCGTCTCGAAGGGCAGGTCGCCGTCGTCACCGGAGCGGCCCGTGGGGTGGGGGAGTTGCTCGCCCGTAAGCTCTCCGCGCGCGGGGTGAAGGTGGCACTGGTCGGGCTGGAGCCGGACGCGCTCAAGCAGGTGTCGGCGCGGCTGCACAGCGAGAGCGACCACTGGCACGCCGACGTCACCGACCACGAGGCGATGACCCTCGTCGCGGCGGAGGTGAAGGAGCGGTTCGGGCGGGTCGACATCGTGGTCGCCAACGCCGGTGTGGCGAACGGCGGTCCGTTCGCCGACTCCGACCCGCAGTCCTGGCGGCGCGTCATCGAGGTCAACCTGATCGGATCGGCGGTCACCGCCCGCGCGTTCCTGCCGCTGCTGACCGAGAGCCGCGGTTACCTGCTCCAGATCGCCTCGCTCGCCGCGATCACCCCGGCCCCGATGATGACCGCGTACTGCGCGTCCAAGTCCGGTGTGGAGGCGTACGCGCACAGCCTGCGGGCCGAGGTCGGGCACCTGGGTGTGCGGGTCGGCGTCGGCTATCTGTCGTGGACCGACACCGACATGGTGCGCGGGGCCGACCAGGAGGACGCGATGCGGGAGCTGCGGCAGCGGCTGCCGTGGCCGACGAACAAGACGTACCCGCTGGGTCCCGCCGTGGACCGGCTGGTGGCCGGCATCGAGCGGCGCTCCGCCCACGTGTACGGGCAGTGGTGGCTGCGCGGCATGCAGAGCGTACGCGGTTACCTCCCCGGCATGATCGGAACCGTCGGGCAGCGGGAGGTGCGGCGGTTCGCGGACCGGCTCACCGGCATGCGGACGGGACTGGTCGGAGCCGGCGGCAACGCCGATGAACAGCACCGGACCACGCTGCGTAACTGATCGACATGCGAGGGGTAATCGCCCGTGTGAATCTGGTCGAGCAACAGCCCCACACCCCCACGGGAGTGAACCCACATGGGTATGAAGGACAAGTTCCAGGACAAGGCCGAGCAGATGCAGGGCCAGGCCAAGCAGAAGATGGGCGAGGCCAGGGAACAGGGCCAGGCCAAGCAGAAGATGGGCGAGGCCAGGGAACAGGGCCAGGCCAAGCAGAAGATGGGCGAGGCCAGGGAACAGGGCCAGGCCAAGCAGAAGATGGGCGAGGCCAGGGAGCAGGGCCAGAAGCGCGGCCGCGGCCGTGAGGAGGACTCGGACAACCCACAGGGCCGGCGGCAGCAGGAGTCCGAGGAACGCCGACACCAGGACTACGACGCCTGACGTCGCGTACTGAAGCGGGAGGGGGCGCCTCCACCGGAGGCGCCCCCTCTCATGTCGCCCTCGGCGGCAGCTTCGGGCGGGAGCGGTCGGGGACGTCGCTGTAGGTCGGGGGCGTGGCCGGGGGCTCGGACTCCAGGAGTTCCAGGGCCAGTCGGACCGCGTCGTCCAGTACGGCGTACCGGCCCTCCGCCCAGTCCAGCGGGGTGCGCAGTGCTTCCAGGTCGGGGGCGACGCCCTTGTTCTCCACCGACCAGCCGTACGCGTCGAACCAGGCCGCGTTCATCGGCACCGTGATCACCGTGCCGTCCCCCAGCCGGTGCCGGCCGGTCATGCCGACCACCCCGCCCCAGGTGCGCTGCCCGACCACCGGCCCCAGCCTCAGCAGCTTGAACGCGGCCGTGATCATGTCGCCGTCGGAGCTGGTCGCCTCGTCCGCGAGGGCCACCACCGGCCCGCGCGGGGCGTTGGCCGCGTACGACACGGGCTGGGCGTCGCGGGTGAGGTCCCAGCCGAGGATGGTGCGGGTCAGTGTCTCCACGACGAGTTCGCTGATGTGGCCGCCGGCGTTGCCGCGCACGTCCACGATCAGGGCCGGACGGGACACCTCCATGCGCAGGTCGCGGTTGAACTGGGCCCAGCCCGAGCCGCCCATGTCGGGGATGTGCAGATAGCCGCATCGGCCGCCGCTCAACTCCCGCACCACGACACGCCGTTTGGCCACCCAGTCCTGGTAGCGCAGCGGGCGCTCGTCGATCAGCGGGACCACGGCGACCCTGCGGGGCGGGCCCGCGCCCTCGGCCGGGGTGAACGTCAGCTCCACCGTCGTACCGCCCGCCCCCGCGAGCAGCGGGTAGGGGCCGGTGACCGGGTCCACCGGGCGGCCGTCGACATGGCTGAGGACGGCGCCCTCGCGGATGCCGGTGCCGGCCAGCGGGGAGCGGGCCCGGGAGTCCGAGGAATCGCCGGGGAGGATCCGCCGGACCGTCCAACCGTGCTCGCGGGGCACGAGGTTGGCGCCGAGGAAGCCCTGGCGGCGCTGGTAGTGCGGCGGGCCCTCGTTGCGGCGGGCGGCGGTGACGTAGGCGTGGGAGGTGCCGAGTTCGCCGAGGAGTTCGCGCAGCAGGTCCGCGAACTCGTCGGGGGAGGAGACCCGTTCGACCAGCGGGCGGTACTGGGCGAGCACCGCGTCCCAGTCGATGCCGCACATGCCGGGTTCCCAGAAGTAGGACCGGATCAGCCGCCCGGCCTCCTCGTACGCCTGCCGCCACTCGGCCCCCGGGTCGGCCTCGTGCAGGATGCGGCGGACGTCGATCCACACGGTGGAGTCGCTGTCGCCCGGCTCGGTCGCGGGCACCGCGCGCGGCTCGCCCTCGTCCGCGACGACCAGCCGGGTGCCGTCGCCGCTGACCGCGAAGAAGTCGAGGTGCTCGACGAGTTCGGACTTCTTCGCCCTGCTGATGTTGAAGTGCTCCAGCGTCGGCCGGCCGCTGGTGTCGTCCGGGTTGGCGAAGGTCTCGCCGAGCGCGCCCGAGATCGGCCAGCGCAGCCAGACCAGCCCGCCGCCCGCGACCGGGTGCAGCGCCGAGTACTTGGAGGCGGCGACCGGGAAGGGGGTGACCCTGTTCTCCAGGCCCTCGGTCTCGACGGTCACCGTGCCGCTGTCGCCGATGTCCTCGGTGTCGTCGGCCTCCACCGGGTCCAGGCCCCCGGCGGCCGGCCGGCCCTCGGGGCTGAGGGCGAAGGGGGAGGGGGTCGCCGACGACAGCGGCACCAGGTACGGGCGGCACCCCAGCGGGAAGGACAGGTCGCCGGTGTGCACGTCGTACACCGGGTCGAAGCCGCGCCAGGACAGGAAGGCCAGGTAGCGGCCGTCCCGGGTGAAGACCGGATTCTCGTCCTCGAAGCGGCCGTTGGTGACGTCGATGACCAGCCGGTCCTTCATCCGGGCCAGTTTGATCTGCCGCAGCGACCGCCCGATGCCGGGATGCGACCAGGTGAGCCACCCGCCGTCGGGCGAGAACGCGAGGTCGCGCACGGGGCCGTTGATGGACCGGATCAGCTCGGTGACCCGGTTGTCGGGTCCGGGTCCGGGTCCGGGGGAGCTGTCGGCGATGCCGGGGCCCTCGCCGCCGGAAGCCTCCTCGCTGCCGGGGCTGCTGGGGTCCTCGCCCCCGCTGCTGGAGCTGCTGGGGCTGCTGGGGTCCTCGCCCTCGCTGCTGGGGCTGCTGGGGTCCTCGCCCCCGCTGCCGTCCCCGCCCACGTTGTCGCCCAGGCCGTAGTCGGCCTCGCCGGCGTCGACGAGTAGCAGGCGGCCGTCGTGGGAGGCGACGGCCAGGCGTTCGCCGTCCGGGTCGGCGACCATCTCCAGTACCCGGCCCAGCTTCCCCGAGGCCAGCCGCCGTGCGGGACGGGGGCCGCTCGCCCGGGGCAGGGAGGCGATCTCGATGGCGTCCTCGCCGTCGGCGTCCGTCACGTACGCCACTTGGCCGCCCGCGCCGAGCATCTCCGGCAGCCGTACCCGTACGCCCGGGGTGTCCGTGAGGGTGCGGGCGGGGCCGTCGCGGTGGGTGAGCCAGTACAGGCTGCCGCGGACGACGACGGCGCTGGCCCGGCCCGTCTCGTCCACGGAGACGCCGTTCAGGTGGTGGGCGGCGGGCACCTGGTAGCGTCGCCGCCCCGCGCGCGGCCCGCTCAGCCTGACGTCGAGCCGGCGCGGCACGGAGCCCGGGGACAGGTCATCGACGATCCACAGGTCGCCGGCGCACTGGTAGACGACCCGGGTGCCGTCGCTGGACGCGTGGCGGGCGTAGAACGCGCCGTGATCGGTGTGGCGGCGCAGGTCGGAGCCGTCGTACGCCACGGAGTACAGGTTGCCGACGCCCTCGTGGTCGGAGAGGAAGGCGACCCGGCCGCCGACGAACATCGGGGAGTGCAGATGCCCGTCGATGCCACCGGTGCCGCCGGCCCCCTCGACGGCCTCGTCCGTTCCGTTCCGCCTGTCCGTCCTGTCCGTCCTGTCCGTCCTGTCCGACCTGCCCGTTCCGTTCGCCGTCCCGCCGAGCAGCCGTCGTCCGTGCAGCCACAGCCTGCCCGTCGCTCCGCCCCGGTACCGCTTCCAGGAGGCCGGTTCGTGCGGTGGGGTGCCGGTGAGCAGCAGGGTCTGCCGTTCCCCGCCGATGTCGGCGACCTGGAGGTCGGTCACCGGGCCCCAGGGCAGTTTGCGGCCCGGACTGCCGTCGCGGGAGAGCTTGTAGGCCCAGGTGAAGTACGAGAACGGCTCGCCGTGCGAGGCGACGGCGAGGATCTCGGCGTCCACGTCCCCGTTCGGGGGAGCCCAGCCGCAGACCCGGGTGTCGGAGGTGCCCCAGTAGGTGAGCCGGCGTCCGGGGCCGCCGCCCACCGGAACCAGATGGACCTCGGGGGCGAGGCTGCGCCAGCTCGTGTACGCGATGTGGCGGCCGTCGGGGGAGAAGCGGGGGTGGCCGAGTTTGGCGCGGTCGACGGTGAGCCGCCAGGCCCGGTCGCCCGGGGCGTCGAGCGGGGCGAGCCAGAGGTCGTCCTCGGCCACGAAGCACAGCAGGTCACCGTTGAGGTGGGGCAGGCGAAGATAGCTCACCCTTCCATGCTTTTCCGGGGGACGGACCACAGCAACTCGTGCGAAACCATGACGGATTTCCGGACGTGACCCAGCACACGTACGAAACGGTTTCGTTCTCATAGGGTCTCGGGTACATTCGTCCTGTACGAATCCGCGCACGAGGTCGCGTACGAAACCGCGTACGCGACGGCAGACGTACGGCACCATGTGTACGGATGCGTGTCGTGTGACGCGGCGGTACCCCTGACAGGGACGAAGGAGCGGGAAGGTGAGCGGGATGACCGAGGTCGCGACCGTGCGGCGCAGCCGGATCACCCCCGAGCGCGAGGCCGAGCTGTACGCGGCCGTGCTCGACCTGCTCCGCGAGGTCGGGTACGACGCCCTCACCATGGACGCCGTGGCCGCCCGCACCCGGTCCAGCAAGGCCACCCTCTACCGCCAGTGGGGCGGCAAGGCCGAGCTGGTGGTGAGAGCCATGCGGGCTCAGAAGCCCGGTGTCATCAGTGACATCGACACCGGTTCCCTCCGGGGCGACCTGCACGGCCTCATCGGCCAGGACGACTGTGTCATGGAGCAGAACGCCGCCCTGATGCGGGCGCTCGCCATGGCAGTGCACATGAACGACGACCTGCGGCAGGCGTTCAAGGCTCTGCTCGTGGAGCCCGAGGTCGCGGAGTTCCAGGGGATCGTCCGGCGCGCGGTCGAGCGCGGCGAGGTCCCGGCGGACAACCCGGCGTTGGACTACATGGTGCACATGCTCGTCGGCGCGTTCGCCACACGGGCGCTGATCGACGACCGGCCGCCCACGCGGGAGTTCCTCACCTCGTACATCGACGCCGTGGTGCTCCCCGCCCTCGGCGTGTCCCCTCGCTGACCGGCGCAACCCAGCGGTCGGCGATCACCACCCGCACCACCTCCACCTCAGCACCACCATTCCCCTCAGCACCGCCATTCCCACCACCCCACCTGACGGATGCCACCTCCCCCATTGCCTCAAGGGCATGGGCGGTACCCCCATCGTCGTCGGGCTGGTCTCCCCTGCCCTGAAGAATCCACGACCTGACCGGGAGTACTCCCTCGTGGCCACTTTGCTCTACCGACTCGGCCGTTTCGCCTTCAGGCGACGGCACTTCGTAGCCCTGTTCTGGGTGGCGCTGCTGGCGCTCGCGGGCGTCGGCGCGACCGGCGCACCCGTCGCGGGCAACACCTCGTTCTCCATCCCCGGTACCGAGGCCCAGAAGGCCTTCGACGTGCTGGAGGAACGATTCCCTGGTGCCAGTGCCGACGGAGCGACCGCGCGTGTCGTCTTCAAGGCGCCCACCGGCGAGAAGATGACCGACGCCGGCAACAAGGCGATCGTCCAGGACACCGTCGAGGAACTCTCCGACGGCTCCGAGGTCGTCCGCGTCACCGACCCGTACAAGGGCGGAGGCGTCAGCAAGGACGGCACCGTCGCCTACGCCTCGGTGAGCTACCAGGTCTCCGGCATGGAGCTGGAGGAATCCTCGCGCGAGTCCCTCGAGGCCGCCGCCGACGGGGCCCGCGACGCCGGCCTGACCGTGGAGATCGGCGGTGACGCGCTCCAGACCGTCCCGGAGACCGGTGCCACCGAGATCATCGGTATCGGTGTCGCCGCGGTCGTCCTGGTCATCACCTTCGGCTCGCTGGTCGCGGCCGGTCTGCCCCTGCTCACCGCGCTCATCGGGGTCGGCATCGGCGTCGCGAGCATCACCGCGCTGGCCTCGACGCTCGAACTCGGCTCCACCACGTCCATCCTGGCCACGATGATCGGCCTCGCCGTCGGCATCGACTACGCGCTGTTCATCGTCTCCCGCTACCGCGCCGAACTGGCCGAGGGCCGGGAACGCGAGGACGCGGCGGGGCGCGCCGTCGGCACCGCGGGCTCCGCCGTCGTCTTCGCCGGCCTCACGGTCGTCATCGCCCTCGTCGGCCTGTCGGTCGTCAACATCCCGATGCTCACCAAGATGGGCATCGCCGCCGCCGGCACGGTCGCCATCGCCGTCCTGATCGCCCTCACCATGGTCCCGGCGCTGCTCGGGTACGCGGGCCGCAGGGTCCGCGCGGCCGGCGAGAAGGGTAAGCGGCGCGGGCGCGAGGACGAGGAGAACGGGGCGGCGCAGGAGAAGGAGAAGGCGCAGCGCCCGAACATGGGCACCCGCTGGGCGCGCTTCGTCGTACGGCGTCCCGTGGCCGTTCTCCTGCTCGGCGTCGTCGGCCTCGGCGCGGCGGCCATCCCGGCGTCCTCCCTGGAACTGGGCCTGCCCGACGACGGCTCGCAGCCGACGTCCACCACTCAGCGCCGCGCCTACGACCTGCTCTCCGAAGGCTTCGGCCCCGGGTTCAACGGCCCGCTCGTCGTCGTGGTCGACGCCAAGGGCAGCGACGACCCGGACGCCGTCTTCCGGCAGACCGGCGACGACATCAAGGCGCTCGACGACGTCGTCTCGGTGAGCCCCGCGGCACCCAACAAGGCCGGTGACACGGCGACGATCACCGTCGTCCCGGACTCCAAGCCCTCGTCCGTGGCGACCGAGGACCTGGTCCACGACATCCGGGACGCCGGGGTGGACGTCAAGGCCGACAGTGGCGCGGAGGTCCTGGTCACCGGTGCCACGGCGATGAACATCGACGTGTCGCAGAAGCTCAACGACGCGCTCGTCCCGTACCTGACCCTGGTCGTCGGGCTGGCGTTCCTGCTGCTGATCGTGGTCTTCCGGTCGATCCTGGTCCCGCTCAAGGCGGCCCTCGGATTCCTCCTCTCGGTGATGGCCGCGCTGGGCGCCGTGGTCGCGGTCTTCCAGTGGGGCTGGCTGTCCGGCCTGATGGGAGTGGAGGAGACCGGCCCGGTCATGTCGATGATGCCGATCTTCATGGTCGGCGTGGTCTTCGGACTGGCCATGGACTACGAGGTGTTCCTCGTGACCCGGATGCGGGAGGCCTACGTCCACGGCGAGAAGCCGGACGAGGCCGTGGTGACCGGCTTCCGGCACGGCGCCCGGGTGGTGAGCGCGGCCGCGGTGATCATGATGGCGGTCTTCGCCGGCTTCATCGGCTCCAGCGAGTCGATGGTCAAGATGATCGGCTTCGGCCTCGCCATCGCCGTCTTCTTCGACGCGTTCGTCGTCCGCATGGCGATCGTGCCGGCGGTACTGGCTCTGCTGGGCAAGAAGGCCTGGTGGCTCCCGAAGTGGCTGGACCGCGTCCTGCCCAACGTGGACGTCGAGGGCGAGGGCCTGCGTACCGACGCCCACGCGGCGAAGAAGGGCGGCAGTCCGGACGACGACCGGGACCTGGTCCGCGTCTGACAGTCGCACCACACCGCAGAACCAGCCGGTGAGGGCCCCGTGGGGACGGGGAGCCCTCACCGGCTTCCTCGTACGCCCACCGGCCGGGCCGACGGGGCCCGCCCACCCCGCGCAGCCAGACCGCCACCGCGCCCCGCATGACGACAGCGCCCCTGACTCCGGCGACTGCGCAGCCCTCGCCCTTGTCGCCGCCCTGCGGGAACCGTCGGTCAGCGTGGGAGCCGGTATCGGGGCGCTGTTCTTCCGGGAGCGCTTCGGTGCTCTGCGGGTCGCGGGGCCGGGCTGCTGGTCGTCGGGATCGGGTTGATGCCGTGCTCGGGACAGGGGTGCTGCGGCGTGAGCATGGGCGGTCGTGTTGTCCGTAGTGGCCTCGGATGAGCGGGCCGTGACACTTTCCGGAGAAGTGCTCACGGTGTCCAGGGAGAGGCCGCCCCGGAGCGCGCGGGATGCGGTGGGCAACGGCCGGGTGCGGTCGGGCAGAGGGAGGCGCACCCTGGAATCAGAACTTTCCGGAGGTGACCGTCATGACGAACACCATGCACACCACCGTGGGGTGGCACGTCGAGATGGAGTTCATGGAGGACGACCAGCACACGCGGGCGGCGGCGATGGTGCGCTTGCCCGACGGGACCGAGATACGGGGCCACGGGCACGCGAGCCGGCACCGGGTCGACGAGAACCAGCCCAGGGTCGGGGAGGAGGTCGCCGGTGCCAGGGCGCTCAACGAGCTCGCCATGCAACTGCTGACCAAGGCGCACGACGAGATCGACGCGACCTCGGGCCGGACCTCACACCCGATCCATGTGTGAGCGCCCCCGAACCGGCGACGGGGCGTGAGTGGGACGGGGTGCGCGCGCCCCGCACGGGCGATGGCGTGTGAGCGACCCGGCACGGGCGACGGGGC
Source organism: Streptomyces chlorus (assembly GCF_042655885.1). Classification (NCBI taxonomy): domain Bacteria; kingdom Bacillati; phylum Actinomycetota; class Actinomycetes; order Kitasatosporales; family Streptomycetaceae; genus Streptomyces; species Streptomyces chlorus. The sequence continues at coordinate 84,923 of NZ_JBHSOA010000004.1, forward strand.
GTGAGTGACGCCGTACGCGCTACCGGGGCGTGAGTGGGACGGGGTGCGCGCGCCCCGCATGGACGAGGTGCGCGCGCGCCCCGCACGGACGAGGGCGCGTGAGCGACTCCGCACGGGCGATGGCGTACGGGCGGCGATCTACGAGCTAGCCGAGGACGACCGAGCGCACCGCCCGTACCAGGGCCTGGGCCCGGGGGTCCGATGTCACGCTCGTGCGGAAGCCGTTGGTGACGTAGCCGAAGGCGATGCCCGTCTCCGGGTCGGCGAAGCCGAGGGAGCCGCCGCGGCCGGGGTGGCCGAAGGAGCCCGGGGCCAGGAAGGGCGACGCGCTGCCGTGCAGCATGTAGCCGAGGCCGAAGCGGGTGCCGACGATCAGGACGCGGTCCGGGCCCGCCGACTCCTCGGCGCGGGCGCGTTCGACGGTGGCCGGGTCGAAGAGGCGTACGCCGTCGACCTGCCCGATGAGCGAGGCGTAGAAGCAGGCCAGTCCGTCCGCCGTCGCGATGCCGTTGGCCGCGGGGTGGGGCACCGCGCGGAACTCCGGGTCGTTGTGGTCCGGGAACGGGTCGATCGCGGCGAAGGCCCGGCGGGTGACGGAGGCGGGATCGTCGTAGGCCTCGGTCACCGAGCGCTTGGGGCGGGCGCGCAGCGCGCCGGACGGTTCGGGCCCCTCGACCGGGCCGACGCGCCCCACCCGGCCGGCCTCCGCGTCCGGCAGGCCCAGCCAGAAGTCCAGCCCGAGGGGAGCGGCGATCCGCTCCGCGATCCACTCACCGGCGCCCCGGCCCGTCACCCGTCGTACCAGCCCGTCGAGCAGCCAGCCGTAGGTGAGGGCGTGGTAGCCGTGGTCCGTGCCCGGCTCCCACACGGGTGCCTGGTCGGCGACGGCCTCGGCGCCCCGCAGCGGGTCGAGCGCCTCCCGCGGGGTGAGCGGGCGGTCGAGGAGAGGAAGCCCGGCCCGGTGGTTCAGTATGTGCCGGACCAGCACCCGTTCCTTGCCCCGGGCCTTGAACTCGGGCCAGTAGTGGCCGACGGGCGCGTCCAGGTCCAGTTCGCCGTACTGGTGCAGCAGCAGGGGCACGGCGGCGGCGACGCCCTTGGTCGCGGAGCGGACGACCTGCGCCGTGCCCCGCTGCCACGGCTCGTCGCCGTCGCCGTCGAAGTCCTTCGTGCCGGCCCACAGGTCGACGACCCGCTGCCCGTCCCGGTGCACGGTTACGGCCGCGCCCCGGTCCCCGAGCGTCTCGAAGTTCCGGACGAACGCTTCCCGGACCGGTTCGAAGCCCTCGGCCACTGTGCCGTGCACATCCACGCCCACGTCCGTCGGTCCCTTCCACGCGCCTGCAACAGTGGGTGCAACCGCCGCCGTCCGCCTGCGATTCCTGGGCCGTGCTAGCCGAGCACGATCGTTACGTCGATGTTGCCGCGCGTGGCGTTGGAGTACGGGCAGGCCCGGTGGGCCGCGTCCACCAGCTTGGTCGCGAGGTCGGGGTCGAGGACCGGGAGGGAGACGCTCAGGGCGACCGCGAGACCGTAGCCGCGCTGCTTGTTGGGGCCGATGCCGACCTTCGCGGCGACCGTGGAGCCGGTGAGGTCGTAGCCGGCGCGGTTGCCCACGAGGATGAGCGCGTTGTGGAAGCAGGAGCTGAAACCGGCCGCGAACAGCTGCTCCGGGTTGGTGCCGTTGCCGTCGCCGCCCAGCACGGGGGGCATCGCGACCTTCAGGGCGAGGTGGCCGTCCTGGCTGGTGACATAGCCGTTCCGGCCGCCGTGCGCGGTGGCCTCGGCGACGTACATGATCTTCGTCGGGCGGGTGTCGGTGGCGACAGCGGTGTCGTCAGTCATGGCTGGGCCTTCCCCGGATCAGGTGTGCGCAAATGCATCGTGCACAAGGTACTGGCCGGTAGTAAGTCGCTGCCGTCAGGGGGGAGTTACCGGGGGTAACTCATGGTCGGCGGGACCGCTCCGCCGCCGCCTCCGCCCGCCGGGCCAGTTGCCGCAGCTCCTCACGCAGTCTCACGACCTCGGCACCCTTGAGCCCGGTCGCCGCGAGCAACGCGCCGGGCACCCGGGCCGCGCGCTCCCGCAGTTCCTCCGCGCGTCCGGTGCACGCGATCAGCACCGAGCGCTCGTCGTGCGCCGCCCGCTCTCGGCGGACCAGACCCGCGCCCTCCAGCCGTTTCAGCAGGGGTGACATCGTGCCGTAGTCGAGACGCAGGGCCGACGCCAACTCCTTGACCGTCGTCTCACCCCGCTCCCACAGCACCAGCAGTACCAGATACTGCGGATACGTCAGGCCCAGCTCGTCGAGGAGCGGGCGGTACGCGGCTGTCACCGTGCGCTGGGCGGCGTACAGCGCGAAGCACAACTGTTCGTCCAGCAGCAGCGAGCCCTCGGTCTCCTCGTTCGTCACGCGCCCATTGTCACGGACGGCCGGGAGGCACGGACGCCCGGGCGTCAAGGATGGCCGGGCGTCGCGGATGGCCGCGTGTCACGGACGGCCGGGCGTGGCCGCCACCGACCGTGGGTCGAAGCCGAAAGGCAGTTCCAGGCGGTGTGCGCGCATCAGGGCGTCGTCGGCGAGCAGGCCGGCGGTGGGGCCGTCCGCGGCGATGACGCCGTCGCTGAGGATCAGGGCGCGCGGGCACAGCTCCAGGGCGTACGGCAGATCGTGCGTGACCATCAGGACGGTCACGTCCAGCGAGCGCAGGATGTCGGCCAGTTCGCGGCGGGAGGCGGGGTCCAGGTTGGAGGACGGCTCGTCCAGGACCAGGATCTCCGGCTCCATCGCCAGCACCGTCGCCACGGCCACCCGCCGGCGCTGGCCGAAGGAGAGGTGGTGCGGGGGCCGGTCCTTGAACCCGGCCATGCCGACCAGGGCCAGTGCCCGGTCGACCCGCTCCTCCAGCTCTGTGCCCCTGAGCCCGGCCGCCGCCGGACCGAACGCCACGTCCTCCCGCACGGTCGGCATGAAGAGCTGGTCGTCCGGGTCCTGGAAGACGATGCCGACCCGGCGCCGGATCTCGGCCATGTGCCGCTTGCCGACAGGCAGTCCGGCGACGGTGACGGTGCCGGTTCCGCCGGTCAGGATGCCGTTGAGGTGCAGCACCAGGGTCGTCTTGCCGGCGCCGTTCGGGCCGAGCAGCGCGACCCGCTCGCCGCGCGCGATCGAGAAGCCGACGCCGAACAGGGCCTGGTGGCCGTCCGGGTAGGCGAAGGCGAGGCCGGAGACCTCCAGAGAAGCTGTCACAGCACCCATCCCAGTACGCAGACGACGAGGGCGGCGGACGGGAGGGCCAGCGCGTACGACCACTGTGCCCGGGACACGGTCACTTCGTCGATGACCGGCATCGAACCGGAGTAGCCGCGGCTGATCATGGCCAGGTGCACCCGCTCGCCGCGTTCGTAGGAGCGGATGAACAGCGCGCCCGCCGACTTCGCCAGCACACCCCAGTGCCGGACACCGCGCGTCTCGAATCCGCGGGACTCACGGGCGATCCGCATGCGCCGCATCTCGTCGGTGATCACGTCGCCGTACCGGATCATGAACGAGGCGATCTGTACCAGCAGCGGCGGCAGCCGCAGGTGCTGCAGGCCGAGGAGCAGCTCGCGCAGCTCGGTCGTCGCGGCCAGCAGGACGGAGGCGGCGACGCCCAGGGTGCCCTTGGCCAGCACGTTCCAGGCGCCCCAGAGCCCGTTGACGCTCAGAGACAGTCCGAGCACGTCGATCCGCTCGCCCTCCGCCACGAACGGCATGAGCACCGCGAAGGCGACGAACGGCACCTCGATCAGCAGCCGCCGCAGCAGGAACCCGGCCGGGACGCGGGCCGCGTACGCGACGAGTCCGAGCAGCACCGCGTACGCCCCGAACGCCCACATCGCCTCGCGCGGGGTGGACACCACGACCACCACGAAGGCGAGGACCGCGGCGAGCTTGGTGTGCGGGGGCAGCGCGTGCACGGGGGAGTGCGCGTGCCGGTACAGCCGGTGGGTGTGGCCGGCGCCCATGTCAGGCGCTCGTGTCGGTGCTCGTGTTCGCCGGCGAGGTCGCGTCGGCCTCCTCGCCCGCGCGCCGCCTGCGGACCACCCAGAAGACGCCGCTGCCCGCGACGACCGTGACACCGACGCCGATCACACCCGCGAGTCCGCCGGAGATCCGGGCGTCATCGACGTCCTTGACGCCGTAGTCGGCGAGCGGGGAGTCGGCAACGTCGTGCTCCTCGGCCTTCTTGTCGATGCCGTGGTCGGTGGCGACCCTCTCCAGACCGTCCGGGTCGGCGGATGCGTAGAAGCTGACGAATCCGGCGAGAACCAGGGAGATGACCAGACCGCCGATCCAGACCCTGCGCGGGGATCGCGCGGCGGTCGGGGCCCGCCGCGATTCGGCTTCGGGTCCGGCTACCGGGGCGTCGACCAGTTCGCCGTCCACCCTCAGCTGGAGCCTCCGTTCCAGTCCGCGCGCCCCGTACACCAGGTCCGGGCGGACGGCGATGACGGCACTGACGGTCATGGCCGTGATCACGGCCTCGCCGAGACCGATCAGGAGGTGGACGCCCACCATGGCGGTGGCGACCCTGCCGATCGCGACATCGGTGGTGCCTCCGATCGCGTAGATCAGGGTGAAGACGAGCGCGGAGGCCGGGACCGAGACCAGGGCGGCGACGAAGGACGCCGCGGTCACCGACCGGCGAGTGCGCGGCAGCACCTTCACCAGCCCGCGGAACAGCGTGTACGCGACGGCCGTCGTGACGATCGCCATGCAGGTGATGTTCACGCCGAGCGCGGTCAGGCCACCGTCGGCGAAGAGGATCGCCTGCGTCAGGAGGACGACGGAGACACACAGGACCCCTGCCCAGGGGCCCACGAGTATCGCGGCGAGCGCGCCGCCGAGCAGATGGCCGCTGGTGCCTCCCGCTACGGGGAAGTTCAGCATCTGCACGGCGAAGATGAACGCCGCCACCAGGCCGGCCAGCGGCGCCGCCCGCTCGCCCCCGAGCTCGCGGCGCGCGCCGCGCAGGCTGACCGCCACGGCGCCGGCGGCGACCACGGCGGTGGCGGCGGACACGGGAGCGTTGATGAAGCCGTCAGGGACATGCACTGTCCGATGATGCTCGCTCCTGCAACAGACTTGCAAGAGCGCGTATGCCGCCTTGTCGCATGCGTGGCAGGTTCCCTACGGAGAGTGGGATTCCGGAATCTGTGCGACATTGGAGCAGGGGTGGGTATACGGCTTTCGTACAGGTAGCGCACCGTAAGGGGCCACTCATGAACGTAGTCGAGCAGTACGCGCGCGCCCAGATCGTCACGGACGCGGACGCCCCCCAGGCCATGGACCGAGGAGCGGTGCCGGTCAGGCTGAGCTACGACCCCGAGCGTGACCCCCGAACCGTGCGGGTGAGGCTGACCGGTACCCCCGCCCGCGAGTGGACCTTGCCCCGTGACCTGCTCGAACATGGGCTGCGCACCTCCGTGGGCAGCGGTGACGTGCAGGTGTGGCCGTGCGGCCGCGTGCAGACGGTCGTGGAGTTCCACTCGGCGCAGGGGGTGTCGGTGGTGCAGTTCGAGACGAAGGCCCTGACGCGGTTCCTGCGACGCACGTACGTGGCCGCGGCAGCCGCCGAACCGGTCCCGCACTGACGGACGGCCCCGCTGATCCGGGAGTGATCCGGGACTGATCCGGGAGCCGGCCCCCGGATCAGTCGCCGATCAGTCGCCGAGCTTCAGCAGGCTCGCCACGATCGGGCCCGCCGTGGAGCCGCCGTGGCCGCCCGCCTGTACGACGCCCGCCGCCGCGAGGTCCCCGCGGTACGCGGTGAACCAGCCGTTGGGCTTCTTCTGACCGTCGACCTCGGCCGAGCCGGTCTTCGCGCCCTTGTCACCGCTGACCCCGGCCATCGCCTTCGCCGCGGTGCCGCTGGTCGCCGTGTACGACATGAGCTGCCGCAGTTGCGTCGCGGTCCCGGCCGACATGGTGCGCGAGGCGGTGGCCAGCTTCCGGCCGTCCACCTCCGGCGACACCAGGTACGGCTGATGGAACTCGCCCGCCTTGACGGTCGCCGACACCGACGCCATGTTCAGCGGGTTCATCCGCACGCCGCCCTGGCCGATCAGGGAGGCGGCCATGGGGGCGTCCTTCTGCACCGGCACCGAGCCGTCGAAGGACGAGACCCCGATCTGCCAGTCGTCGCGCGAGAGCCCGAAGACCTGCTGGGCCTGCTTGGTCAGGTCGTCGTCCTTCAGCTCGGGCGCCTGGCTGATGAAGGCGGTGTTGCAGGAGGCGCCGAAGCTGTCGCGGAAGGTGCCGCCCTTGATCTCGAACTTGTCGAGGTTCTGGAACTTCCAGCCGCCGTAACTGGAGTACTTCGGGCACGGGTGCTTCTCGTCGATGGAGGCGAGGCCCTTCTCGATCAGCAGCGAGGCGGTGAGCACTTTCAGCGTCGAACCCGGGGCCAGCGAACCCTGGAACGCGGTGTTGAACCCGCGTGAGGAGTTCGCGGCGGCGAGAATCTCGCCGGTCGACGCGCGTATCACCGCCACCGACGACTTGGCCTTCTTGGCCACCTGCTCCTCGGCCGCCGCCTGGAGGGTCGGGTCCAGTGTGGTCTTCACCGTGCCGGGGATGCCCTTGCTCAGCTCCAGCACGGTCTTGTCGGAGGCCTCCGCCTTCTTGGACTCCTTGCCGCGGGCGACCCGCAGCTCGATGCCGGCCTTGCCGCCCGCTGTTTTCCCGTACTTCTCGCGCAGCCCGTCGAGGACCGGACCCAGGGAGGGGTAGGTCTTGGTGGTCAGCTCGCCGCCGTCCCGGTCCAGCGCCTTGATCGGCGGGGTGTCCGTTTCGCCCGTGACCAGCTTGTCGCCGTCCTTGAGGTCGGGGTGCACGACCGCGGACTGCCATGCGACCTGCGGTTCGCCGTCCCCGTCCCGGCGTACGACGGTCAGCTTGCTGTCGTACGCCAGTGGCTCGGTGATCTCCTCGTACGTCACCGTGCCCTTGACGGAGAACGGGACCTCGGCGCCGGTGCGGGTGCCGGCGGCGAGGGTGACGTCCTTGACGCGGGCGTCCTTGGCGTAGCCGGTGAGCAGGGCGGTGGCCGCCTCCGGGTCGTCGGTGGCGTCGGCGGCCTCGCTCACCTTGCCCTGCTGCCAGGCGGTGAGGAAACGGTCGGCCGCGGCGGTGACCTCGGCGGCGGACAGCGGGCCGCTCTTGGCCTTGGCCTGCTGGGTGGCCGACGTCCGGGTGCCGTCCCCGGTTCCGGACCCGCCCCCGAACAGCGCGTAGGCGCCGAATCCGGCACCCCCGACGACGACGGCGATCACTCCGCCGAGCACGGCGGGGTTGGTCTTCCGTCGCTCGGCGACGCGCTTTCTGTTGCCCACTGCTGTTCGATCCTCCGCAAAGTCCGCCGGGCTGCCGGCCGTACTGTCATGCCGTCACATGGTCATACCGGGCCGATGGGCGTCGATGCGCCCAGGCCAATGACGGCCACCAGCCTAGAGTCCCGCCTTCCGCGCGTCGCGGTCAGCCGCCCGCTCGTAGCACAGCTGCGACAATCGGACCGGCCGCGTCGCCGCCGTGGCCGCCCTGCTGGGTCATGGCCGCCGCCGCGATGTCGCCCCGGAAGCCGGTGAACCAACTGTCGGAAGTGGCGTTGCCGTCGACCTCGGCGGAGCCGGTCTTCGCGCCGATGTCGCCGCCGAGACCGGACATGGCCTGCGCGGCGGTGCCCTGGGTGGCCGTCAGGCGCATCATCTGCTTCAGCTGGCTCGCGGTGCCCGCCGGCAGACCCTTCGCCTGCGCCAGCTGCCGGCCGTCGAGCTCCGGGTGGACGAGGTACGGCTGACGGAAGGTACCGGTGATGGCGGTGGCCGTCACCGACGCCATGTTCAGCGGGTTCATCTGCACCTGGCCCTGGCCGATGGCGTTCGCCGCGCGGTCCGGTCCGCTGACGGAGGGGACGCTGCCGTCGAAGGAGACGACACCGGTCGCCCAGTCGTCCCGGCCGAGCCCGAACCGCTCCTGCGCTTCCTGGGTGAGCGAGGCGTCGGTCAGCGGCTCCTCGTCGATGAGTTTGATGAAGGCCGTGTTGCAGGAACGCAGGAAGCTGTTGGCGAGGGTGGCGCCCTCGTTCGGCTCCATGCCGGTGAGGTTCTTGAAGGTCTGGCTCTGCCAGGTCGCGGTGGGCGGGCAGGGAGCCGGGCCGTTCATCGAGGCCACGCCGTTGTCGATGAGCATGGCCGCGGTGATGATCTTCATGGTGGAGCCGGGGGCGACCCGGCCCTGGAACGCCGCGTCGAACCCGTCCTCGCGGTGGTTGGCCACGGCCAGCACCTCGCCGGTGCTCGGCTGCACGGCCACCACCGACGACTCGGCGAACTCCTTCACCGCCTTCTCGGCGGCGGCCTGCACGCCCGCGCTGAGCGTCGTACGCAGCTTGCCGGGCTTGCCCTTCGCGAGCGTCACCAGCGTGGAGTCGGCGGCACCCGCCTCGCCCGCGGAGCCCTCGGCGTGCCGGATCGTCAGCTCGATGCCGGGGGTGCCGCCCGCCTTGTCGCCGTACTTCTCGCGCAGGGTGTCCAGAATCGGGCCGAGAGAGGGGTACTTCTCCTCCGTCAGCACCGTGCCGTCCCGGCCCACGGCCTCGATCGGCGGCTGCGCGGCCTCCCCGGTGACGAGGGTGTCGCCGTCCTTGAGCTCCGGATGGACGACGGACGGCTCCCAGTCGACCAGCGCCCGCCCGGTGGTCTGCCCGCGCACGACGGTCAACTCGCTCTTGTAGGCGAGCGGTTCGGACTTCCCGTCGTACGAGACGGTCGCCTTCACCCGGAACGGCACGGTGGTGCCGGCGGGCGTCCCGGGCGTGATCTCGACGTCGGCTATGCGGGCGTCCTCGCCGTAGGCCGCCAGCAGCGGGGCGGCGCCCTCGGCGTTGTTCGTGTACGACGCCGCCTGTGCCGCCTGCCCCTTCTCCCAGGCCGCGAAGAACGTCCCGCTCGCCTTCTCGACCTCCTCCTTGTCCGGCGGCCCGGACTTCTTCGTCACGGCCGCGTCCGAACCGCCCCCGCCCCCGTCGCCGTTCACCGCCGACACGATGGTGTAGACCCCGTACCCGGCCCCACCCACCATCACCGCGAACACACCGCCGATGACGGTGGCCTTGACCCCCTTGCCCATCGGGCGCTTCCCCTCCCCCGCCGGACCCCCACGCCTTCTGAACGTGTTCAGAAAGTTCGGCGAGTGAGCACTCTACGCACAAGGAGTGACGGCAGGGGCGACTGTTTCCCTTTGTTGTCCGAAAGGAGATCGAGCCCGGCCGCCACCGATGAGGTCCGCCCCAACCCCGAACAGCAGACGTGAAGTTCACGTTCCGAGGACCCGTACGTTCCGCCCCGCATGCCGCCGGTGCCCGTCGTCAGGACCGGGGGCGGGCGTCGGCCGGCGGCGCGTGAAAGGAGGTCGATGACCTGCAGGGCTCCGGTCACTTCGGTCCGAGCGGATCGGGGGTCGATCCTGTGGGCGAGGGCTGCCGCGATCGTCGAGAAGCCGTCGCCCCGACTGCACACGGGGTCCAAGCCGGCGTCGAGGGGTTCATGGCGGGCGGAGCGCTGAAGGCCGTCGCCGACCTTCCAGGGCTCGGCCGGCACGAGGCCGGCTCGGGGAGGTACGCGTCGTCGAACCCGGCGCGGTACCGGTCAATGGTGTCGATGAGCGCGGGAACGCCCCGGACGACGAACGTGAAGTCCTGCATCGCCGTGGAAACCGTGACCTGGCGGGTGAGGGCGAACGACGTGTTCCGGATCTCCTCGATATCTCCTCGATGCAGGGCGGGAAGACACCGAACGTGCCCCGCGCACGGTTGACGCGGTGGGACCTGAACACGAGCCGGTGGTTCGTCAGGTGGAGACGACCGCCGATGGCCTCCTCCCCTCGCATCCCCACCGTCCACATCAGGCCGTCGAGGGGGAATCGGGACAGGCCCGCCTCCCGGACGGCGATGACGGCGTTGGCGTTCTTGCGCAGGACGAGCCGTTCGCCGGGCAGCAGGCCCTCGGGATTCAACGGTGCCATCGCCACGGCTCCACCTCCGGGGCACCTGTGTCAGACCCACGTGTCCAGCCACATCCGGGCCCGCCAGCCGTCGATCGGGATCGCCTGCCCGGTGTAGATGGGCCAGAAGTAGATGAAGTTCCAGGCGATCAGGAGGGTCAGGACGCCCGCGGCCGTGGCGCCCGCCACGCGGCGGGTCTCGCCGGCGCGGGGTGGGCCGATGAGTGCGCCCAGGAGCATCGCCACCGCCAGGCACAGGAAGGGGAGGAAGACGACGGAGTAGAAGTAGAAGATCGTGCGCTCCTGGTAGAAGAACCAGGGCAGGTAGCCGGCCGCGATGCCGCAGGCGATGGCGCCCGCCCGCCAGTCGCGGCGGAAGAACCAGCGCCACAGGACGTAAAGGAGCGCGAAGCACCCCACCCACCACAGCAGGGGCGTGCCCAGGGCCAGCACCTCGCGGGCACATTTCTCGGCCACGTCGGCCGGGCAGCCGTCCGTGCCGGGTGCCGGGGACTCGTAGAAGAACGAGACCGGGCGGCCCACGACGATCCAGCTCCACGGGTTGGACTCGTAGGGGTGCGGCGAGGACAGGCCGACGTGGAACTCGTACACCTGGTTCTCGTAGTGCCAGAAGCTGCGCCACCAGTCGGGGAACAGCCACGACCAGGTGCTGTCCTTGCCGTCGGTCACGGCCCACTCGCGGTAGTAGCCGCCGCTGCCGTCGTCCGGGGAGCGGAACCAGCCGATCCAGGAGATGAGGTACGTCGCCAGGGCGACCGGCACCGTGGACAGGAACGCCCAGCCCAGGTCGCGCCTCACCACGGCCCGGACGGGGCCGCGGGCGCCGGCGGTCCGGCGGGAGCCGACGTCCCACAGCACCGCCATCACACAGAACGCGGCCATGATGTACAGGCCGTTCCACTTCGTGGCGAACGCCAGGCCCATCATCAGCCCCGCCGCCAGCCGCCACGGCCGCAGGCCCAGCCGCGCGGTCTCGGCGATGTGCGCGTCCGGCAGGGTCCTGCCGTCGGTGCCCACGGGCAGTGCGGCCGCGAGCTTCTCCCGCGCCCGGTCCCGGTCGACGACCAGACAGCCGAAGGCCGCCAGCACGAAGAACATCAGCACCCCGTCGAGCAGCGCGGTGCGGCTCATCACGAAGTGCAGGCCGTCCACCGCCATCAGCGCGCCCGCCAGGCAGCCGAGGAACGTCGAGCGGAACAGGCGCCGGCCGATCCGGCACAGCATCAGGACCGAGAGCGTGCCGAGCATGGCCGTCATGAACCGCCAGCCGAACGGGTCGAACCCGAACATCAGCTCGCCCAGCCCGATGACGTACTTGCCGACCGGCGGATGCACCACATACGCCGCTTCGATCGGGATGGAGACGTCCCCACCGGAGGAGAGGATCAGCTTGTCCGCGGCCTTGTCCCAGTCGACCTCGAAGCCGCGGTGGACCAGCGCCCACGCGTCCTTCGCGTAGTACGTCTCGTCGAATATCACCTTCCTGGGGCTGCCCAGGTCCCAGAAGCGCAGCACCCCCGCCAGCAGCGTGACCAGCAGCGGACCGCCCCAGCCCGACCAGCGCGTGATCCTGTCGCCGAGCGACGGCGGCACCCCGAGCGCCGTCCACAGTCTGCCGGACGGCTTCGTGTACGGCGGGACCAAGCGGTCGCGGACGTCGCCCCCGGGCCTCGCCGTGTAGCCGAAACGGCGGAGCCGCCGCTGCCACGACGGTTGCTGGTCCTGCGGCGGCTGTTCCTGCCGGGTGTCCGTGGAGGACGCGGTACTCGTCACCGCGCCATCGTAGGGAATGGCCCTGTGCGAGTCCCGTGCATGGGAGGTATGGGCCCGGTATGCCCGACTCCGCCGCACCGGGAGCGGGCACGGCCCGTCCTCGTGGGTGCCATGGCCCTGGGAGGATGAGGGAGTGACCGGAATCCTCGTACTCGCAGGCACCCCCATCGGCGACGTCTCCGACGCCCCGCCCCGGCTCGCCGAGGAACTGGCCGGCGCCGACGTCGTCGCCGCCGAGGACACCCGGCGGCTGCGGCGGCTGACCCAGGCGCTCGGCGTCACCCCCAAGGGACGGGTGGTCTCCTACTTCGAGGGCAACGAGTCCGCCCGTACGCCCGAACTGGTCGAGGAGCTGGCGGGCGGTGCCCGCGTGCTCCTGGTGACGGACGCCGGGATGCCCTCGGTGTCCGACCCCGGATACCGGCTGGTCGCCGCCGCCGTCGAGCGGGACATCAAGGTCACCGCCGTGCCCGGACCGTCCGCCGTGCTCACCGCGCTCGCCCTGTCCGGGCTCCCCGTCGACCGGTTCTGCTTCGAGGGGTTCCTGCCCCGCAAGGCCGGGGAGCGGCTGGGGCGGCTGCGGGAGGTCGCCGGGGAGCGGCGCACCCTCGTCTACTTCGAGTCCCCGCACCGGCTCGACGCCACGCTCGCCGCGATGGCCGAGGTGTTCGGCACCGAGCGCCGCGCCGCCGTCTGCCGTGAGCTGACCAAGACGTACGAGGAGGTCAGGCGCGGTCCGCTGGCCGAGCTGGCCGCATGGGCGGCCGAGGGCGTACGCGGCGAGATCACCGTCGTCGTCGAGGGCGCCCCGGACCACGGGCCCGAGGAAGTGGACGCCGCCGAGCTGGTGCGCCGGGTAGGGGTGCGCGAGGAGGCGGGGGAGCGGCGCAAGGAGGCCATCGCGGCGGTCGCCGTGGAGGCGGGGGTGCCCAAGCGGGAGGTCTTCGACGCCGTGGTGGCGGCGAAGCGCTCCACGGGGTGAGCGGGGCGGGTAACGCCGTCGGCGGTCGGCTTCGTCGCGGGCCGCTGGTGGTGTGCGGCCGGCCGCGCCCACGCGGCGGAGCCGCAGAGCGATACGGTCCCGCGCCCCTTCGGGACGCGTGCAGCCGGTGTCGGCAGAAGGTCCGGGTGGCGCCGGGAGGGACGAACCGGCCGTTCCCGCGGTGGGGATGCCGGTTCCGTGCGATCCGTAGGATCGGGGCATGCCTTCGAACGCCCGCGACACCGCCACCGGCACCGCCACCGAGACCACCTCGGACACGTCGGACAGGAACGCCGCCCCGCCACTCCCGGAGCCGCTGCGGGTGCCGGTCGCGGACTCGCACACCCACCTCGACATGCAGTCCGGCACGGTGGAGGAAGCCCTCGCCAAGGCCGCGTCCGTGGGCGTGACGACCGTGGTCCAGGTCGGCTGCGACCTCGCGGGCTCACGCTGGGCCGCGGAGACGGCCGCCGCGTACGAGAGCGTCCACGCGACCGTCGCGCTGCACCCGAACGAGGCGCCGCGCATCGTGCACGGAGATCCCGACGGATGGTCGCGGCAGGGGGCGCGGGAGCCCGGCGGGGACGCGGCCCTGGACGAGGCGCTCGCCGAGATCGACCGGCTGGCCGCGCTGCCCCAGGTCAAGGGCGTCGGCGAGACCGGACTGGACTACTTCCGCACCGGGCCCGAGGGCAAGGAGGCGCAGGAGCGGTCCTTCCGCGCCCACATCGAGATCGCCAAGCGGCACGGCAAGGCCCTGGTGATCCACGACCGCGACGCCCACGCCGACGTGCTGCGCGTACTCAAGGAGGAGGGCGCACCGGAACGCACCGTCTTCCACTGCTACTCGGGGGACGCCGGGATGGCGGAGATCTGCGCCCGCGCCGGGTACTTCATGTCGTTCGCCGGCAACGTCACCTTCAAGAACGCCCAGAACCTGCGCGACGCCCTCGCCGTCGCCCCGCTGGAGCTCGTCCTGGTGGAGACCGACGCCCCGTTCCTGACGCCGGTGCCCTACCGCGGCCGGCCGGGCGCCCCGTACCTGGTGCCGGTCACCGTGCGCGCCATGGCGGCCGTACGCGGTACCGACGAGGACACCCTCGCCACGGCCCTCGCGGCGAACACGGCCCGGGCCTTCGGTTATCCACAGGCGTGACCCGCGGGGTCCCGCGCCCCGTACCCTTGTCCCGTGACCAGCCCCACCCCCGACGCCCTCCTGGGCCCCGCCGACGTCCGCGAACTCGCGGCCGCGCTCGGCGTACGGCCCACCAAGCAGCGCGGCCAGAACTTCGTGATCGACGCGAACACGGTCCGCCGTATCGTGCGCACCGCCGAGGTCCGCCCCGACGACGTGGTCGTCGAGGTCGGACCGGGGCTCGGCTCGCTCACCCTGGCGCTGCTGGAGGCCGCCGACCGGGTCACCGCCGTCGAGATCGACGACGTCCTCGCCGCCGCCCTGCCCGCGACCGTCGCGGCCCGGATGCCGGAGCGTGCCGACCGGTTCGCGCTGGTCCACTCCGACGCGATGCGGGTCACCGAGCTGCCCGGCCCCGCCCCGACCGCGCTGGTCGCCAACCTGCCCTACAACGTGGCCGTCCCGGTGCTGCTGCACATGCTCGAAACCTTCCCGAGCATCGAACGCACCCTCGTCATGGTCCAGGCCGAGGTCGCCGACCGGCTCGCCGCCCCGCCCGGCTCGAAGGTGTACGGCGTGCCCTCGGTCAAGGCCAACTGGTACGCCGAGGTCAAGCGGGCCGGCGCCATCGGGCGGAGCGTGTTCTGGCCGGCGCCCAACGTCGACAGCGGCCTGGTCTCCCTGGTCCGCCGCGACGAGCCGCTGAAGACCACCGCCACCCGGCGCGAGGTCTTCGCCGTCGTCGACGCGGCCTTCGCCCAGCGCCGCAAGACCCTGCGGGCCGCCCTCGCCGGATGGGCGGGCTCGGCCGCGGCGGCGGAGACCGCACTGGTCGCCGCCGGGGTGTCGCCGCAGGCCCGCGGCGAGTCCTTGACCGTCGAGGAGTTCGCGCGCATCGCCGAGCACAAGGGGCAGGCCGAGCCCAAGGGGCAGGCCGAGCCCAAGGGGCAGGCCGAGCCCAAGGGGCAGGCCGAGCCCAAGGGGCAGGCCGAGCCCAAGGAACGGCGGGGGCAGCGGGAACCGAAGCAGCGGGAACCGAAGCAGTCACCCGAGGAGCCCGTCGCGTGAGCGTCACCGTCCGCGTGCCCGCCAAGGTCAACGTCCAGCTCGCGGTCGGCGCGGCCCGCCCCGACGGCTTCCACGACCTGGCCAACGTCTTCCTCGCGGTCGGCCTCCACGACGAGGTCACCGTCACGCCCTCCGCCGGCGGCCTGCGCGTCACCTGCGAGGGTTCGGACGCCGCCGAGGTGCCCCTGGACCGTACGAACCTCGCCGCCCGCGCGGCCCTCGCGCTCGCCGAGCGGTACGGCCGGGACGCCGACGTGCACCTCCACATCACCAAGGACATCCCCGTCGCCGGCGGCATGGCGGGCGGCAGCGCCGACGGCGCCGGCGCCCTGCTGGCCTGCGACGCGCTGTGGGGGACCGGCGCCTCGCGGCAGGAACTGCTCGACATCTGCGCCGAGCTGGGCAGCGACGTGCCGTTCGCGCTGGTGGGCGGGGCGGCGCTGGGCACCGGGCGGGGCGAGAGACTGACGGAGCTGGAGGTCGGTGGCACCTTCCACTGGGTGTTCGCGATGGCACGGCGAGGGCTGTCCACCCCGGCGGTCTTCCGGGAGTTCGACCGGCTGGCCGAGGGCCGGGACATCCCCGAGCCCGTGGCCGCGCAGCCCCTGCTCGACGCCCTGGCCAAGGGCGACGCCGTCGCCCTCGCCGCCTCGGTCTCCAACGACCTCCAGCCCGCCGCCCTCTCCCTCTTCCCCGAGCTCTCCGACACCCTCGCGGTGGGCAGGGCGGCGGGCGCGCTGACCGCCCTGGTCTCCGGGTCCGGGCCGACCACCGCGTTCCTGGCCGCCGACGCCGAGTCGGCGGCCGAGGCGGCGTCGGTGCTGCGGGCCTCGGGCACCTGCCGGACGGTCCGCACGGCGGCGGGACCGGTACCGGGCGCGACCGTGCTGGACGACGCGTAGGCACCGCGCCGGCCGCCCGGACTCCGGTCCGCGATCGGACCGCCCCGGACGCCGGTCCGGACCCCGGTCCGCAGTCCGCAGTCCGCGGTCCGTCTCCGGCGGAGTACGAGGCCCGTTCCCCCGGCCCGGCGATCGGCCCCGTGGGCGACCCGGCGAGCGGCCCGTCGCGCGCGACTACCCTGGAGGGTCGATCCATCCCCCTTGGTTCAGGAGCGTCATGGCCGTCAATCTCGTCAATGTCGAGAACGTCAGCAAGGTGTACGGCACCCGTGCCCTCCTCGACGGCATCTCCCTGGGCGTCTCGGAGGGGGACCGCATCGGTGTCGTCGGGCGCAACGGCGACGGCAAGACCACCCTGATCCGGATGCTCGCCAAACTGGAGGAGGCGGACACCGGGCGGGTCACGCACTCCGGCGGGCTGCGCCTCGGCGTGCTGACCCAGCACGACTCCCTCGACCCGAAGGCCACGGTCCGGCACGAGGTCATCGGCGACATGGCCGACCACGAGTGGGCGGGCAACGCCAAGGTCAGGGACGTCCTGACGGGGCTGTTCGGCGGCCTGGACCTGCCGGGATTCCCCAAGGGCCTGGACACCGTCATCGGACCGCTGTCCGGTGGCGAGCGGCGCCGGATCGCGCTCGCCAAGCTGCTCATCGACGACCAGGACCTGGTCGTCCTCGACGAGCCCACCAACCACCTCGACGTCGAGGGCATCGCCTGGCTCGCCCGGCACCTGAGGGAGCGGCGCTCCGCACTCGTCTGCGTCACCCACGACCGCTGGTTCCTCGACCAGGTCTGCACCCGCATGTGGGACGTGCAGCGCGGTGACGTGTACGAGTACGAGGGCGGCTACACCGACTACGTCTTCGCCCGCGCCGAACGGGAGCGCATCGCCGCCACCGAGGAGGTCAAGCGGCAGAACCTGGTCCGCAAGGAGCTGGCCTGGCTGCGCCGCGGGGCACCCGCGCGGACGTCCAAGCCACGCTTCCGCGTCGAGGCCGCCAACGAGCTGATCAAGGACGTCCCGCCGCCCCGGGACAGCAGCGAGCTGATGAAGTTCGCCTCCTCCCGGCTCGGCAAGACGGTCTTCGACCTCGAGGACGTCACCGTCCAGGCGGGTCCCAAGGTGCTGATCAAGCACCTCACCTGGCAGCTCGGCCCCGGTGACCGGTTTGGCCTGGTCGGCGTCAACGGTGCCGGGAAGACGTCCCTGCTACGGGCCCTGACCGAGGCCGCCCGCAGCGAGGGCGAGACCCAGCCCACGGCGGGACGGATCCACGTCGGCAAGACGGTCAAACTTGCCTACCTCTCCCAGGAGGTCGCCGAACTCGACCCCACCTGGCGGGTGCTCCAGGCCGTGCAGGCGGTCCGGGAGCGCGTCGACCTCGGCAAGGGGCGCGAGATGACCGCCGGGCAGCTGTGCGAGACGTTCGGCTTCAACAAGGACAAGCAGTGGACGCCCGTCGGCGACCTGTCCGGCGGTGAACGGCGGCGGCTCCAGCTGCTGCGGCTGCTCATGGACGAACCCAACGTCCTCTTCCTCGACGAGCCCACCAACGACCTCGACATCGAGACCCTCACCCAGCTCGAGGACGTCCTCGACGGCTGGCCCGGCTCGATGATCGTCATCTCCCACGACCGGTTCTTCGTCGAGCGCACCACCGACCGGGTGTTCGCCCTGCTCGGCGACGGTGCCCTGCGGATGCTGCCGCGCGGTATCGACGAGTACCTGGAGCGGCGCAAGAAGATGGAGGAGGCGGTCGCCACGTCCGCCACCCCACCTTCGTCGGCGAAGCCGGCCGCGGACGTCGTCCCCGAGAAGAGCGCCGCCGACGTGCGCGCCGCCAAGAAGGAACTGCAGAAGATCGAACGGCAGCTCGACAAGGTCTCCGAGAAGGAGGCCAAGCTGCACGCCGCGATCGCCGAGAACGCCACGGACTTCGCCAAGGTGGCCCAACTCGACGCCGAGCTGCGGGAGACGGCCGGTCAGCGGGACGCGCTCGAACTGCAGTGGCTGGAACTCGCCGAGGACGCCTGACCTCGGCCGCACCGTACTCCCGACCCCTGCCGCGTCCCCGCACAGGTACCCCGCACACCCCCGCACGCCCCGGTGCAGGTCCGGGCGCGGGTTCGTGCGCGGGGCGTGCGGGGTGTGAAGGGGGCGTGGAGGCGCGTAACGGACGTATCACAGGCGGGTTCTCCCTTGGGAACAGCGGTGGACGGGACCCGGTGACCTGTCGGTACCGGGTGATAGAAAGAGCCCGTCCGAGAACCGTCGGAACCGTGTGAATACGACTCTGGGAACATCGCGTACCTCAGGGTGTGGCTAAAAATCAGTGAGCAAGGGGGAACACGCTGATGGCTCAGCCGCCCAGTCAGCCGCCGCAGGGTGGCTTCGGAGCACCGCAGGACCCGCCCGCGCCGGGTGGCGGTTTCGGGGCTCCGGCCCCGCAGCCTCCGCAGGGCCCGCCGTCCGGACCGCCGCAGCCTGGGTACGGCTACCCGCAGCAGACCCCGCCTCCGCAGCAGCCGGGACCGTACGGGCAACCGCAGCCGCAGCCGGGACCGTACGGACAGCAGCCGGGACCGTACGGACAGCAGCCCGGACCGTACGCCCCCGGACCGTACGCTTCCGGCCCCTACGGGCCGCCGCAGCAGCCCGGCCCGTACGGGCAGCAGCCGGGGTACGGCTACCCGCAGCCGCAGTTCCCGGGCGCGCCCGGCACCCCGCCGCCGGGACCCGGCTCCCGCAACCCCTTCAAGGGCAAGCCTGTCATGATCATCGGCGGTGCGGTGGCGGTGCTGCTCGCCATCGGCGGCACAGTGTGGGCGGTCTCCGGCGGCGACGAGGAGAAGGACAAGAAGCCCGTCGCCCAGCAGAGCGACGATCCCAAGCCCCAGCCCTCCGGCGCTCCGGTCAACCCGGGTGACGGCAGCGGCGACGGCGACTCCGGACCCGAGGACCTCAACGAGGGCCGCAAGTCCGGCGAGTCCAAGGTGCTCTGGTACAAGGAGGCGCCCGACGCGCCCGGTTCCGGAGCCGACGCCCCCGGCATGTGGATCACCGGCAAAACAGCGGTGAAGGCGGCCTACAAGGAGCTCTCCGCCTACAACGTCGCGGACGGCAAGCCGACCTGGGAGCCCCTCGTCCTCCCGCAGAAGATCTGCGCGGTCACCTCGGAGAAGACGTCCGACGACAAGGTCGTCATCGCGTACATGAGCGGCAGCAGCGACCGCGCCAAGTGCAACCAGCTCCAGCTCGTCGACCTCAACACCGGCGAGAAGGGCTGGACGCAGAAGGTCGACGACGGCGCGCTGTTCGACTCCGTGCTCTCCATCGAGATGACCCTCAGCGGCAACACGCTGATGGTGGGCCGCTCGCAGTCCGGCACCGCGTTCGACGTGACGACCGGCGACAAGATGTACGACAAGAGGAAGTACGGCGAGGCATGCTTCCCGGCAGGGTTCGCGGGCGGCGAGCGGCTGATCCAGGTCGCGTCCTGCGGCGCGGGCGGTAACAACGAGCACGACGAGGTCCAGGAGCTCGACCCGAAGACCGGCAAGGTCAAGTGGACCCAGAAGTTCGACAAGGGCTGGCGCGTCGAGCGCGCCTACTCCGTCGACCCGGTGGTCATCTACAGCACCAACCAGGACAAGAAGGCGTGGAACATCTCCACGCTGGGCGCCGGCGGCTCGATCCGCTCCCAGGTCTCCGTCGACGAGGACTTCTCCGCCGAGTGCGGCTGGGCCATCCTCGCCCGTGACCTCCAGGGCTGCGAGGGCGTCGTCGTCGAGGGGGACACCCTCTACCTGCCCACCAAGGCGACCACCGGGGCCAACGAGATCGTCGCGGTCAGTCTCGCCACCGGCAAGGAGAAGTGGCGGGTGAAGTCCCCCGCGTCGGACTCGATGGTGCCCATGAAGGCCGAGGGCGGCAAGCTCATCGCCTACGTGGAGCCGTCGTACGACGGGGGCGGCCGGATTGTGTCCATTCCGACCACCGGCAGCAGCCACGAGCCGGCCACGCTGCTGCAGAACCCGCAGGGCACCGCAGCCATCGAGAACGGTTTCTTCAGCAAGTCGATCGACTGGGTCGACGGCCGCTTCTACATCTCGACCACACGGCTGACCGGCAATGACGACACGAAGGAAAAGCTGATGCTCGCCTACGGCAAGTGAGGCGCGCAGCAGCGGTGAGGTGCGCCGGTCCCCGCCGTGCAGCAGATGGACGCCGCCCGCGTCGGGACCGGCGACGACATGGAGCCTTATCGGG